>JAMFRN010000100.1 GCA_026224805.1 Nevskia soli
CGCCACCGCACCGGCCCCATCGTCACCGCCGGGATGCGGTTCATATTGAAGACGTTGTGGTCGCGCCACATGCTCGAATAGACCGGCGCGCTGGGGGCCATCGGCGAGCCGCGCACGAGGCGGTGGGCGTGATCGAGCGCGGCCACCAGCGGCCGCACCTGCACCGGATCGGCATCGAAGCCGTGGCGCACCACGTAGGGCTCGATCGCGACGTCGGCGATGCCCGCGTCGCGGAACGCCGCCTTCAGTTCGCGGTCGACGCCGGCGATGGTCTGCGCCGGCGTCAGATTGATGTCCAGATACAGTGAGCAGACCTCGCTGCTGGCGCCGATGGACTGCGGATTGCCGCCGCGCACGGCGGAGATCTGCACTTTCGGAATGGCGGTGCCGCCGGCCGATTCAAAGCGATGGCGACGTTCGAAATCCACCGCCCAGTTCTGCAACACTTCCACCGCCTTGCTCATGCGCAGGATCGGATTGTGCAGCGCCGACTGTGCATGGTCGACGATGGGCGTGAACATCGAGGTTCCGTACAGGTTGACGCGGTAATAGGCATAGCCCGAGGCGGCCCAGTTGATGCCGAAATCCGTGCCCTCCGCGGCGATGGCGAAGTCCGGCGCCACCCCGCCGTGGGCCAGCAGATATTGCGCGCCGAGTTCCTTGCCGATATTGGCCAGTCCTGGGTGCTCCTCGGTGGGTTCCGGGCCGATCTCGCCGGGACAGGCGGTCAGGTAGAGCGTGCCATCGAGATCGAATCCGGCCTTCTTCAACGCCTTCGCCGCGATCAGGAAGCAGGCCATCGGTCCGCGGTCGTTGCCGACCGCATGGCCGAAGAAGGTTTCGTCTTCGAGCCAGGCCTCCAGCCACTGCCGATCCGCCACAGATTCCGGGCGGAAACTGTCGCTGTCGCGGGTTTCGTAGAACGGGCTTTCGGTGTCGAGATGGCTGGTAAACAGCAGGTTGGGGCCGTCGCCGCGCCCGCCGTAGCTGCCAACGACGTTGAAGCGTTCCTCCACCATGCCGACCTTGCGCGGCGCGAACCCTTCCTTCGCCATCCAGTCGTAGACGAACTGCCCGGCGCGCGCCTCGCGCCTGATTGGGCTTGGGATATTGCACAGGGACAGCACCAGTGCCACCAGTTCGTCGCGGTCGATCGCCGCGGCGACGGCTTCGGCCTCGGCCTGTCCGATGGTGTCGAGGGTGATCCGGTGCGCAGCGTCTGACATGGGGAGCTCTCGATTGATTGGGTTCAGGGTGTGGGTGCGGGCGGTGGCAGCAGCCGCGGCTTGTGCCGATGGCGGCCTGGCTCGATGGTAAGAGAAACCCGCACGTATCTTCCATTCATGTCAGGTTAGCAAGGCGGAAGCGGTTTTCCGGCTGGCCCTGCACTTCGGTGCGCAGCGCGAACAGGCTGCCGGCCAGGCGGTCGCCGCGGCGTCGGCTCGCGGCGGTGGTGATCAACAGGGTCTTCAGGTCGGCTCCGCCGAAGGTACAGCTGGTGGTGTGTTGCACCGGCAGTTCGACGATGCGGTCCACCAGGCCGTCCGGCGTGATGCGCACCACGCAGGCGCCATCATAGCGGCAGTTCCACAGGCAGCCTTCGGCATCCATCGCCGAACCGTCCGGCCAGCCGCGTTCGAATGACCCCAACAACGTGCGCCCGCCGAAGATCGCGCCATCGTCCGGGTCGTAGTCGTAGACCTGAATGCGGTTTTCGAGCGAGTCGGAAAAATAAAAATGTCTGCGGTCGGGGCTCCAGCACAGCGTGTTGGGCATGCCGATATCGGCGCCCCAGGTATCGACCACACCGGAGGCACGGATGCGCAGCAGCTGTCCGCCGCCGCTGCCGATTGGGGCGGGCTCTCCATCGGCCTGGATATTGTTGACCATGCTTCCTACCCAGAAATCCCCGCGCGGGTCGGTGCGGCCTTCATTCAGCCGCATTTGTGGGAAGTCGGGCAGGCGGAAGCCGTGTTCGCGCCGCGTATCGCTGGACGGGGTCCAGAACAGCAGGCGCGAGGCCAGCGCCACCAGCAGCACGCCGGGCACGTCGGTCAGCGACAGGGCCACCACCGGTTCGTCGAAGAACCAGGATCGGCTGTGGCGGTTTTCCAGCCGGCAACGATGGATCAGGAAACGGTTGAGATCCACCCAATACACGGCGCCCTCCTCGGCACACCATAGCGGCGCCTCGCCGCAACGGTCGCCGCTGGGAACCAGGCAGACGGCTTCCGCGGCGCGCGCCTGCGGCGCCGGATTGCTGCGGATCAACAATTCCATGTTAGGCATGCCGCGCGGCTTCCGTCATGGATACCTGAGCCTCATCTGGAGGAAGCGGCTGCAGCGTCCCGGCACGCTGCGGCGGCGGCATCAGCGAGACCCCCAGCACGATCGCCGCCAGCAGGGCCGCGAACACATAGAAAATCGGCGTGAAGCTGCCCGTCGCATCGGCCATCATGCCGGCGAACAGCGGCCCCAGGGTGGCCGCGGTGGTGATCACAGTGGCGGTGGAAACCACGCCGGCGGCTGCGCTGGTTCCGAAATATTTCAGCAGCAGCACATGGCAGCTCAACCAGCTTGCGCCCCAGCCGGCGCCGAACACGACGGCGAATGCATAGGCAATCAGATGGGTGTCGGCGAAGCCGAGGCTGAGCAGGGCCAGGCACTGCAGTGCCGCTCCCGACAGCAACAGCAGCCGTGGCGAGAGATGCTCGCTCAGAGCACCGGCGGCGCCCTTGGTGAGGGTGCCGGTGAAGGCGACGATGCTCATGGCAAAGGCGCCGAAGGCGCGCGTGGCGCCCAGCTTGGCCAGATGCGTCACCAGCACGCTGTGCACGGTGGTGACCCCCGTCTGAATCACCAGCATGGCGAGGGCGATGATCAGGAACTGTCGGGTCAGCACCGCCTGGCGCGAGGTCCACTCGGCTCCGCCCGCGGACTGGACGCCGCGGGTTGCGCGAGCCTGGATGACGTCCCCGACCTTCTCCACCCGGATCACATCGCGTATGGCAAAGGCGCTGAACCCGCTGATGAGCGCGGCGGTCAGCGACATCACCAGCCAGTTGGCCCGCCAGCTGCCGCTCAGCTCCACCACCGCTTCGACCACCGGCGGCCCGAAAATGCCGCCGGCGGCGCCGGCCATGAAGTAGAAGCCGATCATGCGCGCCGAGCTAGCGGGGAACCAGGTCGCGATCAGGTAGATGCCGGGCACGTTGGCGCAAAGCGTAAAGCCGATGCCCATCAGCCCGGTGGCGATGAAGAACTGCCATTGGTGCTGAGATACCGCGGCCAGGGCGAATGCGGCCGTCAATACCGCTCCGCCGGCGACGATGGTCCAGCGGGTGCCGATCCACTTCATCATGATTGCCGGCAGCGGGCTCGACAAGCCGCAGGTTAGCCCCAGCAGCGAAAAGCTGACGCCGGCAGCCGCATTCGTCCAGTGCAGCTCCGTGACCATGGTGAACAGCACCACACCGAGCGAGGTAAAGGTGGCGGCTGTGGCGAAGCAGAAGAACAGCGACGCGGCTGCCATCACCAGCCATTTCCTTTGCATATCCGGCTCCCTTATTGCGTCGGCACGTCGCTGCTGCTGAACCGCTGCAGCCGCAGGCGCTGCAGCGACGCCATCTTGTCGCCCTCAAACTTGCGTCGTGCCAGCGGCCCCTCGTCCGTGAAATCGAGCAAGGGATCATCCCCGGCGTCGTAGCGCGCCCAGTGAACCGCGCCGCCGCCGTTCGGATTGCCGGTCCTGGCGAAGCGCACCCAATAGGCGCTGGCGGTCCGCGCCATGGAGCCGTCCCGCGGCCCCTCGCCGTACATCGACGGTCCGGCGACGTTGCCGAATACATAGGGCATCTCGCCGCCATGCGGCGTCCCGGCCACCTGGCCGCGACGCGCCACCGGCACGTAGGAAAACCGGTATAGCCATACCGGCACGCCGGCGGCGCTCATACGTTCCGCCAGGAAGTGCGCGGGCGAAACCATATAGTAGTCCCCCCATAGTTGCTGATCGGCGAGGTCGCGCGGCACCAGCAGTCCGTGCGCATCGTGCAGATACGGCGCCAGGACCGCTTCGAGGTCGGATCCGATCTGCCGGTGCATGCTTTCGAGCGCGTGGGGCTCCCAACGCAGCAGGCTGTACTCGTATGAATTCGAGCCGACCAGGTAGGGCATCTTGTGCTGCAAGGCGCGCTGGAATGCCAGGCCCGGGCTCATGCTCAGGGTGCGGCCGTCGACGATCGGACTCATCGCGGCCGGCGCGGCATTGGTGCTGCGCTGGACCGCGTCGGTCGACAGCGCACGCAGGCGGGCTGCATTGTCGGTATCGATGCCCTCGGCAAGCGCCCAGACCTTGCCGGCGCTCTCCGCTTTGCTCAGCGTCGGCAGATCGCGATCGCTCGCGCCGGATTCGGAAATCGCCTGATCGAACAGACCGTCGGCGGACGGCGCTGCCAGCAGCGCATTGACCGAGGTTGCGCCCCCCGATTCGCCGAACACGGTGACGCGTCGTGGATCGCCGCCAAATGCGGCGATGTTGCGGCGTACCCAGCGCAGCGCCGCCATCTGATCGAGCAAGCCGTAGTTGCCAAGCGGTTCGCCGTGATCCGCGGCGCTCAATGCCGGATGGGCGAAGAAGCCGAAGCGGCCCAGGCGATAATTCAGCGTCACCACCACGACGCCTTGTTTTGCCAGTCCACGGCCGTCATAACAGGGCCACGCACCGGAGCCCATGATGAAGGCGCCGCCGTGAATCCACACCATCACCGGCAGCGGTTTGTGCTGCTTGCGCTGCGGAGCCCAGACGTTGAGATACAGGCAGTCTTCGCTCTGCGGACGCTTGAAGCCCGGCCCCGGCGGCTCCTGCATCGGAATCTGCACGCAATCGTCGCCGAAGCTCTGCGCGGAACGCAGGCCCTGCCAGGACGCAATCGGCTGCGGTGCGCGCCAGCGCAGCTCGCCCACCGGTGGCGCCGCATAGGGAATGCCGCGATAGACGGCGAGCCCGTCCTCGCTGTGGCCGGCGAGGCGGCCGTCGGCGGTGACGGCCCCCGGCTCCGCGAAGGCCGCCAATGAAGCGGATATCCCGGTCATCAACACCGCATAACAGGCGAATCGAAACATTGGTGGTCTCAATGCCGGGATGGGACAGGCCGCCCTAGAACTGATAACTCACCGTGCCGATGATCTGCCGCGGCGGAATGAACTCGTCGCTGGTCTGGCCGGTGCCGTAGGGATCGGTATAGCGCGAGTTGATGCCGGCCTTGTTGAACAGGTTGCTGACCGCCAGCGACAGATTCAGGTTCTGCTGCCACGACGGCGTCAGCTGGAAGAACAGGTTCCACTGGCTGTACGAGGGCACCTTGTCGTACTCGCCGTCGTCGAAGATGCGGTACTGGAAATTGCCGCGGTAGATGTACTCGACCCGCGACACCAGCTCATAGTTGTAGAAGTCCCAGGTGTAAGCGGCATTGGTCGAGCCTTGCAGGTGCGGCATCTTGGGCACGGCGTTGCCCTGGACATTGGGGGAATCCGCTTCCATCTGCGACCAGCAGGACGGGTTGTAATAGGCGCCGCCGTTCTGGCAGGCTGGAATCTGGCTGATCAGCTGTGAGGCTTCGCGCGCATCCAGCGTGGTGTAGTTGCTCTCGATTTCGCCGTGGGCCACCGTCAGCGTGGCGTTGAGCCGCAGGTGATTGTGCAGGGCCAGGTAGGAGGATTCCGCCTCCAGGCCCATGATGTGGGTCTCCGGAATATTGCCTACGCCGTACTGGTAAGGCACCGGGTCCACCGCCAGATACTGCATGTTGCGGTAGTTGTAGAAATATCCGGCGACGTTGAGCAGCAGCTTGTTGTCGAGGAAGCGGTTCTTGGAGCCCAGTTCGTAGGCATCGATGGTTTCGTGGTTGAAGGTGTGCGCCAGCACCACCGAGTCCGGGTTGCTGTTGAGGCCGCCGGGCTTGTAGCCGTGGGTCCAGCTCAGGTACGCCATGTTGAGGCTGCTGATGTCGTATTGCACCTCGGCCTTACCGGTCGGCACGCCCTTCTGGTATTCGCCCTCGCTGGGCGTGCCGAAGAACACGCTGTCCGGTCCGGCGTACTTGTCGAAGTTGTAGCGGGCGCCGAGGGTCAGGCGCAGGTCGCTGCGCAGGTGCATGGTCTCCTGGGCGTAGTACGAGTAGGAGTGGCGGGTGATGTGCGAATCGTCGCCGTAGAGCAGATACGGCGCCACCTCGCTGGCCGGGCCAGGGTAATCGCTGGTCTCATAGACGTACTGATGGTTGATCTGGTTGAGGTAGAAAGCGCCGACGGTCCAGTCGATGAAGCCGCCGGGACGGGAATTGAGCGTCAGGTCCTGGGTGAAGTCGTGCATGCCGGTGTTCCAGGCCTGCACGTGATCGTAGTAGCCGATGTTCTGCACATCCCAGCGCGTGCCGTCCTCCTGCTGGTTGTGATCCAGGATCTGGTAGCTGGTGACCGACTTGGCCACTGCCCAGGGCAGCTCCCAGTCCAGGTTGAGGTGATAGAGCTGGGTGTCGAGCTTGAAATAGCTCGGATAGTCCTGCGACACCACACGCGGATTCGGGTTGGTATCCAGAATGTTCTTTTGCTCGGCGCCCGGATTCTCGCCGTGCGAGACCTGTCCGGTGAGGGTGGCCGAGAAGTCCTGTGTCGGTGCCCACAACAAGGCCAGCTTGCCGGAGATGTCGCGGTTGCCGTCGAGACGGAAGCCGGGAATGTCGGTGTCCGTGGCAAAGCCCTCATGACCAAAAACCTGCACCGAGCCGCGCAGCGCCAGCGTATCGCCGATCGGCACATTGATCATGTCGCGGGTGCGGTACAGGTCGTAAGTGCCGCCACTGGCTTCGACCGAACCGGCGTACTGGTGCAACTGCGGCTGGTTGCCGATCAGATTGATGGTGCCGCCGGTCGAGGCCTGGCCGAAGACGGTTGCCTGGGGGCCGCGCGAGATTTCGACGTGATCGACATCGAACAGCGCCTCGTCGAGGGATATCGTATTGGCGATATAAACGCCGTCCACATAAAAGGAGACACCCGGCTGGGTAGTGAAGGCGTTTTCCGGTGTCTCCGAGCCGATGCCGCGGATCGAGGCGATGTTTTCGAAGCCGCTGCTCTTGGCGATGGTCAGGCCGGGCACCAGGCCGTTCAGGTCCGACATCTGCGTCACGTTCGACTTGTCCAGCGTCGAGCCGGAGATGGCGGTGATGGCGATCGGCGCGTCCTGCACGCTGACCTTGCGCTTTTCGGCGGTCACCGTGACGGTCTCCAGCGTTTGCGCGGAACGGTCGGACGACGCCGTGCCGCCCGATGAAGCAATGGCAACGGTCTGATCGGAGGGGGCAGGTGTTGCAACAGTTGCAACCGTAGATGCCGCTGCCTCTCCCGGCTGCTGCTGCGCCGTGGAAGCGCTGCCGTCCGCAGCCGCTGCCGGCGGCGAATCTGGACTGGCGCTTTGCGCCAGCGCAGCCGATGTATTGAGAAGCACAGCGGCGGACAGCAAGGACATCACGCCGCTCTTCATGTGACCCGACCCGCTAAGCATCGACATTGCAATCCCCTATGACAAGCCAAAATGGATTTAATCCGTGACTATTGGCATCAAGGGTGCAACGAATGTACAAAGACAATCTTGTCCTCCAGCGCCCAAGAAGTTGTATCGACCCCGGTGCCGCTTTTCCGCCAAGCCTGCGGCAGTTTTAAGCTCATGCTCCACCATCGGGCGGCACGCACCTGGATCAGACAAATTGCCATTTATCGGTGCAGGAAATTGCTGCCGGACGATGGAAATCCACAATATCGAGACAGCAATTCGATGCCGCATCCCCTCTCCCCCGAGACCGGGACAGATTTGACGGCACCTGCTCTTTGGGGTGCCGGCCCATCCGGTCAAGGGTCCGGTCAAGGATTTGAGCGTCTGCTGGCAAGTCGGCGCCCTGCCCGGGGTTTTGATTGCATAAAGGATGCCGCGACGGGCGCAGGGGCAGGCCTTGTGCGTACCGGGACATACCGGAACCTGCCGGCACCGCTGCGATTCATCCTGTTACCTGCTTTGATGCTTTCCCCATACGGCTGGAATCAGCACAATATATTGGCAGCGGACGCGCGGTTCGGTGCTACCGGGCAAGTTTTCAGGCGCGGTGGCGCAAGCTTGACGCACCGACGGAGCGTTAAGGTGGGCCGACAGCGGCGGCGTTTCCGCCGCATACCCACACTCATCGATTGCCATGTCCATGACTGAATCCACAACGCAGCCGACGGCGCCGAAGCCTTCAGGTGCCGTATCACCGCAAGCCCAGAGAGGCGCTTTCGGCCTGCCCTCGGACACCGCCGGCAAGGATTTCGGCGTTTTCCTGCCGATGGCCAACGGCGGCTGGATCCTCTCCTCCAATGCGCCCCGCCTCGACGGCTCTTATGAATACAACCGTCAGGCGGCGCTGCTGGCCGAGGAGGTGGGGCTGGACTTCATCATGTCGATGGCCAAGTGGCGCGGCTATGGCGGCGTCACCGAGCACTGGCGCTACTCGCTGGATTCCCAGATCCTGATGGCCGCCCTGGCGGCGGTGACCAGGCGCGTCAAGGTCTGGACCACGGTGCACACCCTGCTGCAGAACCCGGCGGTCACCGCCAAGATGATCGCCACCCTGGATCAGGTGAGCGGCGGCCGCGCCGGTCTCAACGTGGTCACCGGCGCCTACAAGGACGAGTTCGACCAGATGCACGCCTGGCGCGACGATGTCGGACACGACCAGCGCTACGATCTGGCGGCGGAGTGGATCCAGGTGATCAAGCGTCTGTGGGCCGAGCGGACGCTCACTTTCGACGGGCAATACTTCAAGATGAACGACTGCGAATCCGATCCCAAGCCGGTGTCGCGTCCTTTCCTGGTCTGCGCCGGCAGCTCGCAGCGCGGTATCCGCTTCACCGTGGAGGAAATGGACGCCATGTTCGTTTCCGGCAAGAACAATGAGGAAATGGCCGGAGTCAGCCGCGGCGTGAAGGAGATGGCGCGGGCGGCGGGGCGCAGGATCCGCACCTACAGCATGATGAACCTGGTGATCGGGGATACCGATGCGGCGGCGCAGGCGCAGGCCGATCATTTCCGGGCCGGCTTCGACGAGGGCGCCCTGCGCGGCATGATGCGCGCCTACGGCTTTCTCGACAGCGAAATCGGCAAGGAGAACTCGTTCGTTTCCAATTCGCGCTCGAGTTTCATGTCGGCGCGCCTGATCGGTTCGGCCGACACCATCGCACGGCAGATGATCGAGATCCTCGAACAGTGCGATCTGGACGGCATGATGCTGATCTTTCCCGACTACCATGCCGGCATTCCGCTGTTCGCCGAGAAAATCCTGCCGCTGATCCGGGCGCACTTCCCGCAGGGCGCAAAGGATGTAACCCATGCCGCTTGATGCCGCCGTGCTCGATCCGCCGGTCGATCGCCTCAGCTTGCAGCCGATGATCGCGCCGTCGCGCACGGCGCTGCTGGTCATCGATGCCCAGGTCGATTTCATCGGTCCGGATGGCGCGCTTGGTCAGGCCGGCGTTGATCTGTCTCCGGTCGCGCCGGTGTTGCCGCGCATCGAGGCGCTGATCGCGGCGGCGCGCGGCGCCGGCGTGGCCGTGGTCTTCGTGCGCGTGGTCACCCGCCCGGAAACCGACAGCGAGGCGCTGAAGCTGCTGATGCAGCGCAAGGGATATCCGCCGGAAGCGGCAGCTATTTGCCGCGCCGGCACCACCGGGGTTGACTATTACGGCGTGGCGCCGCAGGCTGGCGACCTGGAAATCCAGAAGACGCTGTTCTCGAGCTTCTCAGGGACAACACTGGACAGTGCATTGCGCGAGCGCGGGATCGATACCCTGGTGGTCGCCGGATTCACCACCGATTGCTGTATCGACTGCACGGTACGCGACGCGTTTCATCTGAATTTCAGCGTCTTCGTGGTTCAGGACGGCTGCGCTGCCTACAATGAAGACCTGCATTACGGTGCGCTCAACGGCCTGGTCAAGAATTGTGCTCTGCTGGCCGAGACGCAGTCGGTCATAGCCTGCTGGAGCCTGGTGGCTTAGCTCTTCGCTTCAGCCTGTACCGCAAGTCCGCATCGACGCCGCATCCGCGACCAGCGGCCTTGATCCTGTCAGATCCTCGTATGGCCGCAGCCGGGCGATCAGCGCGGCGCCCACGGCCAGCGCCGCGGCAATAGCATAGATGGCGTGGTCATAGGACGCGGTTGCATCGAATACCCGGTCCATCAGGAACGGTGTGATGCCCATGGTCAGCACCACGGTGCCGTAGATCACGCCGTAGATCGCGCCGTAGGAGGGTAGGCCGAAGTAGCGCGAAATATAGTAAGGCAGCACGCCGTATTCGGTGCCCAGGCCGATGCCCATCAACCCCGCCGCCACCAGCAGTTGCGGCAGCGTGGCCGCGTGCTGGAACAGCAGCACCCCCACCAGGGCGCATAGATAAAACGGCAAGGCGATCCGTGGCGTGCGCACCCGATCCAGCAGGTAGCCGATGGTCACCTGCCAAACCACGGCCACCAGGGCGAAGGTCGACAGCACCGTCGTTGCCAACGGCATCGGCATGCCACGATCAAGCAGCATCGGGATCACATGGGCGAACACCGCGGTCATCGACCCGGCGCCGAGCGCTATCGCCGCCAGAATCGTCCAGAATGTCGTGGTCCTGCGTGCCTGCCCAAGATTGAAGCCTGGGCTAAAACCTGGACCCGTGGCAGCTTCCGTCGCACCGTCGGCGGAAGCCGCCACGGGCGGGTCGTGCAGCAACAGCAGCAGGAAAGGAAAACCGAGCAGCAGGACGATCAGTCCCAGGCCGATATAGGCGCCGCGCCAGCCGAAGTCTGCGATCAGCACGGCGACGACGATCGGCATGAGGGTGGCGCCGGCACCGTTGCCGACGCCGGCGGTCAGGCCCAGGAACAGTCCGCGCCGTTCGCGGAACCAGCCCGACACCACTTTTGTGTACAGCACCGTGCTGGGGATGGCCGCGCTGACGCCGACCAGGGTGAACAGCAGATAGAAGCGGCCGAGCTTGCCGTCGGCCAGCGAGAGCGCCATCAGCGCCGCGGCGAACAGCGGATTGCCGAACAGGATGATGCGGCGCGCGCCGTAGCGATCCGCCAGCCGCCCGGCCAGGGGGTAGCAGAGCGCTCCGGCGAGGGCGACGACACCGAGCACCCCGGAGACGCCGGCGCGCGGCCACCCGAACTCGCCGCACAGCGGCAGCAGGAACGAGCCGAACACCGCGTGCACCATCGGCGTGGCACCGACGAAGTTGCCGACGGTGCTGGCGACTACGGTTCCGGCTGCGCTGCGCGGAGTGGTGGTCTGGCTCATCGGAAGCGCGGTTATGTGTGAGGTGAAGGCCTGGTCACGGTCACGCAGCAATCGCGCCAGAAACGACTGCCGGCGCGGCAGTGCGCGCGCAAGCAAGGGATGGTGCGCCGCGACGCCATAGGCCGCTGCGGCCGCGGCCTAACATCAATCGGGCCGCATCAAACAGATTTCAAACGCAAGCAGCCAGGGCACGGACCCATGCAAGCCGATCCACAGCACGTCGACACCCTGATCAGCGGCGCCCTCCTGATCACGCTGGACCCGCAGCGGCGCATCATCAAGGACGGCGCCATCGCCATCCGCGGCGATCGTATCGTCGCACTGGGCAAGCGCGAGCAGATCGAGCCGGGCCTGCTGCCTCGGCACAGGATCGACGGCCGCCGCTTCGTGGCGACGCCGGGCTTGGTCAACGCGCATGTGCATATCACCGGTGAGCCGCTGACCCGCGGCTTCGTGCCGGAAGCGCTCGATTTCGACGAAAACATCTTTCGCTGGCAGGTGCCGCTGTACCAGGCGCATACACCGGCGGAGGAACGCCTCTCGGCACAGCTCGCGGCGCTGCAGATGCTGCGCTGCGGCGTTACCTGCTTTCTGGAGGCGGGCACCATCATCGATCTGGACGCGGTGGTGGACGGCTTGCGCGAAAGCGGCATCCGCGGCCGCGTCGGGCAATGGGTGCAGGATCGCGCCTTCGATCCCGCGGACCGGCAGGCGACCCTGACCGACCGCGCGGTGCGCACTCTGGAAAGCGAGCTGCTGCGTTATCCAGCCGCCGGCAACCCACTGATCGCCGCCTGGCCCAACCTGATCGGGCATTCCACCAATACCGACGAGTGCTGGCGTGCGGCCAAGGCGCTGGCCGACGCCTATGGCGTGGGCGTGACGGCGCACATGAGCCCGGCGGTAATCGATACTGAGTGGTTCCTGGCCAACACCGGGCGACGGCCAGTCGAGCATCTCGATGCGCTCGGCGTGCTCGGCGACAATCTGTGCCTGACGCATCTGGTCCATATCGACGCCGGCGAGCTGGAGCTGCTGGCCCGCAGCGGCACCCACGTCATTCACTGCCCGCAGGCGGCGCTGCAAGGTGCCTATGGCGCCACTGCCATCGGCCGGTTCCCGGAAATGGCGGCCGGCGGCATCAATCTCATGCTCGGCACCGATGGCAGCGTGCCCGACCTGATGCGGGCGATGGTTTTGGCGGCCGGCCTGTTCAAGGACGCACGCCGCGATCCGGCTATTTTCCCGGCACACGAGGCGCTGACCATGGCCACCCTCAACGGCGCCCGCGGCCTGCTGCTCGAAGACCAGATCGGCTCCCTCGAAGTGGGGAAGAAGGCCGACCTGGTGCTGCACGATCTCGACCGTCCGGAGTGGCGCCCGCTGGTCAATGCGGTCAGTCAACTGGTGTGGTCGGCGGATGGCCGCGGCGTGCACAGTGTCTGGGTCGACGGCAGGCGCGTGGTCGACAACTATCGCTGCACCACGCTCGACGAGGGCGCGCTGTACGCCGCGGCGCAGGCGGCCTCGTCCCGCATCACCGCCCGCACCGGATTGCCGGAGCGGGCGTGCTGGCCCTCTATCTGAAGCGCGGCGCCGCTCTCGTCACGTCTTCGACGGGGGTCGTCACTTCTTCGACGGGAAGATGCCGCGCGGGATGCGCACGTGGATGCCCTGCCGGCCGTCGACCACCTGGGTGACGCCGAAGTCCGCGGCAACGCTCATCAGCGAATAAGCGTCGTTGCGCGACAGGTTCTGGTGCTCGGTGAGCAGATGCAGCATGTCGATCGAGGCGAAGCGCATGGCCGAGTTCAGATCCTCGTCGAAGCCGTGCACGATCCAGCACTCCGGGGTTTCCAGCAGCGGCGAGGGGAAGCTGAAGTCCTTGCGCAGGATCACCTGGAACAACACGTTGAGCGAGGCTTCGATGGCGGTACCACTCAGTTCGCCGTCGCCTTGGGAGATGTGCGGATCGCCGATGGAAAACAGCGCGCCGTCCACCGCCACCGGATAGTACATGGTGGCACCGGCGCCGATGCGCCAGTTGTCGATGTTGCCGCCGTGCTTGCCGGGCGGGATGGTGCTGATGCGGCCGCTCACATCCGGCGCCACGCCGGCGGTGCCCAGGTGCGGGCGCACCGGAATGCGCACGCCTTCGAGGGCCGGCTGCCGGTTGCACTCGGGGCAATGGGTGATGGTGCCCGGGGTCATGTACTTGCCCGGAAAATCGTAGCCATACAGCGCCTCGGCGTAATGCGCGTTGGGATCGATCTGGTAGATGGTGACGCGCTCTTTCTCGTCGAACTCGCGGTACAGATAACCCCAGTTGGCGGCCAGGTTGGAGCCGTAGTTGAAGCGCGGCGTCATCTGCAGGTAGCGCACTTCGAGAATGTCGCCGGGCTTGGCGCCCTCCACGAAGATCGGGCCGGTCATGATGTGCACGCCGGGATTGCGGTCTTCCGGCCGGATTTCCCGGAAAATGCTGTGGATGCCCTGATCCATCATCAGTTCGGGCGCGTCGCCGGCGTGATGCGTGATCGCCTCGGCCTGCACCAGGTCGCCGCTGCGGACCTTGAGCACCGGCGCCAGCGCCGGGTCGAAATAGCCCCAATGCACGGTTTTCGGCGTTGCCGGCAACTGGTGCAGGTTCGTGGGAATCGTATCCTCCCGTAAAGCTCCTTCCTTGCAAATCAAGGCCATTGCTGCTTCCTCGTAGTTGAAGCCGATGATGCGTGGGGCGTTAGTGCTGATTGGAAGCTTGCAGGGGCCGTGGCGCACGTTCTTGCATCGCCGCGCATGAATGTTTGTCTGGTTCGCGCCCCAGGCCGCGAGCTCAGGCCGCCGGGAAATCCGTGGTGGCCGACAGCCAGGACCAGCGCTCGATCTCTGCCTGCAGGCCCTCCAGCTTGCCGGTGGCATAGCGCAGGGCGTCGCTACCAAGCAGCAGGCGCAGCGGCGGCCGCTCTGCGTCCACGGCGGTGACGATCGCCTGCGCCGCCTTGCGCGGGTCTCCCGGCTCGTTGCCGGCGTGTTCGGCGAGGATGCGTTTGCAGGCGCCGGCGGTGCTGTCGTAATCCGGCAGGGTACGCTCGGCGCGCTGCAAGGAACGCCCGGAGAAATCGGTACGCAAGCCACCCGGTTCCACCAGGATCAGCTTGATCCCCAGGTCCACCAGTTCCTGCGCCAGCGTTTCGCAGATGCCCTCCAGCGCGAATTTGGCGCCGGAGTAGATGCCCAGGCTGGGCCAGCCCACCAGGCCGGACACCGAGGTGATGTTGACGATGCGGCCGGCGCGCCGCCGGCGCATGAACGGCAGCACCGCCTGCATCACGCTGACGGCGCCGATGACATTCAGCTCGAACTGGGCGCGGATCTCGGCCAGGCTGGCCTCTTCCACCGCGCCGACAAAGCCGCGGCCGGCGTTATTGACCAGCACATCGATGCCGCCGGTTGCCGCCTCTATCGCGCCGACGCAGCGCCGCACGGCGGCTTCGTCGGTGACGTCGAGCAGCACCCCGAGCGCACGCCCCGGCGCCAGCCGTTCGAACGCGGCGCGGTCCGCCTCGCTTCTCGCCGTGCCGGCGACGCGGTCGCCGCCGGCCAGCACCACTTCGGCCAGGGCGCGGCCCAGTCCGGAGCTGACGCCGGTGATCAGCCAGGTGCGGGGGGGAAGTATGGGCATGTGACGGTCCTGATCCGGTATGGTGCGGTACGCAATGGGAGATTCGTGCAGGCATTGTCCATGCCGCCGCTGCCCGGTTCTTGCGCCGCAGCGCCAGAAAACTTGCGGCAGTTCGCCCGGCCGGCCCGGCTTGGCCAGCAATCGGGCATGTGATGGCAAGAGGCCGTATCCGAATGCGGTAAAGATCTTGCATCAGTTCCAGTCAACTCCGGCAATCCCGATGAAAACCCTCATGGCGCGACGCGAATGGTTGGTCCTGGCGGCGGTATCCGCCGCATTCTTCTTCCTCAATGCGGCGACATTCACCTCCTTGGGTGTGGTGCTGTACAGCATGCTCAGCGAGCTGCACTGGTCGCAGACCGCGGCCGGCTTCAGTTTTTCCCTGCTGGGCATCGCCTGCGGACTGTCCAGTCCGCTGCCCGCCATCCTGATGAAGCGCATCGGCGGCCGCTGGACCATGGTGCTCGGCGCCGCCGTGTTGGCGCTGGGCTTCCTGCTGGCCGGGCTGACGCATGGGCTGGTGGTGTTCTATCTGGCCACCACGCTGCTGGGCATCGGCTATTCCCTGTGCGGCAATGTTCCAGGTGTCTTCCTCATCGCCGCCTGGTTCCCGCAAACCTCTTCGCGCATGATCGGCTTCTACCTGATGACCGGCGCCTTCGGCGCCGTGGTCGGGCCGCCACTGGTGCAGGGCATCATGTCGGTGAGCGGCGGCTGGCGCGGACATTGGGGCAGCATGACAGCGGTGGCGCTGCTGCTGTGCATCGCCTGCTGGCTGCTGGTGCGCGACCGGCTGGCCGCGGCTCCCGCCGGCGCCGCTGTCGACGGAGCTGCGCCGGCGGCGGAAGCCGAGGAGTGGAGCGACCGCGAGGCGATCTGGACGCCGCAGTTCCTGCTGGTGTCCGCATCCATGGCCATGACCATGGCTTGCCTCACCACCGTGGACAGCGTCGCGGTATCGCACCTGGTCCAGCGCGGCGGCACTCCGGCGTTCGCGGCCATGCTGTTGAGCCTGGTGGCCTTGCTCACCACCATCGCCAAGGGCGCCTCGGGCTGGCTGTGCGAGCGGGTTTCCGCCAGCCTGCTGCTGGCCGCCGGCATCGGCCTGCAGGCCCTTGGCATGCTCGCTTTTGGCTTCGCCGGCCCCGGCGTGGTGGCGTATCTGTTCATCCTGAGCTACGGCGCCGGCTGGGGCATCAGCTATGTCGCCGCCACCATTCTGCTCCTCAATTATTTCGGTCCGCGCACCGGTTCGCGCATTCTGGCCATCGTCTGGCTGCTGACCACTGTCGCCGCGGCCGGACCCCTGCTGGCCGGCGTCATTGCCGACCGCTTCGGCACCTTCTCGCCGATTTTCTATGCCTATGCCGTCATGCTGCTGCTGATGGTGGTGCCGCTGGCGAGGCTGCGCCAGCCGGTCAGGAAGGCGGCGCAGGCCGCACCTGCCGTGGAAGCGGTGAGCGGAGCGGTGGTCAGCGGCTAGAGCATTAGTGGAACTCATCTCATAAATATCCCCTCTCCCTGCGAAGCGGGGAGAGGGCCAGGGCGAGGGGCGCCGGCGAAGCAGGCTCACGCCATGGAATTCAAGCCTCCGCGAGCTTGAAAGCGCCCCCTCTCCCTGCGCCCTCTCCCCCACATGCGTGGGGGAGAGGGGATTTGTGGGATAGGCTCTAGGCGCCGAACGAGACGCTGGTCATGCCCACCGAGCCATACTCGATGTGCTCATTGTCGAAGCGAACCCGGTCTTCCGGGCGGCGCGCGCCGGCGACGTAAAGCAACGGCAGGTAATGCTCTGCCGTCGGCACCGACATCTCGGCATCCTCTCCGGCATCGGGATAATCGATCAGCCGCTGCGGCTGGTTTTCGGAGATGGCACTGCGGACGTAGGCGTTGAAGCGCTCGGCCCAGTCGTAACCCTGGCCTTCGAGCCCCCAGTTCATCACGCCCAGGTTGTGCACAATGTTGCCAGTGCCGATGAGCAGGATGCCTTCGTCGCGCAGCGGCGCCAGTTGCCGGCCGAGCTCGAAGTGATGCGCCGGCGGTTGCGTCGCGTCCAGGCTGAGCTGTACCACCGGGATATCGGCCTGCGGATACAGCTTCACCAGCACCGACCAGGTGCCGTGATCGAGACCCCAGGCCGAGCGGTCCAGCAGCACGGGCTTCGGCGCCAGCAACTCGCGCACCCGCTCCGCCAGCGCCGGGCTGCCGGGCGCGGGGTACTGCACCTCGAACAGTGCCTTGGGAAAGGCGCCAAAGTCGTGAATGGTGCGCGGTGCTGTCATCGCGGTGACGGCGGTGCCGCGGGTGCACCAGTGGGCCGAAATGCAAAGGATCGCCCGCGGCCGCGGGATGTCCCGCACCATGCGTTGCCAGGTTTCGGTCACGGCATTGGTTTGCAGCGCGATCATCGGGCTGCCGTGGCCGAAGAAGATGACGGGAAGTGAGTCGGGCATGGTTTTCGGGGAGCTTATGGGATGGGGCGGGGCGCTTATGCGGCGCGGGCCGGCGGCGCATCGGCGCCGCGGCTCCTGCTCCAGCAATGCTGGTAGCGGGGCACCAGCCAGGAATTGAACTGATGCTGCGCCCCCTCCTGCCAGGAGTAGCGGCCGCGCGCGGCGAAGCGCGAACGCAGCCCGATCTGCACCAGCTCGTCGACGTGCTGGTCCTGGGCCATGATGACGTCGGCGGCCTGCATCAGGATCGCCACCCGATGGTCGAAAGCGGGATCCTTCATCGTCCCCGGCGCGAACAGCAGGCCCACGTCCATCTCGTGCGTCCCGGCCGTATCGGCGCGCAGAATCAGGTACATCGCCACGTCGGCGGTGAGCACCAGGGACAGGGTCGGCGGCATGTTGGCGAAGATCATCCGATTGCGGTCGGCCTCGCTCAGGCCGGGAAAAACCGGGAAGATGGCCTTTTGCGTGACGTTGAAGCTGGCGTCCGCATGGGTGGTGCCGTTGAGCCTGTAATACCCGGCGGTATCCTCCGGCAGCTCGGGAAAGCTGGCCAGGGCGCTGGGCACGAAATCGTGCAGCGGACCCTTGTGCAGCTTGCTGGCGTGATAGCCGTCGTTATTGTTCTCGAACATCACCTTCCAGTTGAACGGATAGTGTATCGCCTTGCCCGGCCGCGGCCCCTCGGCGCCGGCGACATCCCAACCGGCAATGGCATCGGCCACCGCGCCCAGGCGCGGTGCCAGCGGCGGCGCGTCCTGGTCGAAATTGATGAAGACGAAGCCCAGCCAGACTTCCACCTTGAATTCCGGCAGCCGGATCTTCGACTTGTCGAAGTTGCAGGTCTTGTTCATCGCCGGGGCGCCGATCAGCTGGCCGTCCAGGGAATACGACCAGTGGTGATAGGGGCAGATGAAGGCGTGGGTATTGCCGTGCCCCTCCGCCACCAGCATGGCGCGGTGCTGGCACACCGAGGAAATCGCCTTGAGGCGCCCTTCCTTGTTGCGCACCACCAGGATCGGCTCGCCGATGATCGAGGTGGTGAAATAGTCGCCCGGATTGAGCGCCCAGGACTCGCGCCCCACGCACAGCCACTCGTGGTTGAACAGGGCTTCCTTCTCGAATTCGAAGAACTCCGGGTTGGTGTAACAAGCGGGCGGCAGGGTTTCCGCCGAATCGAGTGGCACCACCGAACTGTCGAGTCCCTTGAAGAACTCGTCGGTGAAAATCTTGCTCATGTACGGTCGAGCTCCAATGCTTGAGGGGCCGGCAGCGCGTGGCGGCGTCCGGCGGGGACAGGGTCTATGCGATGCTAGGGCTGTGCCAGCACGCGGTCTTGCATGCTTGCGCACAAGTTGTGGTCATCCGGCGAAGTGCTTGCCGCCGCTAGCCTCGCAGCGCCAGAAAATCATCGGTTTCCCTGGCTTGCGGCGCACTGCGCTGGCTGCCCGGGCGGGTGCAGGCGAGCGCGGCGGCAGCATTGGCGCGGATCAGGGCCCGCCCCAAATCGGTGCCTCGATCCAGTGCAGAGGCCAGCACGCCGGTGAAGCAGTCGCCCGCGCCGGTGCTGTCCACCACCTCGACCGGCCAGGCCGCGATTTGGCTGACACCATCGCCGGTGGCGGCCTCCACGCCCTTGCCGCCCAGGGTCCGCACCACAACCACCCGCAGCACCCGCTGCAGCGCCTCCGCGGTGGCTCTGGTGCCGAGCCGGTCGGACAGCCATTCCGCCTCGCTTTCGTTGAGCACCAGCAGGTCGACGCTGCGCAGAATCTCCAGGCACAGCTCGGCGGCGGGCGCCAGATTGAGCACGATCCGTGCACCTTGCTGGCGCGCCCGCAGGATCATCGCGGCGATTTCCCGCGGGTCGTTTTCCATTTGCAGCAGCAGCGTCGTGCCGGGCCCGAGCAGCGCATCCTCCACCTGCGCGGCCAGGGCCGAACGATTGGCGCCGGCAGCGACCACGATCGCGTTGCGGCCCTGCCCATCCACGCCGATGCTGGCGCAGCCGGTTTGCTGGCCGGGCAACTGTGCCACCCGCGACAGGTCCACGCCCGCCGTGCGCAGGCCCGCCAGGGCACTTTCAGCCAACGCATCCTGGCCGACCGCCCCGGCCATCACCACCCGCGCGCCGTCGCAGGCGGCGGCAAAGGCCTGGTTGGCGCCTTTGCCGCCGGCCTCGACCTGCGCCGACTGTGCCAGCAGGGTCTGCCCCGGCCGGGGCAGTTCCGGCAAATGGAAAAACAGGTCGAGATTGATCGAGCCGAAGGTGACGATCATGCCGATCCGGCGCGATGGGGTATTGCTGGCATGAAGGTCGGTTCAGGCGCTGAGCTTGGCGGCAATTTTCGCCACATGCTCTCCCTGGAAGCGGGCGATGGCAAGTTCATTGGCGCTGGGCTGGCGCGAGCCCTGGCTGCCGGCGATGGTGGTGGCGCCATAGGGGGTGCCGCCGCTCATCTCTCCGACCTCCATCAGATTCTGCTTCGAATAAGGCACGCCGACCACCACCATGCCGTGATGCAGCAGCGTGGTGTGGAAGGAGGTGATGGTGGTTTCCTGGCCGCCGTGCTGCGAACCGGTCGAGCAGAACACGCTGCCGACCTTGCCGATCAGTTTGCCGCCGAACCAGAGGCCGCCGGTCTGATCGAGGAAGTTGCGCATCTGCGCCGCCATATTGCCGAAACGGGTGGGGGTGCCGAAGACGATGCCGTCATATTCGGCCAGTTCCTCGACGCTGGCGATCGGCGCCTTCTGGTCCAACTTGGCTCCGGCCTGTTCCGCCACCTCCTTCGACATCAGCTCGGGCACCCGCTTCAGCGCCACTTCCGTGCCCGGCACCGAGCGCGCGCCTTCCGCGATGGCCTCCGCCAAAGTCTCGACGTGACCGTAGGTCGAGTAGTACAGCACCAAAAGCTTGGACATCGAAACTCTCCAGTATTAATCAGCGAAGGCGCAATGCTAGGGAGGATGGCCTTCCGCGACTTGTCCTGATGCGCTCTAACTGTTGCCTGCCCCATCCGCGTCAGCGGCCCGGCACGCTTCATGCGAGGCCACAGCCAAGAGTGTTTGCTGCCGTTCGCGGTGCAGGAGCCCGCTCCCGGGCATCCGGTCGGAAATCCAGCCGGCCACGTCCCGCCGGGTTGATCAGTTGTTCCAGCACGTCTTTTGCCCGCGAGCGCCGATCGGTCATCGGGCTGCCAAGACCATGCGAGGTTATGCCGTTGCTCAACAGTTCCTACTTCACCACCGAATCCTATCCGCAGCATCAGCGTGTCAACGCCTGGCGCGAGGCGCTCGGCCGGCTGTCGCTGGACGTCAAGGACCTCGATGGCGGCGGCGGCATGTACGGCACGGTCGCCTCCGCCGTGTCGCCGCAGGGGATCACCTTCGCGCGCATCACCTCCGGTCCGCAGGAACTGAGCTATCAGGACGACAGCCGCGGCGATTCGATCAGCCTGGCCCTGCACATGGAGGGCCAGGCGCAGCTGCTGGATCACGGCGGCAGGACCGCGATCGCTTCCGGCGATATCGTCTACCGGCCGGCTGGTACCGCCGGCGGCATCTCCATGCAGAGCAACTTCCGCCAGCTTTACGTGAAGATTCCGCGCCAGGCATTCCGCTCGCGCCTGGCGGTGCCGCTGTCGCTCAAGCTGGGACGGCTGTCTGGAAGCTCGGGCATCGGCCACGTTTTCGCCGGCATGCTCGGCTCGATCGCCGACACCATCGACCAGCTGACCAGCGACCAGATCCGGCCGATCGAGATCGCCCTGTCGGAATTCCTGGTGACCAGCCTGGCGGACGATGATGCCGTCAACATCATGCTCGGCGCCACCAACACGCAGACGGCGAACCTGCATCGCATCTGCCAGCTGATCGAAGGCCGCCTCGGCGATGCGGATCTGAACATCGGCAAGGTCGCCGCCGAAGCCGGCGTATCCGCCCGCTATCTGCAGAAGCTGTTCGAGTCCGCCAGCGAAAGCTTCAGTCACTACCTGCGCCTGCGCCGGCTGGAACGCTGCCGCTCGGACCTGATCAATCCCCTGTATTCGCACCTGTCGATCTCGGACGTGTGCTTCCGCTGGAGCTTCAACGACGCCGCGCACTTCAGCCGTGCCTTCCGCGAGCAATACGGCATGTCGCCGCGGACTTATCGGCGCGAAATCGGCGATACCATCTCCAAGAGCATGCTGCTGCATATCAGCCGTGGCTGGCCGGAGGTGTCCCCCGAAAGCCGCGCCAAGCGGCGGCGTGACGAGAGCGGAGTTGAATCTGGGGTTGAGTCCGGGGTCGAACCGGCCGCCTTGAAAGGCCCGCTTCCGGCAGATACTCCTGCGGGCGGCCCCGCGCACGAAGGCGAGGGCGCTTCGTTCACGGTGCAGGGCAAGTTCCGCCATTACCATCTGCCGGCAAACGACCACACCGTGCACTGGGGATATTTCAGCCGTTCGCTGCGGCCCACGCTGGAGGTCCAGTCCGGCGATTTCGTCACCGTGGAGACTCTCACCCATCACGGCTATGACGACTACGAACGCATGATCAAGGGTGATTCCGGGGCGGAGAGCGTGTTCCACTGGACTGCCGACGGCAAGAACGTGGATCGCCGCGGCGCCGGCCCCATGGACGCTTCGATCTACGGCCGCGGTGCCGGAGAGGGCTTCGGCGTGCACATCTGCACCGGGCCCATCGCCATCGAGGGCGCGCAGCCGGGCGACGTGGTGGAAGTGCGCATCCTCGACGTTCGGCCGCGGCCCTGCGCCAACGTCAAGTACGGCGGCATGGCTTTCGGCAGCAATGCCGCCGCCTGGTGGGGGCTGCACTACAACGAGCTGCTCACCGAGCCCAAGCAGCGCGAGGTGGTGACCATCTACGAAGTCGACTGCCGCGAGCGCAAGAGCTTCGCCAAGGCGGTGTACAACTTCCGCTGGACGCCGCAGACCGATCCGTTCGGCGTGGTGCATTCCAAAATCGACTATCCGGGCGTGCCGGTGGATCACTCCACCATTCACGAGAACCACGGCGTGCTCAAGGACGTGAGGATCCCGGTGCGGCCGCATTTCGGCGTCATCGCGCTGGCGCCCAAGGAGGCCGGCATTGTCGATTCGATTCCGCCTTCTTATTTCGGCGGCAATATCGACAACAAGCGCGCCGGCAAGGGCGCCACCATGTACCTGCCGGTGAGCGTGCCGGGCGGCCTGCTGTCGATCGGTGATCCGCATGCTTCGCAGGGCGATTCGGAGTTGTGCGGTACCGCCATCGAGTTCTCCCTTACCGGCGTGTTCCAGCTGGTGCTGCACAAGAAGCAGGACCTGGAGGGCAAGCCTTTCGTCGATCTGAACTATCCGCTGCTGGAAACTCCGGAGGAATGGGTCATCCACGGCTTCAGTCATCCGAACTACCTGACCGAGCTGGGCGAGAAGGCGCAGAGCGAGATCTACAAGCGCTCCAGCCTCGATCTGGCGATGAAGGATGCCTTCCGCAAGATGCGCCGTTTCCTGATGACCACCAAGGGTCTGACCGAGGATGAGGCGATCTCGCTGATGTCGGTAGCGGTGGACTTCGGCATCACCCAGGTGGTGGACGGCA
>JAMFRN010000012.1 GCA_026224805.1 Nevskia soli
CGCACGCTCATCGAGGCGATCGTGCTGGTGTTCTTCGTGATGCTGATCTTCCTGCAGAATTTGCGGGCCACGATCATACCGACGCTCGTGATTCCGGTGGCGCTGCTCGGGACGTTCATCGGGCTCTCGGCGCTGCACTACACGCTCAACCAGTTGACACTGTTTGGCATGGTGCTGGCGATCGGCATCGTGGTCGACGATGCGATCGTCGTGATCGAAAACGTCGAACGTATCATGACCGAGGAGAATTTAGAGCCGAGGGCGGCAACCCGCAAGGCGATGGGCCAGATCACCGGCGCCATCATCGCAATCACGGTGGTGTTGTCCGCGGTGTTCATCCCGTCCGCGCTGCAGCCGGGCGCGACCGGCATCATCTACGCGCAGTTCGCGCTGACGATCGCGGTATCGATGGGATTCTCCGCGTTCCTCGCGATGTCGTTTACGCCTTCGCTGTGCGCGGCGATCCTGAGGCCTGAACACGCGACGCAGAAGAACGCGGTCTACCGCTGGTTCGACCGTAGTTTCGACTGGACGACGAAAAAGTATCTCGGCCATGCCGGCCGGGCCGTGAGCCATGCGCCGCGCTGGATGGTGGTGTTTGTGCTCGTCGTGGTGCTGACGGGGTTCCTGTATACGAAGCTGCCGACCAGCTTCGTGCCCGACGAAGACCAGGGCTTCGTGCTCGCACTGATCAATCTGCCGCCCGGCTCGACGCTGCAGCGCACTGATCACGTGATGGCCGAGGTGCGCGACAAGCTCGGGCAGAGTGCGATCGGCAAGGAGATCGTGGGCATTTTCCAGCCAGAAGGCTTCAGCTTTGTCGGCACGAGCGAAAACGTCGGCATGTCATTCATCAAGCTGGCAGACTGGAACAAGCGCCATGACACCGCGATGAAGCTGATTCCGCAGATCAACCAGATTCTTCATAGCATTCCCGATGCGCAGATCTTCGCGGTGAATCTGCCGACTATCCGCGGTCTGAGCCAGTTCGGCGGCATCGACATGTATCTGCAGGCCCGCGCCGGCCAATCGCGCGCGCAGCTGGCCCAGGCCGAAGGCATGCTGCTCGGCGCCGCCGCCAAGAACCCCATGCTCTACGGCATCCGTCCCAACTCGCTGCCCGAGGCGCCGCAGCTGAAGGTGTCGGTGGATCGGGTGCAGGCGCAGTCCATGGGCTTGTCGCTCACCGACGTCTACAACGCCATCCAGATGCAGCTGGCACCGTTCTACATCAACCAGTTCACCTACGGCGGCCGCGTCAAGCGCGTTTACCTGCAGGCCGACGCGCCCTACCGCATGGGATTCGATGCGCTGCAGCACATCTACACACCCAGCGGCATCAGCAATGCCGCCAGCGGCGCCAGCAGCACGGCCGGCACGGCGACCAACACCAGCGGCTACCTGACCCAGATCGACCCCTCGGCCAGCGACACCTCGATCAGCCCCTACAACATGGTGCCGCTTTCCAGCGTGGTGAAGGCGGACTGGAGCGTGGGTCCGCAGGCGCTGCCGCGCTACAACGGCTATTCCGCCGTGGAGATCGTCGGCAACTCGGCTCCGGGCTACTCCACCGGCCAGGCCATGGGGGTGTTGCAGAACATCGTCGACAAGTCCCTGCCGCACGGCTTTGCCGCGGACTGGACCGGCCAGTCCTTCCAGGAAGTCCTGGCTGGCAACTCGGCCATGCTGCTGATGGCGCTGTCGATCGTGGTGGTATTTCTTTGCCTGGCCGCCCTCTACGAAAGCTGGTCGATTCCCGTCGCCGTGCTGCTGGTGGTGCCGCTGGGCCTGCTGGGCATGGTGGCATTCTGCCTGCTGCGCGGCGTGCCCAACGATATCTATTTCAAGATCGGCCTGGTGACGGTGATCGGCCTGGCGGCGAAGAACGCGATCCTGATCGTGGAGTTCGCGGTGGCCGGACAGGCCCGAGGCATGACGCTGTACGATGCGGTGGTCAGTGCCTGCAAGTTGCGCCTGCGCCCGATCCTGATGACCTCGATGGCCTTCATCCTGGGCGTGTTTCCCCTGGTGGTTTCGAGTGGAGCGGGCGCATCCTCGCGTCACGAGATCGGCACGGGTGTGATCGGCGGCATGCTGTTCGCCACCTTCCTCGGCCTGCTGCTGATCCCGGTTTTCTACGTCACGGTGCGCCGCCTGCTGGGCGACAAGCTGGACCAGGTCACTCGCCGGCAGCCGCAGCATGGGGATGTGGAACCTGGAGGCGAGGTGATTCCATGAGCATGACCTACGGGTGGCGACTTCCGCCATGCGCCTTTTGCATCGGCGGCCATTGGCCAGCAAAGCCGCCCCCGCAGCATTGCCTTGCCGCGGCACACAGTGTTTTCGGACCGTGAAAAGCACAAAATCCTGATAGCAACGACTTGAAGATGTCAGGACGTAACGATCGGCAAGGCATCGTACGATCTCATCATCCAACCCGTCCCCTGACAAGGGTCGGACGTCGTCGTACTGCCCCGAAGTACGAAGACAGGGTTGTGCGCCCTGTACCCCAAAAAAAAGCCCGTCTCCGCCTTCAAATTGAAGCGGAGACGGGCCTTAATTTGCAAAGGGGACTACCGGCTTTTGCCTCCCAAAGACACCGCCGGCTGTGGCTTCAAGCCTTAGCAGCCTCCAACCTCACCAGCGGCAACGCACAGGAGACGCAAAGCGATCCCGCGCCCTCTTACTGCTTGGGCGCAGGTGCGGATGCAGCGGGCGCGGCGGCCGGTGCCGCAGTCGCGGCAGGAGCCGGGGCTGCCGATGCCGCCGGCGCGTCGGCGTCCTTCGCCCACGTACCCTTGGCCGCCAGGCACTGCTTATGGGTCTTTTTCATGTCCATGGTGCCGTCCTGCTGCTTGCAGTGATGGGTCTGGGGCGTGCCTTGAGCCGTGGCATGGGCCGCGCCGCTGCTTACCGCGAGCATTGCGCCGATGGATGCGACTCGAAGCATGTTCCTGAAATTCATGTGATGGCCTTCCGGTTGGTGGGTACGATTTAGTATATCCATGCAGCGTTGATGAGGGTCCGCTTTTTCCGCATCAGATCCGCTGTTCGAGCAGACGGATTGAGCGGCCGCGCTCAAGCAATCGGCATCAGCTTCAGCAAGGCATGCCAACGCGAGATGCCGCCGGTGACTCCCGACCGCGGCTGAGCCGCGGGCTTGCCGCGCTACTTCGCCGTGGTGCTGGTGGTCGAAGTGGTGGTGGCACCGTGACTGTCGGAAGAAAGGCCGACCACCACGCCGATCACCGCGGCGGTAGTGACGCCAACCACCACCTGCGTCGCCACTGAGCCGGTAGCGACGCTGGAAGCAGAGGTGTTGGAGCCTGCCGCTGTACCGTTATCGCCGCTGTTGTTGTCTTGCGCGGAAATGGACGGGCTGGCGAGAATCGTCACGGCCAGGACGGCCGCACTGAAAGTCATTTTCATGTTGCTCCCCTTGCACACAGTTGACTGTTCCGATGGAACCCACTGTTCTGCTTTTTTCGGCGCGGATGTTCTTGAGTCTCCGCACTTGTTCTTACGCTATACCTGATTCACCATTCTGCCAAGCCCCGCGGGCGATTGTGGCAGTGCAGCAATTGCTGCGGTGCGTGCTGGCGATGTCAGCGATTCATGAGGAGCTGGCGTCGAAACTGAGGCGGATGTTGCCGGCGTCGAAATGCAGGCGCAGGCGACGATGCTTCCACAGATAATGGATCGCGACGATCGCCGCGGCAAAGCCCGAGGCGGCGCCGACACCCAGCGCCCAGCGCGCACCGAAACGATCGGCGACCCAGCCGACGATCGGCGCACCGATGGGCGTGCAGCCCAGGGCGATGGCCAGGCGGATCGCCATCACCCGCCCGCGCATGACAGACTCGGTCGATAGCTGCATCAGGCTGTTGGTCGTGGTGGAGAACGTCAGCGCGGAGACGCCGATGATGATGAGGGCGAAGGCGAACAGCCAGTAATTGGGCATGACCGCGGCCAGGGCGCAGCCGCACCCGAAGATGGTGGCGCCGGCGAACAGCTGCGCCATGCCGGGCCGGCTCCGGCCAGCGGCGTGCAGCGAGCCGGCGACCGTGCCGATCGCCATGATCGAGGTCAGCAGCCCGTAGCGGCCCGCGCCGGTGTGAAACACCTGGACCGCCATGGTGGAAATGAAAATCTGGAAGTTGAGCCCGAAGGTGCCGATCAGGAACAGCATGAACAGCACCGCCTTCAGGTCTGGGCGCGCCCATAAGTAGCGGAAACCTTCGAGCAGGCTGCCGCGGCCGCGGGCGGCCCGGCCGCCCGGATGCAGGTGCAATTCGCCGGCGCGCAGCAAGCCCAGCGAACAGAGTACCGCCACGAACGAAGCGGCGTTTACAAGGAATGACCAGCCGGTACCCACGCCGGCGATGAGCACGCCGGCGACGGCAGGGCCGATCATCCGCGCGGCGTTGAACGAGGTGGAATTCAGCGCCACCGCGTTCGATAGGTCGGCATCCCCGACCAGCTCCGAGACGAAAGCCTGGCGCGCCGGGGCGTCGAACGCGGTGACGCAGCCCAGCAGGAAGGCGAACACATAGACCTGCCACAGCTGCACCTGCCCGGTAATGGTTAGGAGGCCCAGTCCGAAAGCGAGCACACCCATCGCCGCCTGCGTTCCGATGAGCAGCTTGCGCCGGTCGAGATGGTCGGCGGCAAAGCCGGTCAGCGGCAGTAACAGCAGGTGCGGCCC
Source organism: Nevskia soli (assembly GCA_026224805.1). Taxonomy (GTDB): domain Bacteria; phylum Pseudomonadota; class Gammaproteobacteria; order Nevskiales; family Nevskiaceae; genus Nevskia; species Nevskia soli_A. The sequence continues at coordinate 4,706 of JAMFRN010000012.1, forward strand.
GAACTGCAGCGCCATGACCACACCCAGGGCGGTGGCGTTGTTGTGGGTGAGCTGGGTCAGCACCAGCCAGTTCTGCGCGGTGCGCTGGATCCAGGTGCCCACATTGGAGACCAGCGCGCCGGCTGCCCATATCCGGTAGTTGTAACCGCGTAGCGAACGGAAGGTGCCTGTCACCGGACCGCTCACGTGCCCCCGGGAGAATGACCGCCGTGAAACCGTCCAAAGGCACGTGCACTCAACACGCCGGTGAGCAGCATGCCCAGTCCCGAAACAATGGCGTCATCCGTGGCGCGCAAATCGAAGCTTCCGACGCGGCCGATGAGAACATACCCAGCAGCCAGGTTAAAAAACCCCCACAGCACGTTTACCGTCGAAGAGGAGAGTCCCTGGCCCGGCGGTTTGGCGAAGGGGCTTTGAAAGGGACGCCCCATCACGCCGCTAACAAGATGCGGAACGGCGTTGATCAGAAAGGCGCCGCCAAGGAAGTAGGACAGGTAGTGAAGCCATTGCATCGTCAAGCTCTCCTTTCAAGAACCCCTATGATTTCCTGGCAGGTGCCGGTCTCGCCCAGCTTTGGAAAGATTCGCGCAATGCTGTTGGCGTGGGCTTCCGGGTTCAGGTCGGTCATGGCGTCCACCGCCAGCGTGACGTTGAACCCAAGCTCGTACGCATGACGTGCGCTCGCCTCGACACCGTTGCTGGTGGAGACACCCGCGATGACGACCTGCGTGACTTCCCTCACCTTCAGATGCGCCTCGAGGTCGGTGTTGGTGAATGCTCCCGGGGTCCACTTCGTCACCGTGTGGTCTTGTGGCTGCCGATTCAGTTCGGGGAGGAGATCGGTAAATCCGGCCGGAAACGCTGCGCGGCCGCGCACCTGTTCGGTCCGGCCCGGAGCCCGACCGGCGGCGACCACCAGCACAACCGGCAGACCATGGTTGCGGAATGCATCGGCCAGCGCGCCCGCCTTGGTCACGATGTCGCCGATGGGGTGCGCGGTGGGATAGGCGGCGATGCCCTGCTGCAGGTCGATGACGAGCAGGGCGGTCTTTGCGTCGAGCGTGGTGATTGCCATGAGTTTGCCCCCGATCAGAAATCGGCGAGGCGCTTGAGCAATTCGACCGCGCCGGCGAGCTGCACCTGCTCTGCCGGACCCAGGCTGGCGCGGATGGCGCGGAACAGCCAGTCCTCGCGCGCCGCCCGCGCGGCCTTGATCTTCCTGCGGCAGGCCGCGGTGATGGATAACAGGGTCTGGCGCCCGTCGGCCGGGTCCGGCGCGCCGCTGACCAACCCGGCTGCCTTCAGGGCGGAGAGGATCTCCCCCATCGATTGCGGACGCATGCCCTGGGTCCGCGCCAGGGTGCTCACCGTCGCCGGCCCCTCGCGCTCCAGCCGGATGAGGACCTGCACCTGGGGCCAGGTGAAATCGCCCAGATGCGCTTCCGCGCGAAGCCGCCGCTTCAGCTTGCCGAGCACTACGCGCAGCTCGCCCGCCACGGCCTGGGCGCGCGCCGCGCCGGCATCGTCCTGTTGCTGGTTCATGCCCGCACTATGCCATATATGAAGGCTACCTACAAAGGCAACCTTCATAATCATCGGAAATCGCGGAGTATTTAATCCTGCGCCGACACTCCGCGACCATCTTCTGCCTGATGCGATGGCGAGTGAGCTGACTTCGGCGAACGATTGTCCGCCTTTGCTTAATCAGTTGAACGGCGGGCCATGGATAACGGCGAATTTGAATCTCCGATGGGTGCGGTAGCGCACCGACCGGGCGGCTTACCGGCGCCATCTTGTCGACAGCGGCCGGAATCCGCTTCGGAACTTGCGCGGGCAGCCGGACTCTCAATGGCGCCTGACGGAACCGTGCGCCAGACAGGGGCTCCTGGTCCGGCGCGGCAATGGATTGCCGGCGTCACGCCGTCACGGAGAAGCGCCATGAACGCATTGAAAATGGTCGTCGCGGCATCTTTGCTACTGCTCGCGGCTTGCGTCGAGCATGCCGAGCGTCCGAGGCATGTGGTGGAAACCGCGGTACCCTCGACCAGGATCTATCTGCCGGCGCTGTCCGAGCCGGCGAACGGAGCCGTGCGGGTGACCTTCCGCCGTGGCCCGCATAGCGGAGACGCGGAATCCTGGTGCAATGTCAGCTTCGATGGACAGCTTTACGCGACTCTCGGCCGCGACGAGAAAGTATCGGCGTGGCTGGCGCCGGGACCGCATGTGTTTCAAGTCGCCGCGACAGGCAATCCGCAAGTGGTTTTTGCGCCGCAATCGACGGAGGCCAACCTGGCGCCCGGCGAATCCCTGACGCTGCGCGTGGAGTGGACGGCAAACGGTCCCCTGCTGCAGCCGCGCTAGCATTGATGCCGCAATAGCATCCGGGCCACCTGCGTCGAAGCGGTACCATGCGCCGATGATGCGTCCGTTGAGGGCCGTCGGTCACCAGAGCTGAACCCCGATGAGCCCCATGAGCCTGCCTGCTTGAAGCGCGAAACGACCAGCCCCAAGGCACAGTCGCTGTGGCGCCGGCTCGGGCCGGGCTTCATCACCGGTGCGGCGGACGATGATCCCAGCGGCATCGCCACTTATTCCCAGGCCGGCGCGGCATTGGGATACGGGATTCTGTGGACGCTGCCGCTGACTTTTCCGCTGATGGTCAGCATCCAGGTGATCAGCGCCAGGATCGGGCGCGTCACCGGCAAGGGCCTCGCCGCCAATATCGCCAGTCATTGCCCGCGGTGGCTGTTGCTGAGCCTGGTCCTGCTGCTGTTCGTGGCCAATACCGTCAACATCGCGGCGGATATCGCGGCCATGGGAGCGGCGGTGAAGCTGATGATCGGCGGCCCCGCCGCGCTCTATGCCGTGCTGCTCGGGCTGATATCGCTGGCCTTGCAGCTCTATGTCGGCTTCGAGAAATACGCCCGCATACTCAAGTTCCTGACGCTGGTCCTGTTTGCCTATGTCATCACCGCGTTCCTGGTCAAAGTGGACTGGACCGAGGTGCTGTCGCACACCCTGATCCCGCGCTTCCATCTCGACACGAAATCACTGGCGCTGATCGTGGCGGTGTTCGGCACCACCATCAGCCCGTATCTGTTCTTCTGGCAGGCCGCGCAGGAAGTGGAGGAAATGCAGGCGGTAGCTGGCGACAAGCCGCTGAAGGATGCGCCAGCCCAGGCGCAGCGTCATCTGCGCCGGATCAAGCTCGATACGCAAGTCGGCATGGCCTTCTCGAATATCGTGGCCTTCTTCATCATGGTCACCGCCGCCGCCACCCTGCACCGCCACGGCATGACCAATATCGAGACCTCGGCCCAGGCCGCCGAAGCACTCCGTCCGCTGGGCGGGCCAGCGGCCTTCTTTCTGTTCGCGCTCGGCATCGTCGGCACCGGCATGCTGGCGGTGCCGGTGCTGGCGGCCGCCTCGGCCTATGCCGCCGCCGAGGCTTTCAAATGGAAAGTCGGCCTGGGAGAAACCCTGGCCAAGGCGCCGGGCTTTTACAGCGTGCTGGGCGTGGGCATGGCCCTGGGCATCGGCCTGAATTTCACCTCGCTGGACCCGATCAAGGCGCTGATCGGCAGCGCCATCATCAATGGCATCGTGGCGGTGCCGATCATGGCGGTGCTGGTGGTTTTGTCGTCCCGCCCGGATGTGATGGGCGACTGCGTCGCTTCGACCAGAGTGAAAACCATGGGGTGGATCGCGACGGCCGCCATGGCTGTGGTGGTGGTGGGCATGTTTGTGACCAGCGTGATGTGACTCATGGGACGCTCGAACCCGGCGCTGTCGCAAAGAGTGCGTACCCCAGGCGCCACCGCGCCGTCCACCAAGGTGATCTACGCGGCGCTCGCCGGAAACGTCGCCATCGCCGCGATCAAGTTCATTGCGGCGGCATTCTCGGGCAGCTCCGCCATGCTCAGCGAAGGCGTTCATTCGCTGGTTGACTCGGTCAACGAACTGGTGCTGCTGTACGGCTTGCGGCGCTCGAATGCACCAGCGGACGTGTCGCATCCGCTGGGCTACGGACGCGAGCTGTATTTCTGGAGCTTCGTCGTCGCGCTGCTGGTGTTCACGCTCGGCACCGGCATCTCGATCTATGAAGGCGTCGAGCGCTTGCGCCACCCGCAACCGCTGCAGAGCGCCGCCATCGCTTTTGTCGTGCTGGGGCTGTCATTCGTGTTCGAAGCCGCCTCCTGGCGCATTGCCCTGAAGGACTTCCAGGCGACCAAGGGCACCCTGGGCTACATGGAAGCGATACGGGAGAGCAAGAATCCGACGACTTTCACGGTGCTGCTGGAAGACACCGCGGCGCTGCTTGGACTGATCGTTGCCTTTCTTGGTTTGCTCGTGGCCCGGATTTTCAATGTGCCGCAGTTCGATGGCCTCGCCTCCATCGGCATCGGGCTGATTCTGGCGGTGACGGCGCTGCTGCTGGCGCGCGAGACCAAGGGCTTGCTGATCGGCGAATCGGCCTATCCGCACGTGCAGGCCTCGATCCTGCGCATTGCCGCTGAAGACCCCGGCGTCGACCACGCCAACGGCGTCATCACCGCCCAACTGGGACCGCAGCGCATCTTCGCAGCTCTGAGCGCCGAGTTCCACGATGGCCAGACCACTCAGGACATCGAAGCCTGCGTGCGCCGCATTGAAGCCCGCGTGCAGGCCGCGCACCCGGAAGTGGCGACGCTCTTCATCAAGCCGCAGACGGCCGGAACCTGGCGCAGCCGCCGAGACGAACTGGTATCTGCCGGAACCACGCGCCCGCAAGGGGAGTGATTACGTTGAGCTGATCCGTCGCAACATCATTTCTTCCGACCACGGCCAACGACCGCGACCGCCGCCGCCGCGCCGATCAGCAGCACCGCGGAGATCATCAGCGATTCCCGGGTGCCGGGTATAAACGCTTTCGCCTGGCCAACCAGCGATCCAAACAGGGCCACGCCGATGACGCTGCCGGTTTGTCGGGTGGCGTTGAGAACACCGGCCGCAATGCCCGAACGCGCCTTTTCGACGCTGCCGAGCAGCGCCGACGTGAGTGGAGGGACCAGCAGTCCCAGACCGGCACCTAGAGCAATCATTTGCGTGCATAACGCCCAATAACTCGAGCCGCGCGCAATGTCCAGAAGCGCAACGCAGCCGACGCCGCTAATGGCCGCACCGGCGGCGATGATCGCGGGCGCGCCGAATCGCTCGGTCGCGCGAGCCGCCAACAAGTTTGCCAGGAGCGTTGCGCCCATCATCGGCACAAAGGCCAGACCGGTCGCAAGCGGGGATAAGCCGTTGACCCGCTGGAAGTACAGGCTGAGCACAAAAATGAGCCCGTAAAAAGCAACGTTCACCAGCAGACCAACCACCGAGGTCAGAGTGAACAATCCGTGCCTGAACAGCGCAAGCGGCAGCATCGGCTGCGACGCCCGCCCTTCCTGGAATACGAAAAGCGCAGCCAACGCCGCGAAGCCGCCAAAGCCGGCGAGAACCCATGGATTGCTCCAGCCGAAAGCTCCGCCTTCGATGATCGCGCCGGCCAGGCAAACCAGCGCGCCGATCGCTGCCGCCTGGCCGATCAGATCCAGTTCGCGATCAGGTGATCGCGGCGTCTCGTCTGCATAACGCCACACCAGCCAGAGGCCCGCCAGGCCGATTGGCAGATTGACCAGAAAGATGCAGCGCCAACCCACCAGGGCGATCAGGCCGCCACCGGCAAGCGGACCCGCGGTAAGCGCAAAGCTGGCTCCGGCCGCCCAAATTCCAATTGCCCAACCGCGTTCCTTTTCATCGGGATAAACATGATTGAGCAGAGCCAGTGAGTTGGGAACCAGGATGGCCGCGCCCACGCCCTGCACCGCCCGCGCAGCGATCAGGGTTAGCGCCGTCGGCGCCAGCGCGCAGACAAGCGACGCGGCCGTGAAGATGGCAAAGCCGGCCATGAAGACTTTCTTCGCGCCGATGCGATCGCCCAGGGCGCCAGCCGTCAAAATCAAGGCCGCGAAGGCAATGGTGTAGGCGCTAACAATCCACTGCAGTTCCGGCACACCGCCGCCCAGCGAGGTACCGATACTGTTCAAAGCCGTATTGACGATGGTGACGTCGAGTTGCACCACCCCAAAGCCGAGGCTCATCGCAGCCAGCGTGAGCGATTTCGCCAATGCCGGGCGGTCGGGGTGGTCAGCCTTGCCGGAACGCGTCGTCCGATGCGCGCGTCGCATTGGAGGGCCTTTTGCCTTGGCGCTGCCCACGGATCACCTCTGTCGTTTCTGTCACGGCGGACGTGTCGGATGAATGATCCGGCCTGTTTCAGAATGCAGGGTGCCGCCTGTTTCTATCGCTATACATACCCCTTGCACTGTGCTGACTCTGTGCGGTGTCACACGCTGCGATGATCGATTTCCGGCTCAGAAATGGAACTCCGGGTACCGCTGCCACTCCAATACAAAGGAAGCCGCGGCACTCGCCATAACACCCATGGCATGACTAGCCCAGGCTCCCGCACTCGTTGAAGGAATGGCCCTTGCAGGATTTCCCGATCATCGACGCCCACGTCCATTTCTGGGATCTCGAACAACACCGCTATCCTTGGCTGGAACCGGCGAAGCCATCCGGCCCGTTCGGCCGGACCGCCGCGATTCGTCGGACCTATCTGCTGGACCAATACCTCGAGGACGCCGCCGGGCAAAACGTGACCAAGCTGGTGCACATCGAGGCTGGATGGGACCCCGCCGACCGGCTTGGCGAAATGCGCTGGGTGCAGGCGCTCGCCGACCGGCGCGGTGCGCCGCATGCGCATATTGCGCATATCGATCTCGCCGACCCGGATGCTGCCGCGCTGATCGCGCATCATGCGGCATTTCCCTTGTTCCGCGGCGTTCGCGATCGGCTGCAACAAGGCGATTTCACCGGCGGCGGCGCCGCGCATACGCCGATCGACGATCCCGCATGGCGCAAGGGCATGCAGGCGTTGAACGATCGCGGGCTGTGCTTCGACTTGCAGGCACCGCCCGTGCTTGCCGGCAAGGCCGTCGGTCTGGCTCGCGCGTTTCCGGAGGTACGCTTCATCCTGACCCACGCTGGCTACCCACCTTCACCCGAGGACCCGGCATTTGCGCAGTGGGAAAACGGCATACGGGCCATGGCGCAGGCGCCCAACATCGCCGTCAAGCTGTCCGGCCTGATGCTCGGTGAAAAAGCTTGGCAGCCGCGGCATGCAAAGCAAGCGGCGCAGCGGCTGATTGCGGCTTTCGGCAGCAACCGGGTGCTGGTCGCCAGCAACTTCCCGGTCGATCGGCTGTTCGCACCGTTGAGCGAATTGTTTACGCACTACCGCGACTGGTTTGGGGCGTTGCCGGTAACGGAACAATGCAAGATGCTGCACGACAACGCCCGCCGCCTTTACCGACTGGGAGACTGAGGCCATGGCCACAAGCGCCAGTCCGTTCGACAACATCGCCGATTTTCTGTTCGAAGACCGCCAGCATATCGACGGCCTGGCGCCCGCGGATAACCGCCTGGTCGAAATCGGCTGCCTGCTGACCCTGGATTGCGACAGCCCTGAATTGAGATCCATCTACCGGCAAATGCTTCGCGCCGGCCCGGCGGCGGCCTTGCTGGAGTCGATCCTGATTCACGCCACCGGCTATCTTGGCGTAGTCCGCATGCGGCGGGCACACCATAAATTCCTGGCCGAACTTTCCGGCGCCAAGGCAACGCTGTCCTGGCCCGAAGAGCACGCGATCAACCCGGACCGCGCACAACGCGTGCGCAGCGGCAGCCGCCTCTACGATCGCTTCGAGCCGGGCCGCCAGGCCGCGCTGGCCGCAAAGTTCGAGGCGCTCTCGCCCATCTACTATCCCAGGGCGATGGAACTCACCGGCCTGGTGCTCGCCCCTTCGGCGTTGCCGCCGCGCGAGCGGCAGATCGTCACGGTGGCCATCCTATCCTGTCTCGGCGGCCAGACCGAACAGCTGCGCTTTCACATCGGTGTGGCCCGGCGCTGCGGCGTCAGCCGCGAGACGCTCGCCGGCATCCTGATCCTGGTGCAGGCCTACGCCGGCATGCCACGCGCCAATAGCGCGGCCTCCCTGGCGCTCGAAGTGCTCGACGTCGATCCCGAATAAAACAGATGGTGGCTCCGATGCCAGTGCCGTACTACGCCGCGTCGGCGATCCAGTTGCCGTGGAAGCCGTGGGGCACACGCCACGGCAGATGGATCACCGCCTGCGGCTCGCCGCCCAGATCCTGTGCATTGAGAATCACCAGATCGCTGCGGTCGGTGCCGCTGTCGTAGACATAGGACAGCAGCCAGCCCTCATCCTCGGAGCCGCCTGCGTGGCGTGGCGCGAACACCGCCTCGCCCGGCGTGCGTTGCGGACCGTAATCGTGCAGCAGCGTGCCGCCGCCCTGCAGGTCATGCCGGAACAGGGGTTGCGGCTGGCTGGCGCCAGCCTCGAATCCGACCGTATAGGCATAGCGGTAGGGACTGCCCATCAGGCGCTCGTCGAAGCGCGGAAACTCCTGCTGCCGGTCGCTGATGACGGTGCGCTCCACATGGTCGTGCGCCGGGCCCAGCTTCCAGCGCTCGAAGCTGATCTGCTGCCGCTCCGGCCCGAGGCGGGAGCGATCGAACATGCGCGCCTGCACCACTACGTCGACGATCACCCCGCCATCCGCGAGATCATAGGCATTGCAGGTATGGAACACGTAACAGGGGTCGATGTTGAACCAGCGGATGTCCCCGGCTGCGCCCTCGCGCGGCAGCAGGCCGACGCGGGCCGGATGTCGTGGATTCCAGTGATAGGGGAAGCCCGCGCCGTGCAGGAATTCGCGCACCGAAAACGTCACCGGCAGATCGAGGATCACTACCCGCGAGCGGGTGATGGCACAGTCGTGAATCATCGGCCCGTGCCGCACCGGGATGTTTACCAGCTTCTTCAGGCTGCCGTCGGCGCCGATGACGACGTACTGCACGCGATCGCGCGACAGCGCGTCGTAACACACCGCATGCAGCTCGCCAGTGAGCGGATCGCGATGCGGATGCGCGGTGCACGCGAGCGAGGCGGTACTGTTGAAATAGCCGTGCCGTAGCGTCGACAAATCGCCGTCCATCTCCACCGGCAGCACACCCGCCTCGGTCAGCGCCCATAACCGGCCCGCATGACCGATGATGTTAGTATTGACCACCGTCGCCACGCCGCGCCGCGGCCCCGGCGCCAGCGGCCGGCCGAGGGCGCGATGGGCGGTGTCGGTGCCGACCCAGCGGTTGCGATACCACAGCGCCTGGCCCTCGCGCAAGCGCAGGCCGTGCACCATGCCGTCGCCGATGAACCAGTGATAGGTCGCCGGATTGTCGACCCGCAGCGGATTCGGGCCGATGCGCGCGAACACGCCGTTCAGCTCGCGCGGAATCTCGCCGCTGACGCGCAGCGCCGTCTCGGTGCGCTCCTCGGCCACCGGCGCATAGGGCCCTTCGAGGTAGGGATTGGAAGCGGAATAAGGCACACGCTTCTGCATCTGCCGGCCGATCCAGGATATGGCGCGCGGAACCAGTTGTGCCTGCGGCATCGCAATCTCCTCGTTGCGGCGGCGCGGCCGATGGCCGCTCGCCGATCAAATGTATACAATGTGAACATCTTGCTCCGGAAATGTGCACAGTGTCAACATGAAATCGGCCAAGCCCATCGCCAGGACACCCACAAAGACCGCCCCGCGGCGCCCGGCCGCCGCCGTTCCCTATCATCACGGCAACCTGCGCCAGGCCCTGGTAGAAGCCGGACTGGCGCTGCTGGAAGCGGCGCCCGCGGGCGAGCGCGGCGAGCTGAGCCTGCGCCAGCTGGCGCGGCAGGTCGGGGTCTCGGCCAACGCCTGCTACCGCCATTTCGCCGACAAGGAAGCGCTGCTGGTGGCGCTGGCGGCGGAGGGCTTCCATAGAATGGGAGCGGCGCAGAGCCGGGCCGCCGCCGCGGAGCGCGAGCCGATGGACCAGCATTGCGCCGCCGGCGGCGCCTACGTCCGTTTCGCCCGCGACAACCCCGCCCTGTTCCGGCTCATGTTCGGTCGCTTCGCTTCCAGCCACTACAACGCCGAATTGCGCGAAGCCGGGAGCGCGGCGTTCGAGGCCCTGCGCCAAGGCGCGGCGCAGGTGCTCGGCCTGGAGGCCGGCGATGCGCGCGTGACGGTGGCCGCCATCCGCTCCTGGAGCCTGGTGCACGGCCTCAGCCAGCTGATGCTGGACGGCCAGTTCGAAAAGCACGCGGAAAATCCGGAAGCCCTGGTCGAGGCGATCCTGCGGCCGGAGCCCTCGGCTACCGGTAAAGCGACGGCGAAGAAGACCGGGAAAAAGTAGGCCGATAGTGGGCTCAGTCGATGCGGGGCGGATGCGGCGGCTAGCCGCCGCTGGAACTGCTCCCCGAAACGGCGGCGGGTGACGCGACGATACGGCCGTAAAGCCCATCGGCCCGATCGTTGATACCCGCCGCAAAATACAGCCAGTTGGAAACCGCCAGCAGGCTATTGCCAAAGGCGATGCCCCACAAGCCCGGAATACTCAGCGGCTTGCCGCTGGCGTCGCGCAGGCTGTCGATGAATTGCCCGGTCACAGGATCAAAGGCATTGATGGTGCCGTCGCCGAAATTGCCGATCAGCAGATCCTTGCCGAACTGGCCGAAGTTGGCCGGCGCCAGGGCGATGCCCCAGGGCGCGTTGAGCACCCCGCCTGTGGCGACGCGCCGCACCAGCGTGCCATCGGCGCCGAACAGGTCGACCAGCCCAAGACCCGGACCAACCATCTCGTGCTGATTCTGCGGCCCCTGCTGCGGCGCGTAGGTGATGTAGAGCTGGTCGCCGACGGCCTGGATGCCGAAGGGCGCATAACCGGCGGGAAGCGCGGGATCGACGAAGCCGCCGGCGGCCGTCGCCGGCTTGAAGCTGCTGTCGAAGACGTCGATTCTGGCGTTGTGGAAGTCGGTGGCGTAGAGGAAATCGGCACTGCCGTTTTTGGCCAGCGCCAGGCCGGTATAAACCGCGCCGGCTGGGCCGTTGTCGACCATGGTCTCCGCGCCCATGTCGAGGTTGCCGAGGGTGAGATCCGACCAGGCGGCAATGGTGCCGCCTTCGCCGGAGAAGATGAACTGCGCCGAACCGATGGCGCCGGCCTTGCCGATCATGAATTCACTGAAACTGCTGTTATAGACGATGCCGGTGGGCAAGGCCGGGCCGCTGCTGCCGGCCGGAATGCTGACGGTGATCGGGAACTTGATGCCAAGGTCGACATACAAGGTGGACAGATTGGTGCCATTGTCGGCCAGCCAGGTCGGCCCCAGCGGATCGAAGGCGATGCCCCAGGGATTCTTCAGATCCTTGTCCACGCTATCGGCGGGTACCGCGCCATCAGACACCAGATTGGTGATCGCATAGGCGCTGCCTTGGATCGTCGAAGTCGTGGTGGAACCAGTGCCGGACTCAGCATCCGAAGGCGAGCCGGTAACGGCATTGCCATCGCCACCGCCGGAACATGCGGCAATGCCCAACAAGCATACGCCCGCCGCAACCATCCAAGCCTGACTTGCTTTCATGCGCCTCTCCCTGTAGCCGGATCCATTGAAGACTCTGGCGGTAAGTGCCGCCCGGCACGGAAAAGGTTGCACGGCCAAACGAGGCCGCCACGCAGGATGCTGGAACTAAATCGCCGCGCCGACCCTCCATATGGGTACATGGGGCCGGCCTTGGGCATGCGCTAAGCTTTGCGCATGGCGCGGTCCACGCACCGCCATACTCCTTCAGCCGCGGACGCCGAAACCATGCTGGATGTTATTCATTACCTGGACGATCCACTCAAGCTGCACCTGTTCGCTTTCGGCGGCACCGAGTTCACAACCGGTTCACTGATCGGCATGCTGGTCTCGCTGCTGGCGCTGATGCTGCTGTCGCGCTGGCTGCGCCGCTGGATGCTGCGCCGCATCCTTGCGCGGGGCCATCTCGACCTGAGCACGCGCGAAACCGTGTCCTCGCTGACCCAATATCTGGTGCTGGCCATCGGCTTCGTGGTGATCCTTGACGGCGTCGGCGTCAAGCTGTCCTCCTTCACCGTGCTCGCCGGGGCCGTGGGCGTGGGTGTGGGCTTCGGCCTGCAGAACATCTTCAGCAATTTCATCAGCGGCATCATCGTCATGCTGGAACGGCCGGTGAAGATCGGCGACCACGTGGTGGCAGGCGGCATGGAGGGCGACGTGGTGCAGATCGGCATGCGCGCCACTACCCTGCTGACGGCGCAGGGCAGCCTGGTCATCGTGCCGAACCAGAATTTCATCACCGGCGCCGTGGTGAACTGGGATCGCGGTGGCACCAGCGCCGTGGCACTGCAGTGGCGCATGATGGGCAAGCCCGACGAGGACCTGGCGCTGCTGCTGCGCGTGGCGCAGGCCAATGCGGAGGTGCTGAAGAGCCCGGCACCGGAAGCTTTCATTGTCGCCGCCGATCATGCCGGGCATGTGATGGAGTTGCACGTGCAGGTGGGCGGCGACGCGGCGCAGCGGCTGCGCTGTATCAGCGCGATCCACCTGGCAGTGCTGCAGGAACTGGCCGGGCTGGGACAGAACCTGGCGCTGAGCCCCTGAGCCGGAAGCTTGCCCGGCGCAAAGCCGCCTGGCTTTTTTGCCGCAGTGCAGCGCACAGCGCATTCGTCCGCGCATTGACCCCGCTTGTCCGTTGCCGCCGCCGCGCGCCGTCAAACGGCATGCGGCGAGGCACGGACGGTGCGGCGCGACCGTCCGATCTGTCTTCAAATACACCATGGAAAACAGGCGCAGGATCGACCGCGCCATCACTGGTGTACAGGAGACATACGTGCATATCGCAATCTCCAACGGCGAACTTCAATCGGGCAAGACGCAGCCGCTGCAGCGGCGCATCACACCGGCTGCAATCCGACGAGTCCCGGCGAACCTGATCCCTGCGGCGAAAGCGCTGCGGATCGCCGGCGCAGTGGTTTGCGCGCCCCTGTTGCCGCTGCTGGTGGTGCTGGCCTGCCTGGGACTGGCATTTGCCGTGTATGTGAGCTGCTTCGCGGCACTGTTCCAACTGGCGCGGCATGGGCTCGGCGCAGCAGCCCGTCGCCCTTCCAGTCACGGCAAGCGGGTCATCATCATCCCGCGACACTGATTCTCCGAGCCCCGCGCCGCGGCCTCAACGGCGGCGCCGCATCGTTCTCGCCGCCGGCACCAGGCTTTGCTGTAACGGCAGCGTCGCGCGCGGACGCAAGCGCTCCAGTTCGGCGATCACTTCCGCCAGGCCCTGCTCCGACTCCACCGCCTTGATCGGCAATACGCGCCCCTCCGCCACGCGCGACGTATAGGCATACATCCAGGCGCCGGCCTGGCGCCGGCTGCCGAACACCGCTTCCGCCAGCGCTTCGGCCTTGAGGATGCGCGCGCACTGCTGCGGCGTCTTGCCGGCAAGACCATAGATGGAGCCCGGCGCGGAATCTGCTCCCATGGGCGCACCTCGACAGGGGGAAACGGACTAATACTGTACATATAGACAGTATTCCCGGCAAGCCCCCCAACAAAACCTTCAGGCGATCCGAAACATCGCTTGCCGGCACTTCTGCCAACGCCCTTTGTTCAAACCCCATTTGTTCAGGCCTTGTAAATGTGGCCATCGCAGCTGCGCGCCCGGGCTAGGCTTTATCCGGGCCATGCCTGCTTCCACACACGCCGCACCACATACCCGGCACCTGGATCCGGGCCGCGGCGGAAGTGGCGCATACCAATGGGGGATACCGTTGAAGCAACCGGAGCATCCCGATGAAAACAGCACTCAAAGCAGCCCTGATCGGCACCGCACTGCTCGGCGCCGCGCCCGTTTTTGCGGAAGACACGGGCGTGGCCGCGGGTTCCAGCAATGTCGCCTCATCCGTCGCCGCGGGATCGACCGCGACCATCGTCGCGGTGGGTATCGGCACGGCGGCGGTGATCGGCGCGGTGGTGGCGGGCTCGTCGAGCAACGGCACCACGTCCACCACTTCCACCAGCAAATGAAGCAAGCCTGGCCGGCGGCGCCGATACGCTGCCGGCCGCGCCGATTTACTGCGCGTTGCTGCTGAGGAAGCTCATGATCTCGTCGTTCCACTGCGTCGGCCAGTGGGTGTGCTCGTACTGGCCGAAGGTGCTGGCGTCAGGCTGACCGGCGGCGCAGGCCGCGTTGCAGGCATCCACCGACTGGGTCAGGGAGTTGAGGATCACGCCCTGCACCAGCGCGGGGGCGAGCACGCCGTCGCGCAGCTGGCCGAGGAAGGTCTGCGCACCCTGGCAGGCGCCGCCGACATCGCACTCGCGCACCATCAGATAGTACGGACGGGTATTGTTGGTGGCGAAGGCGGCCTGCGGACAGGGGTCGGCCGGATCATCGAAGGGGCTGGTGGTGGAGTACGGCGCGGTGGCGGCGATGCCCGGCGTGTTCAGCCCGTACAGCGTGGCCATGTCGGCGCCTTCGGACCAGCCGGACATGAAGACGCGGCTGGTGTCGACGATGTTGCGCTGCTCGACCACGCCGATGAAGTGGTCGATGGCGGCGACGTCGACATTCAACGCGGAACTGCTGCGGTCGAGGTTGCGGTACCAATGATCCCAGCCGATGCCGGTGTTGAGCGGCGCCGGCAGGAACTGCTCGATGTCGCGCCCGGTGGGCAGCAGCAGGATGAAGCCCGGCTTGGCGGTGCTGCCGCTGACATTGGCGGTCTTGGTCAGGGGAATGAAGTCGGTGGCGGTGATCGAGTCCTGCGCGATCAGCGTCGGATGCAGCCACACGATCATCGGCAGCGGCGTCTGCGCGGTGGCATTGGCCGGCGCAATCATGCAAGCGGTGCGCGGCGTGCCGTTGGCATCGGTCCAGCTCAGCGTTTCGCCGTTGGAGGCGTTGCAGATGTTGAGCGCCGCGTTGAGCAGGTCGTTGAGCGTGCCGTCCGGAGAGGATGCAACCACTGGACGCGGCGGATCGCCGTAAGCGGTGCAACTGCTGGCACTGCCGCTGCTGCTACTAGCGCCACTGCTGCTACTGCTGGTGCCACTGCTGCCGCTACTACTGCTACTGCTGCTACTGCTACTGCTGTCGCCGCCACCGCTGCTGCTATTCGAGGCGGCGGAATCGGAACTGCCGCAGCCCGCCAGCAACAGCATGATCGGCGCGCACAGCAGGAGAGACAGAACCGTGGCGCGGGGCGCGGCGGGAAATGGAATGCTGGCGATGCGCATGTGACCCTCCATGTTGTTATCGTCTGACGCTCGATGAAGCAGGGCAGCAACAAACAACAAGGCCTGACTCGGATGTCCGATTCTAGTCGGATTTCACCAGGACCCGGCGGTACTGGCCAGACCATTTTGCCCCCAACCGGTGCCATAGCCGCCCAGCTGTTCATTTTCCCGGGAACGGTCCGATGTGACGGGCGAATCACGCCGGACGGAGCCGCCGGGCTGCCGGATGGCGCCGTGGGCACGCAAGCCGCCGTATATGGGGCGCAAATAGGCCTTGCAAGCGGGCCACAACCGATTATCGAGCGATTGCTACCGGCCGGATGTAATTTGTTGAAAGCTGATGCGTCAATCAGCAACAGTGTCCCGGTAGTCATCCACCGACATTCGAACGGTGGAGACCAACGCCCCCGGGGGATCCAGGCATGGAAGTCGTCAACACGATAGAAAACGTCAATGGCAGATTCAATCTGCACGTCGAGCACCATATCTTCGACGAGCGCTTCGACACCGTGATCCTGGTCAACGGCGCGCTGGCCACCACCACGTCCTTCAGGCAGACCGTTAAGTACCTGAAGAGCCGCTTCAACGTGCTGCTTTACGACCTGCCGTACTCCGGCCAGTCGCGCCAGCACAACGCCAATGACGAGCAGCCGCTGACCAAGGACGACGAGGTGGACATCCTGATCGAGCTGATCGAGCGCTTCCGCCCCAGCCATCTCATCTCCATCTCCTGGGGCGGCGTCGCCGCGCTGCTGGCTCTGGCCCGCTCGCCGCGCTCGGTGAAGAAAGCCGTGATCGGCTCCTTCTCGCCGGTGCTCAACGACCCGATGCTCGACTACATCGGCCGCGCCCAGTCCTTCCTGCAGCATCACGACCAGGTCGGCGCCGCCAACCTGCTCAACAGCACCGTGGGCAAATACCTGCCGCGGCTGCTAAAGCTGTACAACCATCGCTACCTGGCCAGCCTGCCGGTGGAAGACTGCGCCCGCGTCGCCTTCCACATCCGGCAGATCCTGCTGCTCGACGCCGACAACTACATCGAGAAGCTTTCCGCCGTGCGCATCCCGGTGCTGTTCGTCAACGGCGAGCTGGACGAGTACACCGCCGCCGCCGACGTGCGCGCCCTGTCGCGGCACATCCGGCGCAGCGAGTTCGTCACCATCGCCGACACCGGCCACTTCCTCGACCTGGAAAGCGGCCGCGCCTGGAGCGGGATCAGCAAGCTGGTCAACGGCTTCCTCGCCGGCAACGAAGTGCGCCACAGCCGCGTCGCCAGCCGCGCCAGCGAAAACCTGGAAGGCCAGCTCGCCGCGTTGTAGGAAAGCGGTGGTACAACTCCGCGACAAGCGGGGCTGCGGCTGAAGCAGCCCCATTCCCCCGCTCCATCCCGTTGAACGGTCCCATCGTACAAGCGGCGCCTTGCGCGCCGCCTGGCGGCTACCCACGATGAAAACAGCCGTCGTTTTTCCATCCCGATGGAGTTCACCGTGACCGTTACCCCCTTGTAAGCCGGCGAGTTGGCGCTGTGGTTTGTGGTGCTGAGTGTGAAAGTGGTGCAGGCGCGCGTCGGCCCGGGCAATCCCAGCCTTGGCGACGGCGGCGATCCCAAGGTGCTGCGCCTGATGCGCGGCCACGCCAATTTCTCCGAATACGTGCCGCTGATCCTGGTGTTGATGGGCCTG
Organism: Nevskia soli; assembly: GCA_026224805.1. Lineage (GTDB taxonomy): Bacteria > Pseudomonadota > Gammaproteobacteria > Nevskiales > Nevskiaceae > Nevskia > Nevskia soli_A. The sequence continues at coordinate 21,630 of JAMFRN010000012.1, forward strand.
CTGGAGCTGAACGGCCTGCCAACGTGGGCGCTGCATGGCCTCGGCGCGACGCTGTTGGCAGGGCGCTTGCTACATGGATATGCGCTGTCCTTCACCCAGGGCTTCGTGTTCGGACGTTCCGCCGGCATTGCGCTGACGCTGCTGCCCCTGCTGGTCGGCGGCGGCCTGTGCCTGTACCACGGGGTGCAGGGCTTGTAGCGAGTGCAACACATACCGGGCGGAGCAACGGACCCGGGACATCGGCATAACAGATGAATCCTTTGTCATGTTTTGGGGTGGATCAGCAGGCTGCATTCAGCTACGGTAGAGCCAGCCAGCCGTATGCTTGCAATAAAGGCTGGAAATGCTGTTCGATTGCGCCCCCAACGCCGCGGGCGCGCTATGACAGGCTGGAATCGGATGGGGCCAGGGCAACAATGGCTACCAGGTCCGGCGCGACAACGATGATTGATGTTGTGGACTTTGCTTGGGGAGTTTCAGAAATGCGCAATAAAATCGTGCTCGCGGCCTTTGCTGGCGGGCTCTTCGCCTTGCTCGGCGGCTGCGGTTCCGGCGGCACGGATTCCGCCTCCGCGTCGACCGGGTCCAGCAGCGGTTCGAGCAGCAGCAGTTCCAGCGGCGGCGCATCGGGGCGCACCTTCTCCGGCTCGGCGCCTTCGAGCGAGCTGACGCTGCCGGCGGGATCGCAGGGCTTCGTGCGCACGGTCGACGGGCGCAGCGTGCTCTATGTGGTGCCCGATCCGGCGCCGACCACGCCGCAGCCGTTGATGATCATGCTCGATTACCTGGGCGGCAATCCTACCTTCATGGCCGACCTGGTGCTGGCTGGGGCGCATGCCGCCAAGGGTGAGGTGCTGGCCTTCCCCGCGCATGAAGGTCTGACCTGGAACAACGGCGTCTACGCCGCGGAGATCTTCAACAATCCGCAGACCGATGTGGTGTTTCTCAGCGATGTCATCACCGACGCCACGACCAACCTGCCGGTGGACCCGAGCATGATTTCGATGACCGGCTTTTCCGAAGGCGGCTTCATGGCCAACCTGTTCGCCTGCGATCAGCCCGCGCTGCTCAACGGCTACGGCATGGTGGGCGCGGCGCAGGTCAGCACCACCACCTGCGAAACCGGCACGCCGCTGAAGATGATGATGTTCTCCGGCAGCGACGACAACGAAGTGCCCTACGGCGGCTTCGGCACCGTGTACGCCGCCGAAAAGACCGCGTCGATCTGGGAAACCATCGACGGCTGCAGCGGCAACGAAGCCACCACCGACCTGCCGGTGGTGGTCAACGACGGCACCAGCGTGGTCCAGCACCAGATCCCGGCATGCAACGTCATCCTCTACCAGATCGTCGGCGGCGGCCACGACTGGCCCGATGGCGAGGTCACGCCATCCACCACGCTGCTCGGCACGACCACGCAGAACATCGATGCCACGCAGACGCAGTGGGAATACTTCACCGGCTCTTAGAGCTGCAGAAATAAATCGTATAACCCCTCTCCCTTCGGGAGAGGGGAAGGGACGCAGGCTCGGCCATGCGCAAATCCGATTGAAAGTGTGCTCCTCGCCCGCCGCTGCGCGGCGGCCTCTCCCGGAGGGAGAGGCAAACGATCCGGCCAAACCGGTCCTGTGCACTTTCATCCCGTCACCGTGTGACAAACACATGTCACGCCGGGTGCAATGAACCTTCGGCCCGGCTGCTTGCCGAAAGGACTGCGGCAGGCGTAACTTGGGCAAGGCACTGCGTGCCCGCACGGCAGGCAGCTTCCCCGGTCAACGGAATGACAGGAGTCCCGAATCGTGAGCAAACACCGCCTCAACGGCAGCGAGCGCAATCCCCTTCCCGGCGCGGTGGCTTCGCTGCCGTCCCATCCGGATGAGCGCATCGAGGTCAGCGTCCATCTGCGGCGCCGCGATGCGGCGGCGTTCGCTGCGCACCTGCGCCAGGTCACCAGCGGCAAGCCGCACGACCGGGTCGACCGCGCCGGCTTCGCCGCGCTCTACGGCGCGGCGCCGGAAGATATCGCCGCGGTGCGCGAATTCGCCCGCCAGGCCGGGCTGAGCGTGGTGCAGGCCGACGCGGCGCGGCGCACCGTGATCCTGTCCGGCAGCGTCAGCCAGTTCAACCAGGCCTTCGATGTCGAACTGCGTCTGTTCAAGCATGACGGCGGTTCTTACCGCGGGCATACGGGCGCCATCCATCTGCCGGAATCCCTTGCCGGCTTGGTCGAATCGGTGCTGGGACTCGATAACCGGCCGCAGGCCAGGACGCATTTCCGCATCCGCCCACGGCCCAGCGGCACATTGCGCAAGAGCACGCAAACGCCCGGCAGCTTCACACCGATCCAGCTGGCCGCCCTGTACGGCTTTCCGGCCGGCGCCGGCAAGGGCGAGTGTATCGCCATCATCGAACTCGGCGGCGGCTACAAGCCGGCCGACCTCGGCACCTATTTCACCGGGCTGAAACTGAGCGCGCCGCAGGTGACGGCGGTGTCCGTCGATCACGCCAAGAACCAGCCGACCGGCAGCGCCGACGGCCCCGATGGCGAGGTGATGCTGGATATCGAAGTGGCCGGCGCCATCGCGCCGCAAGCCAGCATCGTGGTGTACTTCGCCCCTAACACCGATGCCGGCTTCCTCGACGCCATCACCACCGCAATCCATGACACGCAGAACCAGCCCTCAGTCATCTCGATCAGCTGGGGCGGCCCGGAGTCGGGCTGGACGCAGCAGGCCATGACCAGTTTCGACCAGGCCTTCCAGTCCGCCGCCGCGCTGGGCATCACGGTGTGTGTGGCGGCCGGCGACGGCGGCTCCAGCGACGGTGTCAGCGGCAGCGCGCCGCATGTCGACTTCCCGGCCTCCAGTCCGCATGCCCTGGCCTGCGGCGGCACCTCGCTCAAGGCCCAGGGCAACTCCATCGCCAGCGAGACGGTGTGGAACGACGGCGCCGATGGCGGCGCCACCGGCGGCGGCATCAGCAGCGTCTTCGCGCTGCCGGCTTGGCAGGCCCACCTGGAGGTGCTGAATGCACAGGGCGCTTCCAGCGCGCTGTCCATGCGCGGCGTGCCGGATGTGGCGGGCGACGCCGATCCGCAGACCGGCTACGCGGTGCGCGTCGACGGCAGCGACACGGTGATCGGCGGCACCAGCGCCGTGGCGCCGCTGTGGGCCGGGCTGATCGCCCGCATCAACGCCATCAAGGGCAGCCCGGCCGGCTTCATCAACGCCACGCTGTACCAGAATCCCGCCAGCCTCAACGACATCGTGCAGGGCAACAACGGCGCCTATGCTGCCGGCACCGGCTGGGACGCCTGCACTGGCATCGGCAGCCCGGACGGGGTGAAGCTCGCCGGCATTCTCTGAATGCGCCGGCGTGCTTGAGCGCTTAGGCGCTGCTCACTCCCATTGCAGCAACTGCTGCAGCCGCTGCCGTACCTGCGGCCACTCCACCGCAACGATGGAAAAGCGCAGCGAGTCGCGGGCGCTGTAGTCCGCCGCCAGGCGATGCGCGCGCAGCAGCCCCTCATACTGCGCGCCGATGCGCTCCAGCGCGGCGCGCGAGCGCGCATTGCGCGCGTCCGTGTGGAAGCACACGCGCAGCACCTGCCAGGTGTCGAAAGCGTGGGCGAGCATCAGCCACTTGGCCTCGGTGTTGGCGGCGCTGCGGATAGCCGAGCGGTCGAGCCAGGTGTAGCCGATCTCGCAGGCATCTGGCGCCTGCCGGCCATGCCGCGCATGGCCCGGCGGCCAGGCCCAGCGCTCGATGTTCCAGAAGCGGGTGGAGCCGATGACTACGCCGTCCGCCGCACGGACGATGGCGAACGGCACCGCCGTGCTGGCATCGCGCCAGCCCAGCGCCGTCTCGACATAGCGCGCCGCCTCATCCCGGCCGTGCGGCACGGGACTCCACTGGTACAGCGCGCGGTCGCTCGCCGCGGCGGCGGCCAGACCGTCGACATAAGTGGACTCCAGCGGTTCCAGACGAATCTGCCGGCCGCTCAACACCAGGGCTTGTGCGCACATGACAGCAGTATGAAATGAGCCGGCGCGCGGCTGCAATGTAAAACCCTGTAAAGGCCTTGCGCCAACCGGCGTAGCGCCAACCCGGCCGCGTGCCATTTCGATAAACTGCGACGCCAGCCGCGCCTGCGGCCGAACGGAACCGAACGTGACCAACCCCCAGACCGCGGCCTACGACCCGCTGGCCAGGCTGCTGCACTGGCTGGTGTTCCTTCTGCTGGCCGTGCAGTTCGGCGTGGCCTGGACCATGCCGGACGTGGGCCGCGACACCAGGCCTGAAGGCCTGATCGCCTGGCATCTTTCCATCGGCACGCTGATCCTGCTGGTCATCGTATTGCGCCTGCTGTGGCGCCTGTCTAACCCCGCCCCGCCGCCGCCGGCCACGGTGCCGCCCTGGCTGCAATCGCTGTCGCACCTGGTGCATTTCCTGCTCTATGCGATCCTGCTGTTGCTGCCGCTGATGGGCTGGGGCAACGCCTCCTCACGCGGCTGGGATGTGACGCTGTTCGGCGTACTGCCGTTGCCGCGCCTGCTCGCGCAGGGCTCACACTTCGGCCATGCTCTGGGCGACATCCACGGCGTCACCGCCACCATCCTGCTGATCGTGAGCGGCGTGCATGTGCTGGCCGCGCTGTATCATCAATTCATCGTCAAGGACCGCACGCTGGCGCGGATGCTGCCGCTGCCAGGCAAGGCGGACTAGCCGGCGCGGCTATACGGGGATTGCGCAAAGGCCATGAGCATCAAGGCGGAAGACATCTGCAAACCGGAGCCGAGCCTGGCCTCGGTCCACGCCGAAAAGGAAAAGCCGGCGCGGCGCCGGTCGCTGAAGGAGAAAGTGGTGCTGTCCTGGAGCGGCGGCAAGGACAGCACCATGGCGGCCTACCAGCTGCTGGCCTCGCAGAAATACGAGATCGCGGCGCTGCTGACCACGGTGACCGAGGAATACGAGCGCATCAGCATGCACGGCGTGCGGCGCGAGTTACTGCAGCGTCAGTCCGAATCACTGGGCATTCCCCTGCATCCGGTGATGATTCCCAAGGACTGCAGCAACGAGATCTACGAGGCGCGCATGCGCCAGGCGATGGATCATTTCAAGGCGCAGGGCATTAGCAAAATCGCCTTCGGCGATTTATTCCTCGAAGACCTCAAGCAGTATCGCGACGAGCGCCTGGCGCAGGCCGGCATGAGCGGCCTCTACCCGATCTGGATGCGCGACACCGACGAGCTGGTGCGCACCTTCATCGGCCTGGGCTTCAAGGCGATCCTGGCCTGCGTCGACACCCACGCCATCGACGCCGCCTTCGCCGGCCGCGAGATCGACCACGCGCTGCTGCGCGACCTGCCGGAGAGCGCCGACCCCTGCGGCGAGAACGGCGAATACCACTCCTTCGTCTACGCCGGGCCGATCTTCGGCAAGCCCATCGCCTGCAGCGCGGGCGAGCGGGTGATGCGCACGCCGCGTTTCAACTATTGCGACATCGTGCCAGGCTGAACGCACCGGACATTTGCCGGGTTAGCTAGGCCTGCTTTTTCGCAATGTATTCATCCATGCGGCTGAGGAGACGCCACCATTCCGTGCCGTCCTCCCGAAAGGTCCTGATGGCACCCGCACGCACCAGGATTTTTCTGAGCTCGTCATCGCCGAATCCGCCGAGGTTCTTGCTCAGGGTTTCGAACGAGCGATCCGTGTAGGACTTGTGGCTCAGGAAATGGCGGGCCGTCTCCTCCGCCATGAAGTCCGTCTTGTATTGCTGCCTGAGCGCGGCGAGCTGATGCGCGTGCTGCTGCTTGTTGAGCAAGTAGGAAATGCCGCCGCCGACCAGCGTGCCCAGCAGCGATGCAACAGTCGGGTCCATTGAAAGTCTCCTTGATGGCTGGATGCGATGCCCCGCGGAATTTGAGTCCCCTCTCCCCACGAACGTGAGGAGAGGGTCAGGGCTGACGTTTCCCCTCTTTTTCTTGATTGATTGTCTTGCGCATCAGCATGTTGCGCGGCTAGGGTGCGGGAAAACGGCGCGTGCATGACCGGTTTTTTCTCTTCGCCAGGGCGGCCACCCGAGCGAAGACCGATCATGCACG
>JAMFRN010000101.1 GCA_026224805.1 Nevskia soli
GTGGTGCTTACAAAAACTCCTTCCCTTATCACAATTTAATATTAGTGTTTACCCGCGCCCGCACCCCCGTTGGTTTAATTCCCGTTACGCATCCAACACTTCGTCTGGCGTTGCCAGCGGGGGTTTGGGGCCGACGCCCGGCAGCAGCACCGTATCCGGATTCGGCACCAGCTCACGGTAGCGCTCCACCATGCGCGGACCGGATACCGGATCGAGCCGGCCGCAGATGAAGCGCAGCGGCACCTTGCTGCGCTGCAGGGCCTCGACCCAGCGCTCGCGATACTGCTCGCGCTCCTTCAGGTAGCGCATCTGCTTCCAGGCCAGGTCGGCGCCACCGTTGTAGGCGATGAGCTGCCAGAACTGCGCCAGCTGGTCGAAGCTCGGCTGTGTGTTGGGCCCGAAGACGCGGCTGAAGCTGGCGCGGAAACCCTGCTCCGTCATCATCTTGCTGACCAGCATGCCGATGCGCGACAGCAGCAGCTTCTGCAGGAAGGTCGGCCGGAACGCTTCCGGAAACAGGCCGCCGTTGAGCAGGCACACCGACTCCAACGTCAGGCCGGCCTGGTCGCCGCGCACGCGCTCCTCCTGCCGCGCCAGCAGCTCCTGCGCCACCGTATCGCCGTAGCCATGGCCGATGACATGGCAGCGCCGCAGCCCCAGCGAGGCGAGCAGGCCCTGTTGCAGGTCGGCCTGGTCGGCGATGGTGTAATCGTAGTCGCGCGGCTTGGCCGAGTAGCCGAAGCCGATCATGTCGGCGGCGATGACCCGGGAAAAATGCCGGCACAGCACCGGCCATTGCAGATGCCAGTCCCAGGACGAGGTGGGCGAGCCGTGCAGCAGCAGCAACACCGGGCCGCTGCCGCCGCTGCCGCCGGTCTGGTAGAACACCGGATGGCCGCGGTGCACATAGTGCTGGCCATGCTCGTACCAGTGCTTGAAGGTGACCGGTTCTTCGGCGGGCGGCGTACTCATGCCCGCAGTTTACGCAAAGCGCATGACAGTATCAGCCCGGTGTGATCAGGCGGGGATTAAGGGACGATCAGGCTTTTGCGGCGATCTTGCGGTGGAAGGCCTGAAAGGCCCGCAGGGTGCCCTGCGGGTCCTCGACCTGGGGGTAATGGCCGATGCCGGGCAGCAGCACCGTGTCCGGGTTCGGCACCAGTTCGCGGTAGCGCTCCACCATGTGCCCGCCGGAAATCGGGTCCACCGGGCCGTCGATGACCCGCAGCGGCAGGCGGGTGCTTTGCAGCGCCCCCACCCAGCGCGTCCGGTTGGCGCGCCGCTCGGGGATATAGCGCATCAGCTTGTGGGCGATGCGCTTGCCGCCGCCGTGCGCCAGCAGCTGCCAGAACTGGCGCAGCTCGGCCGCATCCGGCCGCGTTTCCTTGCCGAACACCGCGGCGAAGGTGCGGGCAAAGCCGCGCTCGTTCATCAGCGCCGCCAGCACCGGCCCCAGCGGCGTCAGCAGCAGCTTCTGTATGCGGCGGGCGCGGTGCGCTTCGGGAAACAGGCCGCCGTTGAGCAGGCAGACCGATTGCAGCACCAGGCTGTCGTCGCCCGCCGCAAGGCGCTCCTCATGCCGCGCCAGCAGCTCCTGCGCCACGGTGTCGCCGTAGTCGTGCGCCAGGATGTGATAGCGGCGGACGCCCTCGGCGCGCAGCAGGTTCTCGTGCAGATCGGCCTGGTCGAAGATCGAATAGCGGTAGAAATAAGGCTTGGCCGACCAGCCGAAGCCGATCATGTCCGGCGCGATGACCCGTCCGAACTGCCTGCACAGGGCCGGCCACAGCGCATGCCAGTCCCAGGAAGCGGTGGGAAAGCCGTGGATGCACAGCAGCGTGCCGCCCTCGCCGCCGCCTCCGGCCTGCCAGAAGATGGAGTGGCCGCGATGCGCGAAACGCCGCCCGGATGCGCGCCAGGACTCGAACGTCGGTGTCATGACCGGCCCCTTACGAATGGTTAAGCTAGCGCCTGCAAGTTTTCTGGGGACCCCGCATGGCGCAGCAGAGCACAGTGTACTTCACGCCGGCCAGCTTCAAATTCCTGCGCGGGCTGGCGCGCAACAACAACCGCGAATGGTTCGCCGCCCACAAGCAGGACTACGAAGACCATGTGCGCCAGCCGTTCCTGCGCCTGATCGGCGACCTGGCCGAGCCGCTGCGCCGGCTCAATCCGCACTATGTGGCCAATCCCAAGGCGGTCGGCGGCTCGCTGTTCCGCATCTACCGCGATACCCGCTTCTCCGGCGACAAGGCGCCCTACAAGCCGTGGAGCGGCGCCAGCTTCTACCATGAGGCGACCAAGGCCCTGGCGCGCGGCACCGACGGCAATACCGGCATGATGGGCCGGCTCGACGCCCCGGTGTTCTACCTGCATGTGCAGCCGGGCGAATGCTTCGTCGGCGGCGGCCTGTGGCACCCGATGCCGGAAACGCTGAAGCGGACGCGCAGCTACATGATGAACAACCCGGCAAGCTGGAAGAAGACGACGCGCTCGCCCGCCTTCAAGCGCGTCTACAGCGAACTCGGCGGCGACTCGCTGAGCCGCCCGCCGCGCGGCTACGATCCGGCCCACGAGCTGATCGAAGACCTCAAGCGCAAGGACTATGTGTGCAGTGCGCAGCTCGACGACGAGGTGCTGTGCGCGCCGGGGCTGGTCAAGGTGCTGATCCGCCACTACACCACCGCGGAGCCGCTGATCGACTGGCTGTGCGGGGCGCTGGACCTGGATTTCTGATCCATGAACCGACTGCGCTCCTGGCTGCGGCGCTGCGCGCCCGTGCTGCTGACGCTGGTGCTGCTGTCGCCGCTGGCCTGGGGACGGGCGGGCGGCGGCGGGCACTATTCCGGCGGCTCCCACAGCTACAGTTCCGGTGGCTACGGCCACGCCGGCGGACAGGGCGGTTCAGGTGATCTGTTCCTGCTGATCTGGTTCCTGGTCCGCTATCCGCAGATCAGCGTGCCGCTGGTGCTGGTGGTGGTCCTGCTGTGGATCCTCAACAACAAGTCGAGCCGCGGCACCCTGCTGACCGGGGACCGCGGCATGAGCCGGGCCATCAGCCGCAGCCTGCAGACCCAGGAAAGCGCGCGCATGAGCGCCGCCGCCGCGCGCATTCGCGAGCGCGATGCGGCGTTCGACGAGCCGCAGTTCCTGGGGCGCGCCTCGACCGCCTTCCTGAAAATCCAGGAGGCCTGGAGCCGGCAGGACATGGCGCCGGCCCGCGCCTTCATCTCCGACGGCGTGATGGAGCGCTTCTCGATCCAGATCGGGATGCAGAAAACCGACGGCATCCGCAACGACCTGAGCGCGGTCAACGTCATCGACGCCTCCATCGTCGAGGTGGAGTCGGATCCGCATTTCGACACCCTGCACGTGCGCCTGCGCGCCTCCGCGGTGGATACCGAGGTATCGCTGGCCGATGGCCGCCGCCTCAGCGGCTCCGGACAGAGCGAACCGTTCGTGGAGATCTGGTCGTTCCTGCGCCGGCCCGGCACCCTCACCCTGCAGCAGCCGGGCCTGATCGAGGGCTTCTGCCCCTCCTGCGGCGCGCCCCTGGCCATCGCCGACGCGGCGCAATGCGGCTCCTGCAAGTCCTGGGTCAATTCCGGCGAGTACGACTGGGTGCTGAGCGAGATCACCCAGGAATCCGAGTGGGCGGTGCGTGGCAGCGGCGATGCGGTGCCCGGCTTCAGCGCCCTGGCGCAGCAGGACGCGACGCTCAATACCCAGTTCCTCGAAGACCGCGCCTCGGTGGTCTTCTGGCGCTGGCAGCTGGCCCTGGCGCAGAACAGCAGCAAGGCGCTGCTGCCGGTGGCCAGCGACGATTTCTGCCGCGGCTGGGACGCCGACACCGCCGCGCGGCTGTACCGCTTCCGCAACGTGGCGGTGGGCGCGGTCGAGGTGCGGGCGGTCGAGCCCGGCGAGCCGATGAACCTGGCCCATGTCGCGATCAAATGGTCGGGCGATCAATACCAGGCCCTGCAAGGCCAGCAACAATCGATGGGACAACAGCTGCGCCAGCACGTCATCATCCTGGGCCGTAACAGCGGCGTGCACACCGACGAGAAGGCCGGCCTCAGCTCCTGCCGCTGCCCTTCCTGCGGCGCCCCGCCCTCCTCGCGCGAGGATGCCCGCTGCAGCTATTGCGGCACGGCGTTCAACGACGGCTCGCGGCAATGGGTCGTGACGCAGATCGTGCCCGTCACCTCCTGGCGGCGCCCGGCCGCTCTGGTGCCGCCGGCGATGCCCGCAGCAGCAGCGGCGACGATGCCGGCGGAGCTCAGCCTGGGCTGGGTGCAGGGGCTGTCCACCACCGAAGTGCTGGCCGTGCTGGTGTCGGCGATGATGGCCGACGGCAGCATCGACCCCGCCGAGCAGAAGTACCTGGACCGCTACGCGCGCAACAACCACATCGCCCCGGAGGTGGTGTCCGGCCTGATCGATGCGGCGCGGCAAGGCCACCTGGACATCCCGGCGCCGCGCACGCCGCAGGAGGCCCGCGCCTGCCTCGACGGGCTGATCCAGATGAGCCTGGCCGACGGCAAGGTCGATCCGGCCGAACTCAAGCTGATCCTGGCGTATGCCGAGACCGCCGGCATCGACAAGAACCTGGTCGTGCAGCGTATCAAGGACATGCGGTTGAGCCTGTTCCGGCAGGCCTAAGTCCTGGGACGCGGGGATCTCTAATTCAGTCCCCTCCCCACGACAGTGGGGAGAGGGAGTTAGTCAGACTTTCCTGGCCCCCTTTCCGCGGTGTGGACCCCGCTTCCGTCCGGGTGCTATGCTTTTCACGTTAGTCATCGGGGAGTAGCCGTCCTCATTTGGAGGAGGCCGCGTCAACATCCTTGAACGCCTACGGCGTTCATGGCGCGGCCGGTTCAGCGACCTTTGCCGGTCGCCGCACTTGGCGAGACCTTTGGCAACGGCACTCTCAGCCGGCTTGGCGAGCGGTGTCCGTTGGCCATTGGTCACCCGCTCGCCAAGCCCGCGAATCATTCATGCTCGCCATTGCGCTGTTCCTCGGCTCGGCCGCGGTGATCTATTTCGCCTGCGAGTTTTTCGTCAACGGCATCGAATGGCTGGGGCGCAAGCTCGGCGTAGGCGAAACCGCCACCGGCACCATCCTGGCGGCGTTCGGCACTGCCCTGCCGGAAAGCGCGGTGACTTTCGTCGCAGTGGCTTTCGGCCGCGACGCGGCGCGCAAGGACATCGGCGTCGGGGCGGCGCTCGGCGGGCCGCTGGTGCTGGCCACGGTGTCCTACGCGGTGGTGGGCCTGGCGCTGGTATGGAACCACCGGCGCCTCGGCCGCACGAGCTATCAGGTCGCCTCGGACTACCGGCGCCTGAGCCGCGACCAGGCTTGGTTCCTCTCGATCTTCGCGGTGAAGCTGCTGCTCGGCCTGATCGCCTTCAGCATCAAGCCCTGGCTGGGCGCGCTGTTCCTGCTGGCCTATGCCGTCTACCTGCGCCGCGAGCTGATGGGCGAGCAGGACCATTGCCACGAAGAGCTGGAACCGCTGAAGCTGCATCCGCAATCCGATCCGGGCCTGTGGTGGCCGGTGCTGCAAACCGTGGCGGCGCTGCTGGCGATCGTCGCCGCGTCCAGGGTGTTCGTCGGCCAGCTTGAAAGCATCGGCATCTGGGCCGGCCTGTCACCGCAGCTGGTCGCCCTGCTGCTCAGCCCGGTGGCGACGGAACTGCCCGAGACGATGAACGCGCTGATCTGGGTGCGGCAGGGCAAGGAGCGGCTGGCGCTGGCCAATATCTCCGGAGCGATGATGATTCAGGCGACTATTCCGACCTCGCTCGGCCTGTTCTTCACACCGTGGCTGTTTTCGCGCGAGCTGGTAGTCTCGGCAGTCATCACGGCGCTGGCAATCCTGTTCCTGCTCGGCCTGTTCGCGCGGCGGCGGGTCGACGCACGTGCCCTGATCCCGCTGTTCGGGCTTTACGCCGTTTTCATGATCATCGTCATGTTCGTTCTCTAGGACTTGTCTCATAAATCCCCTCTCCCCGCTTCGCAGGGAGAGGGAACATTTAATTTATGAGATGACTTCTAAACACAGCGTCTTAAATAATGCAGCATAGGCGTCGCAACACATTGTTTGGTCTCTCCCACTGATGGAAGCAATTGGTCACGGCGTCCAGTACTGCGGGGAGGGTTGCGAAATATCGATTGTGTGTTGCCAGCCGCCGCGCGAGCTTCCAGACGCGCTCGATCATGGACAGCTGCGGGCAGTACGGCGGAAGAAAGAGGAATGTGATCTGCCCCTGATATTTGTGCAGCAGAGGCGTCAACTGCCGGGAATGGTGGTACGTGGCGTTGTCGAGCACGACGATCATCCGCCTGCCGCGACGTCGATGGCGCAGCACAAGCCGCACGAATACTTCGAAGGTCTCGCCATTGAAGACTGGGCACATCTGGTAGACGAAGCGCCCCGTACTCAGATTGACGGCGCCGAAGCACGCCACGGATTTCCGGGTCGATGCGTGCATCACGATAGGGTCGCGGATCTCCGGCGGAATCCACATTCGGCATCGCGATCCGTGCTGTTGGAAGTGGCATTCGTCCAAGCTCCATAGGTCAACGTCGTTGCGCTTTGCCAGACTTCGCAGTTTTTTTTACCGCCGCCACCAGAATCGGGTCGGCTTGGGCCACCTGCGGACGCGGCTTTCGAAGCCGAAAACCCATGTGGCGGAACAAGCGTTGGCATTGGCGTACGCCCAGGTTGATCCCGTAGGTCCGACGCAGATGCTCCGACAACAATGGCCCGTCCCAAAGATTGGCCTCCAAACCCAAGCTCCTCGGGTCCTTGCGCAGGTCAGCCTCTATCCGGCTCCAGCTTCGATCATCCAGCGCGCGAGGGCGTCCGGAGCGCTCGCCTTCACGCAGTCCGGCGAAGCCGCTCTGTTCAAAGCGACGGACCCAGCGTTGTACCGTCGTCGCCGCTTCGCCAAACAACTCTCCGACCTCAGTGCAGGAGCGCCCGCTGGACACCAGCAACAAACCATGCAGGCGGTGGTCGTA
>JAMFRN010000102.1 GCA_026224805.1 Nevskia soli
CACCTGTACATTGTCGATCAGCCGCGTGGTGCCGAGATAGGCCGCCGCCAGCACCATGAAGCTGCGCGCGTCGGCGCGCGGCGCGCCCAGATCCGGTGCACGCACTTCCAGGTATTGCGGCCGGAAGCCGGCCGCTTCAAGCACTGCGCGCTGTTCGGCGCACAGGGTCTCGAAATCGCGGCGGCCGGCGACGAGGCCCTCGCCGATTGCGTTGAGGGCCGCCGGCAGCCGTGGCGCCAGGGTGCGCTCCCCTGGATTCAGATACTGGTTGCGCGAACTGAGCGCCACCCCGTCGGCATCGCGCAGGGTTTGCGCGCCGGCGATGCGCAGCGGCATGCCCAGATCGGCCACCATGCGGCGGATCACCTGCAACTGCTGCCAGTCCTTCTCCCCGAATACCGCCACATCGGGCCGCACCAGGTTGAACAGGATATTGACCACGGTGGCCACGCCCTCGAAATGACCGGGGCGGAAATGACCGTCGAGAATTTCGGTGAGCGAGCCGCCGACGCGCACCGTGGTGGCGGGCGGATAACCGGCGGGATAGACGTCGTCGACCGCCGGAGCGAACAGCAGATCGGCGCCGGCCTGGCGCAACAGCGCCGAATCCGCTTCCAGGGTGCGCGGATAGCGCTGGAAGTCCTCGTTCGGCCCGAATTGCAGGGGGTTGACGAAGACGCTCACCACCACGCATTCGCCCAGTTCGCGCGCGCGCTGCACCAGGCTGAGGTGGCCGCCGTGCAGATTGCCCATGGTCGGCACCAGGGCAATGCTTTCACGACGTGCCCGCCATTCGGCCAGCTCGGTGTGCAGATCGGCGACGCGGTGAATGGTGCGCATAAATTCAGACAGGTGAGACGAAGACCGGATCAGATCCGGTCTTCGCCGTTAACAGGCCCGAAATTATGAACGATGTCACTGAAAACAGTGTTCCGGCGCCGGATATTGGGCGCTCTTCACCGCCTGGACATAGGCCCGGATGGCGCCCTCGATGTCCGCCGCGCCCTCCATGAAGTTCTTCACGAAGCGCGGCTTGTGGCCGAGCGTCACCGTGGGGGAAATATTGAGGATGTCCTGCAGCACCAGGATCTGTCCGCTGACATCCGGCCCGGCACCGATGCCGATCACCGGGATGTGCGCCTGTTCGGTGATGCGCTTGCCCAGGCTGCTGGGAATGCACTCCAGCACCATCAGGTCGGCGCCGGCTTCCTCCAGAATCTTTGCATCGCGCAGCATCGCCTCGGCGGCGGCATCCTCCCGCCCCTGCACCTTGAACGCACCCATCTTGTGGATCAGCTGCGGCTGCAGGCCAAGGTGGGCGCAGACCGGCACGCCGCGCACCGACAGGTATTCGACGATGTCGGCCTGCTCGCGTCCGCCTTCCAGCTTGACCATCTTGGCCCCGCCCTCCTGCATCACCCGCTGCGAGGCATCCAGCGCGCGCTCACGCGTGGCGAAGGACAGGAACGGCAGGTCCGCCACCAGGAAGGCGCGCTGCAGGAACGGCGCCACCAGGCGGGTGTGATAAGCGATGTCCGCCACCGTCACCGCGGTGGTGGTGTTGCGCCCCTGGATCACCATGCCGAGGGAATCGCCCACCAGCACCACGTCGACACCGGCGCGGTCCTCCAGGAAGGCGAAGCTGGCGTCGTAACAGGTCAGGGCGGCGATCTTTTCGCCGGCCTGGCGCATGCGGCGCAGTTCGGCAACCTGGATGGCGGAGCTGGGTTTGGCGGCGGCGCTCATGCGGTTCTCCCGGTTTCACAGATGGAAAGGCAAATGGAATGGCAGATTGGATGGATTGGGCGAAGCCCGCTACAAAACATGCACTGGCCGGACTGAAGCACAGTCGGTTGCATGGGATTTTCCTGGATGGTTGATGACCGGGCGGCCCACCAAGACATGCACCCGACACCTGGGGTCTTTTGACAGCGAGGGCGGCCCACCAAGGCATGCGCCCGTTGACGTGGCCTCAGGCCACGGTTTCGAGGCGGAGTGTAGCGATCCCGGCGGGGAACGCCAAATCGATCAGTTCCTCATCAATTCCAGGGAACCACGGCTGAACGGTCCACGGCGGCAAGCAGGTCGGCAACGCGGCCAAGGCCGCGAATCGACAGCCCCGGCGCGACCTCCATCAGCGGCACCAGCACGAAGGCGCGCTGCTGCAGTTGGGGATGCGGCAGAGTCAGGCGCGGAGTGCGCGAAACCCTGCCCTCCACATGCAGCAGGTCCAGATCGAGCACCCGCGGCCCCCAGCGCTCGCCATCGCGCTTGCGGCCCGCCGCGTTTTCGATGCCTTGCAGAACGTCGAGCAGGGCTTCGGGCTCAAGCTCGCTGTCGACGGCGCAGACGGCATTGCAGTAGTCAGGCTGTCCCGGGGGACCGAGCGGCGGCGTGCGGTAAAAGCCCGACACCGCCGCGACGTCGATGGCCGCGCTGCCTCGCAATCGCTCAAGCGCCGCGCGCAACTGTGACGGCGGGTCGCCCAGATTGGCGCCCAGCGCGATATACGACCTAGTTCTGCTCGCCACCCGGCGCATCACCCGGCTTGCGGCGGCGCCTGCCGCCGCGGCGGCGGCGCTTCTTCTTCGGCGCCTCCCCGGGCGCTCCGGCTTCGTCGGGTGCTGGCCCGCCTTCCGGCGGCAGCGGCGGCAGCTCGCCTTTCTGCGCCTGGGTCCACCATTCGGCCAGCTCGGCCGCTCCGGGCTCGCCGGACTGGCCGCGCAGCAACAGGAAATCGTAGGCGGCGCGGAAGCGCGGATGGGTCAGCAGGCGCTTGACGCGCGCGCCGCGGCGATTCTCGAAGCGCGGCTGCAGCGACCAGATCTCGCGCATCGGCAGGGAAAAGCGCTTGGGAATGGCGATGCGCAGCTGCTGGTGCGCAATCACTTCCTCGGCGGCCTGCACCTGCGCCACCGGCGGGGCATGCCCCTGCTTGCGCTCCAGCTGCTCCAGGCGCTTGGCGTAGGCCGGCCACAGCATGGCGGCAAACAGGAAGGCCGGCGTCACCGGCTGGTCGGCGACGATGCGCGCGGCGGTGTTGGCTAGGGCGCGGTTGATCAGCACTTCGACGCTGGGATCGTCCGCATCCAGGGCCTCGTCGGTCAGCGGCAGCAAATGGCTGAACAGGCCGTACTTGCGCAAGCCTTTCAGGTTGGCCACCGCCTCGCGGCTGAGGAACAGCTTCAGCACTTCATCGAACAGACGCGCCGGCGGAATTTCGCGCAGCAGGGCGGCCAGTCGGTGAATCGGCTCGGCGCTTTCCTTGGCGATGGAGAAGCCCAGCTTGTTGGCGATGCGCACCGCGCGCAGCATGCGCACCGGATCCTCGCGGTAGCGCAGCTCCGGATCGCCGATCAGGCGCAGGCTGCGCTGGCGCAGATCCTCGACACCGCCGGCGAAATCGACGATGGAGAAGTCGCGGATGTCGTAATACAGGGCGTTGACGCTGAAATCGCGGCGGAAAGCGTCTTCCTCGAGCGTGCCGTAGACGTTATCGGAGAGGATGCGCCCGGTCTCGTCGCGGTCGTGGCTCTCGGTGATCGGGCCGCGGAAAGTGGTGACCTCGAGGATTTCCTCGCCCATGCGCACATGCGCGATGAGGAAGCGGCGCCCGACCAGGCGGCAGGAGCGGAACAGCCGGCGGATCTCGTCGGGGTGAGCGCTGGTGGCAATGTCGAAGTCTTTCGGCTCGATGCCGGCCAGCAGGTCGCGCACCGCGCCGCCGACCATGTAGGCCTCGTGACCGGCGTCCTTCAGCGTGTACAGCACCTTCAAGGTGCCGTTGGAAATATTCGAGCGCGAGATCGGATGCTGATCCCGCGGAATGCGGAGCGGCTCGCTAATGATCGGCTCCTTGCCCTTCGTCACGCGCCTGTGGAGTTTTCGCGTCGCCTCAGCTACTGCTCCTATGATACCGCCCCTGCGCTCGGTCAACAGTGACCTCCCGGTCAGCAGTTCCGGCGATCGATGCCGGGCTGCTCAAATTGATGATAAAGCCAGCAAGAAAAAAGCCCGCGTGAAGCGGGCTGTTTTTGCCTTGAACTGGCGCTCCTACCGGGAGGAGAACCCATTAGAGTCTAATCCATTGACTCTAATACAATTTTCTTCAGGCCGCTCGATTCACACACCCCACAAAGTGGCTCGCCTTAGTGGACCTGCATTGTAAAATTGTACCATGCCCTCACTTTAAGTTTTGGCCTTCAAATGAGGCCAGGGGAAGCTGTTGAGAAGACATGGTCGAAGACGATAAAGAGAGCTTGCAAGATACGCCGTCCGCGCCGTCGGATGAGGCCAAGCAACTCTTCACCGCGACCAAAGACGATCTTTTCAAACGCCAGCTATCCAATGCTGAAGCGTTCGACAAGGCAATCCTGACCTATTCCAGTGGGGCGCTCGCCCTATCGCTCGGGTTCCTAAAGGATTTCGTTCCGCTGGATCATGCGTCTGGGCCTTACCTACTATTTAGTTCGTGGGCGATGTTCGCAGCGGCTATCGTCGCCACAATCATTTCCTACCAAGTTAGTCAGGTTGGAATTAGCAGGCAGGTTCGTCTAGCAGAGCGGTATTATCTTGAACAAGAAGAGAAGGCGCTAAACGAGAAGAATCGAGCTGCTATCTGTACGGATTGGCTCAACCGGATTTCGGGCGGGCTTTTCAGCTTAGGCGTAGTGATTACTACCGTGTTCGTAGCAGTAAACTTAAAGGAGGCTTCCATGTCTAGCGGCACTCGTGGCATCGCCCTTGATGGCGTACCTGTTCCAGCACTTCAAAAAATCGTTCAAACGGTCGCCGCTCAAAAGGGTGCGCCCGTTCCTGGCCCAACCGCTGTTCCAACAGCGGCGCCTGCTCAACCCCAGCAAGCCGCGCCTGTAGCGCCGTCGGCCAGTGCGTCACCCAAAAAGTAGGTGTTCCGCAAATGTCTAGAGAATGGATGAGCATTCAAGGCGGCGCACCTGTGCCGACTCTTCAAAAAACCCTAGTGTCAGGCGATTTGCAAAAGGGCGCACCAATACCCGGCTTGACTCCTCTGCAAACGTCACAAGCAACGCCCCAAGTGCAGCCGAAAACCGAGCCGCCAGCACAGCCCGCAATTGGGGCGTCCAAGAAGTAAGGAATTTTGTCGCACTCAAGGGAGGCACCCAATGGATAAGAAGTGGATTCCCATCCAGGTCGCCCTTCGAGCCGACCGACTTTCCCTTATGAGGAACGAGCGGCCGAAAGGGCACAGACAAGTGATGGTTCCTTCCTGACGATTTTCAGATAGTCATCCCGTGCATCCGAAAAACGAATCGAAGTCACCGCAGGGAGCTGGGGCTGGGGAGGGGTGTGGAAGTGCTCGATTGGGCCAATGCTGGCAAGCGCACTATCGCTTGAGTGACCGCCGCCACGGTCGGACAACTGACGCAAGGCAGCAAGGGCGGCTTCGGAATCTCCAGGCTTGGACGGATCGGCCTCAATGGAGATGTCCCCTATCTTGGCAATCCAGGTCCTGGCGTCGCCAGCAGCGCCCGGCCAAGTGCTCGGATCATTCGGATTGAATTTCGTGGGGTCATACCCTGACATCGCGCGCTTAGCCTCCCGCAGCCGCAGTTCGGTTTGTGCCCAAAGCATATAGGCAAGGCGGCGGGCTGTCGCTGGATCACGGGTGTGAAGCGAGCGTTTGATTTCGCGCTGGCCGTTGCAGAGTGGCCGCAACGCTTGGGGGACTACGAGACGGAAGTAATAGACGCCCAATGGCGACTTCTTCAGGTGTGACGCTAATCTCATGGTGAGCCTCGGAAGTGGCTCACCAATTTGGGCTTGCGTGTTTCGAACCCTGAAGATAAAACCTAACTCTTTCAGAGAGTTAGGTAGTGATGGCGCTCCTACCGGGATTCGAACCCGGGTTTAAGCCTTGAGAGGGCTCCGTCCTAGGCCTCTAGACGATAGGAGCGTGGTGAAGCGCACATTATAAGGGACGTCGCGGCGCGACACAAAAATCCGGCCCGGGACGCCAGCGAGGCATCAGCGGAACATCAGCACCACCAGATCGGCAGTGACCGCTGGGACCGTGCCGCCCTCGGCCTCAAGCTCCACCGCCGCGGTGACCAGGCATTGCGTCTGGCTCAGCGGCGCGACCCCGGCGATGCTGGCGCGGGCGCGCACCCGCGCGCCGGCCAGCACCGGCGCCTTGAAGCGCACATTGTTGACGGCGGTATTGATCGCCCCGGTGGCGTCCTCCGGAATGCCACCGAGGTCGGCCACCAGCTTGGCCAGCATCGACAGCACCAGGAAGCCGTGCGCCACCGGTGCGCCATAGGGGCTTTCCCTGCGGCAGCGCTCGGCGTCGACGTGCATCCACTGGCGGTCGCCGGTGCAGTCCGCGAACAGGTTGATCTGTTCCTGGCTGATCACGGCCCAGTCGGTTATGCCGAGTTCCCTGCCGACGAAATGCGACAGGGAATCGAACAGGTATTTCTTGCGCACGGCCATGGGACCGCGATCTCTCCACATGCTGAGTACCGCCCGGAATGCCGCATTGTGAACGCCAGCGCCGCGATTAGGCGTACGCCGCGCGGCATGGAGTCAATTTTCCTACCGCACGAACCACGCCACTGCACGCCGCATCGGCGCATGGAATGGAGCGCCCGACACCGTACCGTATTGATGCGAATGGAATATGACGCATGCAAAGCGCGCCGACGCGGCGGCCGGGGTGCCATCCGGGATGCAGGGAGAATTTTGGAGCGGAGATCAGCGGGGTGCTATGGCGACGTTCACGGCGCTCGCACAGCCACCGGGCGCCGCTATGGTGCGCCCGTCCCGATCATGCATCAGGAAAACAGGCGCACTATCAGGAAGCCCAGCGCAAAACCCACCAGCAGGGCCCACAGCGCCCAGTGCGCGCGCCGCGTCAGCTTGCGGCGCTGTTCGCGCGGACTGACGTAGAAAATGCCGCTGCGATCAAGCAGTGAAGGATCGTCTTCCGCCATAGCTGCTCCCCCCGGAGTACAACTGCCTGTTTGTACAATAGCGTATCCCCGGCCAGTCGCCGGGCAGCCGCTTCTGTCCCATCCTACGCCTCCGCGACTCGCCCCACCATGACCGCCCTTGCTCTCCCCGCCCCGCCCTGGCGGCGCCTGGCTGCTGCCTGCTATGACGGCCTACTGCTGCTGGCGCTATGGATGGTGACCCTGCTGGCCAGCCTGTTCGTGCATGACCTGCTCGGGCTGACCCGCAACGACCACGTCAACTCGCTCTGCCTGTTCCTCGCCGGCCTGGTCTTTTTCGGCTGGTCCTGGACCCATGGCGGACAGACGCTGGGCATGCGCTCGTGGCGGCTGCAATTGCTGCGGGAGGATGGCCTGCCGGTGCGTTGGCCGGTAGCGGCGGTGCGCTACACCCTGATGCTGGCAAGCTGGCTGGTCGCAATGGGCGTACTGGTCCTGCCCTTGCTGCCGGCCGCGGTGGCCGCGTCCGTGCCGTATCGCGCCGAAGTCACCGAAGGCTGCGCCGCCTATACCCTGATCGCCACGCTGGTGCTCCTGATGGATGGCAAGCGCCGCGCTTTCTACGACCGCCTGACCAGCACCGAAATCGTGCTGCTGCCCAGGGAAGAGTCCTAACGCGCGCGCGCCAGCCGCCACCAGGACAACAGAGCCAGCCCAAGGGTCGGCAGGCCGGCCGCCAGCGGCGCCGGCCACTGGTAGATATCTCCCAGGCTCACCGACACCTTGTTGACGACGTAGAACACGATGCCGACCAGTGCGCCGGCCAGGAGCTTCTGCCCGGCTCCGGCATCGCGCAGCTGCCCGGTGACGAAGGGCACCGCAAACAGCATCATCACCATCACCGTCAGCGGCTCGGTCAGCTTGCGCCACAGCAGCAGCCGGTACTTAGCGGCATCCTGCTTGTTTTCGTCCAGGTAGCTGATCAGGCGCACCAGGCCGTGTGCCGATAGGCTATCGGCCTCGAGGATGAACAGCTTGAGCACGTTGGGGCTGATGCCGTTGCCCAGATCGAGTTCGTCGAGAACGGTGATGGTGGTGTGGTCGCTGCTGAAATCGGTGCGCTTCACTCCCGACAGGCGCCAGTGGCCGTCGACGTAATTTCCTTCATTGACGGTCAGGGCCGCTTGCAGGCGGCCATCGCTGCCCAGCCTGAATACGGTCACGTCGCTGATGTGGTTTTCGCTCAGCAGCTGGTTGATGCGCACCACCCGGTCGGCGTCGCGCAGCCACACCGATTTGCCGCTGTAGTTGCTGTTGCCGCGCGAGCTGTCGCGCAACTCGGTGGCGACGCCCTCGCTGGCGGGCGCCAGCCAGTCGCCGAGGAAGAACGCGAAGAACGCCAGCCCCGCCCCGGCGACCAGGGTCGCGCCGCCTACCCGTCCCAGGGACACCCCGGCGGAGCGCATCGCGGTCAACTCGCCGCTGCGCGCCAGCGCGCCGATGCCCATCAGTGTGCCCAGCAGCGCCACGATCGGCATCAGGATGTAGAGGCTGTTGGGAATCGTCAGCACGCTGTACTCCAGCAGCTGCAGCGCGCCGTAATTGCCCTTGCCGGTCTGTCCGACATCGGAAACGAATAACCCCAGGGTGTAGATCGACACCAGCCCCAGCGCGACGATGCCGGTCAGTTGCAGCACATGGGAGATGACGTAGCGGTCGAGGCGGTTCATTGCGTTCTGCAAATCCTTCCCCTGCCATCCATGGCGAGACTGCGGCCACTCTTGGAGACCCCGGCCCGGCCCTCCATGGCCGGTGTTGCGCACCCCATCGTGGGGTGCGTCCTGCGGACTCGCTGCGCTCGCGAGAATTCGCTCCTGGCGAATTCGTCGATGACGCCACGACCTTCGGTCGCGAAGCGCGTCATCTCACCCAGCCCTGCCGGCGCGCGGTCAGCACCAGCGCCACGGTCAGCATCAGGCCATGCACCCACCACAGCCCGATCAGCGGCGGCACCTTGCCCTTGCCGATCCAGGCGGCGCCGAAGATGATCAGGTTGAGGTAAACCAGCACGGCCAGGATGCCCAGCACCAGCTTGCCGTAGCGGCCCTGGCGCGGCTGCAGGTGCGACAGCGGCACCGCCAGCAGCGCCAGGATCAGCACCGACAGTGGCGACGCCAGGCGCGACTGCAGTTCAGCCTGGTC
The DNA here is from genome assembly GCA_026224805.1 of Nevskia soli. Lineage (GTDB taxonomy): Bacteria > Pseudomonadota > Gammaproteobacteria > Nevskiales > Nevskiaceae > Nevskia > Nevskia soli_A. The sequence continues at coordinate 9,135 of JAMFRN010000102.1, forward strand.
CTGCGGGTCGGAACTGCCCAGCAGGCTGCCGGTGGGGCTGAGCACACGCTGGTCGTTGACGTAATCGAATGCCGGCGGCGACAGGCGCAAGGTCAATTCCTTGAACTTGACCACGTCGTATTCGGCCGTGCCCGGCGTGCCAAAGTAGCGGTAACCGTCGTACAGACGCACCAGGCGGTCGCCGGTAGCGGGATCGCCGCTCTGGTCGCCATGATCCGCCACCACCACGCTGGAGCCCTGGGCCTCCTCGATCTGCGTAAACACCTGGCCGAACTGGGTACCGGCCGGGTTCATCGAAGCGGTATAGAACACCGCCTTGCCGCCGGCGGTGGGCTTGAATTGGCCGGGTTCGAACGGCGTGTACTGCACCAGCCGCTTCGCATCCTTGACCAGGAAGTCGGCCTGGCGCCCGGCCCAGGGGCCGATCGAAAACGACAGCGCCGCGGTGGCCAGGGCCAGTATCACGGCCAACCACAGGAAGGGGCGGTACAGGCGCCCCAAGCCGACGCCGCAGCCGGTCATGGCTGCGATCTCGTTGTCGCTGTACAGGCGCCCCAGCGACATCATGATGGCCAGCAGCAGGGACGCGGGGATGAGCATGACGAGGTAGCGCAGCGTCTGCAGCAGGGCCACGTTGAGCAGCAGGTCGGGCGGCAGGTCGCCCTTGGCGGCGAAATTCAGAACGCTGGCGAAACGGGTGGACAGCATGATGGCGAGCAGCACGAAGGTGACCGCCAGCCAGGCAGTCGCCACTTCGCGCATCAGGTATCGGTCGAGCACCAGGCGATTCATGAGCGGGGGAGTTTAACCCGCATCCGTCACGAGGGGGTCGAGTGCTGGCCGTAGGTCGAGGAGGTCAACGACGCCGGGCTGGAGCGAAACCGATGGTTGTTCCATCGGTTGAGTGAAGCCCAAGTCGGTGACCCCGCAGACAGACCAGCGCCGACCAGCCCGAAAATCCAGGATGACGTTGGGTACTGGGGCTGAGAATCAAGGAATTACAGGCTCCAAACCGACGACGCGGGATTTTCGGGCGACCTCGTGGCGGATGCGGGTCAACGCCTGCGGGTGTGGGTTGGGTGGCGCGGGAGACAATCGCAAAATGGATTATTGCGGCCGACACCGGCCGGGTTCGCGCGGGCTGCTTCAAAATTCGCATTTGAGCGCCGCTGGCGCCTTCCCGACGGCCGCCGCCCACTGGCGAACTTCTGGAAATGGCTTACAATCAGCGCCGCGTCCAAAACCATCGGTAAAAATCAGGAAAAGTCCTCTGCATGCACGGCTTTTGTAGCACGCTGGGCACGGAGTTTGCCGATCAATGCTAGCTACACCCCATTTTCAAGCGTTCTACCGCTAGATCCAGAGAAAAAATGGAATATTTCGTAAAAAGCGGCAATCCGGAGAAGCAGCGCGTCGCCTGCGTGGTCGTGGGCATTTTCGACCGCCGCAATCCGACTGAAGCCGCGGCGACCATTGACCAGGTGACCGATGGCGCCATCGGCAGCATCATGCGCCGCGGCGACATGGACGGCAAACTCGGACAGACCCTGGTCCTGCACAATCTTACCGGCGTGTTCTGCGACCGCGTCATGCTGGTCGGCCTGGGCCGCGAGCGCGACTTCGACGAAGTTGCGTTTCGTAAAGTTCACGCCTCGGTGGCGCGGGCGCTGCGCGCCACCGGCGCCATCGATGCCGTGGTCTACCTGACCCACCTGGCGGTGAAGGGACGCGACTTCCACTGGAACGTGCAGCAGGCCACCCTCTCCATCGAGAGCGAGAACTATCGCTTCGACGCCATGCGCGGCGAGCGGGCGCGGGAAGACCTGCCCAAGCCGAAGATGGAGCGCCTGACCTTCGACGTGCCGCGCCGCAGCGACCTGCCGGCGGGCGAAAAAGGCCTGGCGGAGGCCCTGGCCATCGCCCTTGGCGTCGCCCTGACCAAGGATCTGGCCAACCTGCCTGGCAATTACTGCACGCCCACCTACCTGGCCGACCAGGCGCTGAAACTGGCCGAAGCCTATCGCTTCAAGGCCAAGGTGCTGGAAAAGGCCGACATGGAAAAGCTCGGCATGGGCGCCCTGCTGGCGGTGGCCAAGGGCAGCAGCCAGCCGCCCAAGCTGATCGTGCTGGAATACCTCAAGGGACCGAAGGGCGAAGCGCCCATCGCCCTGGTGGGCAAGGGCCTGACTTTCGACGCCGGCGGCATCTCGATCAAGCCGGCGGCGGCGATGGACGAGATGAAGTTCGACATGTGCGGCGGTGCCTCGGTATTCGGCACCTTCGCCGCGGTGGCCGAGCTGAAGCTGCCGATCAACCTGATCGGCATCATTCCGGCCACCGAAAACCTGATCAACGGCGAAGCGGTCAAGCCGGGCGACATCGTCACCAGCATGGCCGGCATCACCATCGAAGTGCTGAACACCGACGCCGAAGGGCGCCTGATCCTGTGCGACGCCCTGACCTACGCCGAGAAGACCTATGAGCCGGCGGTGTGCATCGACATGGCCACGCTCACCGGCGCCTGCGTCGTCGCCCTGGGCAGCCATGCCTCCGGCCTGTTCGCCAACCAGTCCGGGCTGGCGCGGGCCCTGCTCAACGCCGGCGAGCAGATCGGCGACCGTGCCTGGGAACTGCCGCTGTGGCCGGAATACGAGCCGCAGATCAAGAGCGAGTTCGCCGATGTTGCCAACATCGCCACGGTCGGCGCGCGCGAAGCCGGCGCCATCATCGCCGCGACCTTTTTGCACAAGTTCACGCGCAAGCTGAAATGGGCGCACCTGGACATCGCCGGCACCGCCTGGACCGGCAAGAAGGCCAGCGGCCGGCCGGTGCCCTTGCTGGTGCAGTACCTGCTGAATTACGCGGCGAAACACGAGGAGTAAGCTCAAAAGTCAAAGGCATCTCGCGCAAAGCCGCAAAGACGCCAAATAAAAAGCTTTTGAGGTTTTTGCGTTTTTGCGGCTTTGCGCGAGACACGTTTTTGGCTTTTACTGGCTACCTGCAACGACTATTTTCTCAATGACCCGCGTCGACTTCTACATCCTGCCGGAAGGCACCAAGCCGCCCGAAGGCGGGGTGATGACCGCCTGCAAGCTGTGCGACAAGGCAGCCACGGCGGGCCAGCGGATCTACGTCTACGCGCCGGACGCCGCTATTGCCAATAGTGTCGACAGCCTGTTGTGGAGCTTCCGCCAGGGCAGCTTCATCGCCCATGAGCGCCTCGGAGCGCCGCTGCAGGAGCCCATGCCTTACGTCCTGATCGGCGACGGCGAGCCGCCGGAAAGCCACCACGGCGTGATGATCAACCTGGGGCTGGAAGTGCCGGCGTTCTTCAGCCGCTTCGAGCGCGTGCTGGAGATAGTCGACGGCGATACCGCCCAGCGCGCAAAATCACGCGAACGCTACAAGTTCTACCGCGACCGCGGTTACGAGTTGTCATCCCATAACCTATAGAAATCCCCCAATGAGCCCCAATCCCGCCCGCATCGTCACAGGGCTCGCCGCCATCATGTTGATCGCCGGCTGCAGCACCCTGAACAGCTACATGCACGACACCTTCAACCAGACCGTCGATCCGGCGACCAGCGACCACATCCACGCCAGCGTGCCGATCGGCGCCACCATGATCGCGGCCGAGGCGACCCTTTCGTCGCAGGGCTACAACTGCGAGACCCGCACCGGCAACTACACCGATGAACTGGGCCACGACCGCAACGCGCCGAGCTTCCTGTCCTGCGTGCAGCGCGCCGGCAAGATCAGCTTTGCCTGCGAGAACCGCGATCAGGTGATCGTGGTACCCAGCGGCGGGGTGGTGGACCAGGTCAACGTGGTGCGCGGCCCCGACTGCGACCGGCAGCCTGGCCCCGCCCTGACGCCGCCGAACGCCGGGAATTAAGACAAGCCGCGGCACTGCTGGCCACTGCCCGGCCAGCCGGACGGCGGCCTCGCGATAAAATGGTTTTCCGCTGCGGCCATCCAATCGGGCCGCCGGGCCCGATGCCTTCTGTGCACTGCGCCATGCGCAGTCCGAAATCGATCTGAACGATCCGAACGATCTGAACATGGACAAGACTTTCGACCCCCGCGCCATCGAGGCGCGCTGGCGCGATACCTGGGAACGCAGCGGCTGGTTCGCGCCGCAGGGGAGCGGCGCGCCCTACTCCATCATGATCCCGCCGCCGAACGTCACCGGCACGCTGCACATGGGCCACGCCTTCCAGCACACCATCATGGACTCGCTGACGCGCTATCACCGCATGCGCGGCGACGACACGCTGTGGCAGCCCGGCACCGACCACGCCGGCATCGCCACGCAGATGGTGGTGGAGCGCAATCTCAAGCTGGCCGGCAGCTCGCGCCTCGATCTGGGCCGGGAGAAGTTCGTCGAAAAGGTGTGGGAGTGGAAGAAATACTCCGGCGATACCATCGAGAACCAGATCCGCCGCATGGGCAGCTCGGTGGACTGGTCGCGCAAGGCCTTCACCATGGACCCGAGCTATTCCGAGGCGGTGATCGAGCACTTCGTGCGCCTGCACGAGGACGGCCTGATCTACCGCGGCAAGCGCCTGGTCAACTGGGACCCGGTATTGCAAACCGCCATCTCCGACCTAGAAGTGGTGCAGGAAGAGAAGGACGGCAAGTTGTGGCACTTCCGCTATCCGCTGGCCGGCAGCGCCAGGACGCAGGACGGCCTCGACTACATCGTCGTCGCCACCACCCGTCCGGAAACCATGCTGGGCGATACCGCGGTGGCGGTGCACCCTGAAGACGAGCGTTACAAGCACCTGATCGGCCGCAAGGTGAAGCTGCCGCTGTCCGACCGCGAAATCCCCATCGTCGGCGACGACTACGTCGACCGCGAGTTCGGCACCGGCTGCGTCAAGATCACCCCGGCGCACGATTTCAACGATTACGCCCTGGGCCAGCGCCACAAGCTGCCGATCATCAATATCTTCACGCACACCGCCGCCATCAACGATGAGGCGCCCGCCGCCTACCGTGGCCTCGACCGCTTCGAGGCCCGCAAACGCGTGGTGGCGGACCTGGAAGCGCAAGGCCTGCTGGCCAAGATCGACGATCACAAGCTCAAGCTGCCGATCGGCGACCGCAGCGGCGTGGTGGTGGAGCCTTACCTCACCGACCAGTGGTTCGTCGACCTGACCCGCAAGACCCTGGACGATGGCCGTCCCGGCGGCTGGACCGCAATAACCGAGCCGGCGATCCATGCGGTGGAAGGCGGCAGCATCAAGTTCGTGCCGGAGAACTGGAGCAATACCTACTTCCACTGGCTGCGCAACATTCAGGACTGGTGCATCAGCCGCCAGCTGTGGTGGGGCCATCGCATCCCGGCCTGGTACGACGCGGACGGCAACATCTATGTGGCGCGCAACGAAGCCGAAGTGCGCAGCAAGTACCAGCTGCCCGACGATCTGCCGCTGCGGCAGGACGAGGACGTCTTCGACACCTGGTTCTCCTCCGACATCTGGCCGCTGGCAACGCTGGGCTGGCCGCAGGAAACCCCGGAACTGAAGAAGTTTTATCCGAGCAGCGTGCTGGTCACCGGCTTCGACATCATCTTCTTCTGGGTGGCGCGTCTGGTGATGATGGGCCTCAAGCTGCACGGCGACGTGCCGTTCCGCGAGGTCTACGTGCATGGCCTGATCCGCGACAGCGAAGGCCAGAAGATGAGCAAGTCCAAGGGCAATGTGCTCGACCCGCTGGACCTGGTCGACGGCATCAGCCTGGACGAGTTGCTGAAAAAGCGCACCACCGGGCTGATGAAGCCGGAGACCGCGCCGAAGATCGAGAAGGCCACGCGCAAGGACTATCCGGCCGGCATCGAGGCGGTGGGCGTGGATGCGCTGCGCTACACCTTCGCTTCCCTGGCCAGCCCCGGCCGCGATATCCGCTTCGACTTCAGCCGCGCTGCCGGCTACCGCAATTTCTGCAACAAAATCTGGAACGCCACCAGCTACGTGTTGATGAATTGCGAGGAGCAGGATCCCAACCCCGACGGGCAGGCCTGGCTGAGCGAGGCCGACCGCTGGATCATCTCCCGCTTGCAGAAAGTCGAGGCCGAAGCGGCCGAGCATTTCCGCAGCTACCGCTTCGACCTGCTGGCACAGACCCTGTACCAGTTCGTCTGGAACGAATACTGCGATTGGTACCTGGAGCTGACCAAGCCAACCTTGCGCGGCGACAACGACTCGGCCAAGCGCGGCACCCGCCGCACCCTGCTGCGCGTGCTGGAAGCGATCCTGCGCCTGCTGCATCCCTTGATGCCCTTCGTCACCGAGGACCTGTGGCAGCGGGTGGCGCCGCTGGCCGGCAAGGCGGGACCGACCATCATGCTGCAGCCCTACCCCACGGCGCAGCCGGAGAAGATCGACGAGACCGCGGAAGCCGACGTGGAATGGCTCAAGGCCTTCATCCTCGGCGTGCGCCAGATCCGCAGCGGCATGGACATCTCGCCGAAGATCACCCTGCCGCTGCTGGTGCAGGACGCGGCAGCCGCCGACGCGGAGCGTATCGCCCGTCTCGCCGGTTCGATCACGGCGCTGACCAACGTTCAGGAACCACTCCTGCTCGCCGCCGGCGAGGAACCGCCGGTTTCAGCCACCTCCCTGCTCGGGAGCATGAAGATCCTGGTCCCGATGGCTGGCCTGATCGACAAGGAAGCCGAGCTGGCGCGCCTGCGCAAGAAGAAGGCCCAAACCGAATCCGATCTGGCGAAGAATCTGGCGCGCGTGAGCAGCGAGAAGTTCGTCAACGGCGCCCCGCCCGAGGTTCTGGAGCGCGAGCGTGCCCGCATCGCGCAGCAGCGGCAGGAACTGGCGGCGCTGAACGAGCAGATCGGGAAGATCGAAGCCCTGTAGCCTCGTAGGGCGGCCTGTGGCCGCCGGCTGTTTCGTCTTCATCCGGAAAAAGCTTGGGTAGGATGTGCTGAGTCCCTCGGCTGCGCCCGGGATAAACGTAGCGAAGCGCATCAATCGAGTGTGGATTGCGCGGTAAACGATGCGCTTCGCTACGTTCAGCACATCCTACGTTTCATTGATGGTGAACGCCTGACGACGCTCAGCTTCACGCGTCCTTGCTGCGCACCACGCTCAAATTCGGCTTCTTCGCCGCTTCGCCCCGCACGCTCTTGTTGAGCCGCTGCGGCTCCAACCGGCGCAGGCAGCGCTCCAGGGTCTGCGCGATCAGCAACTGGTTGCGCACCATCTCGATACGCTTCCAGGTGGCGCGCTCGCCTTCCTTGATGAAGCGCTGCACCGCTTCCATCTTCGGGTTGGCGGTGACATTGGCGTAGCGCCACACCGTCAGCTTGGGCACGATCATGATGTTGCCGCGGTAGTCCTGGTCGAGGATCGAGGCGGCGTAGTCCAGGGTATGCCGCACCCGCTGCACCGGCACGCTCAGGCGCCCGACGCCGATCGCATACTTCGCGGTGCCGCGCACCACCGAATAACCGAAGTCGAGCAGGTTGCCGGCCAGGCCCTGCTCTTCCAGCGAGCCGCGCACGAAGGGGATGACGTGCGGGTTGGTCTGGCTGACGATGAAATGATTGACGTTGTGCAGGCGGCGCAGGCGCATGCCCGGCAGATCGGACTTGAGTGAACCGTCGGTCCAGCGCAGGGACGGCATGTAGGGCACGCGCCGGCCGGTTTCATCGCGCGTCATCAGCAGCACCGGCTCGAACAGGAACGGCACCGCGCTGGACGCCAGCACCGCCTCGCGCAGGTACAGATAAGGGAAGGTCAGGTAGTTGAGCAGGCGCGGCGACTGGTTGCTGCCCGCCGGCGACACGGTGATATTGATGATCTTGCCGGAGCGCTGGTAGGACTCCTCGAAGGTCAGGTCCGGAACGTTGGAGGCGATGGCCTTGCGGATCTGGCGCTGATCCATCAGCACGCCTTTCTGCCACATCTCGCTCAGCGACAGCGGCTTCCAGAAATGGTAGTAGGCATTCCGCGGGTCGAGCAGGTCGATCAGCTCGTCCGGGGTGCGCGTGCCGACCGTGGAAGCCACCACCGAACCGGCGCTGGAGCCGGAAATCACCTCCGGCAGCAGGTCTTCCAGCACCAGGGCCTTGACCACGCCGACGTGGAACAGGCCGAGGGTGGCGCCGCCGGACAGCATCAGTGCCGAGCGGCCGTAGGAGGTCGCCGTCTCGTGGAAGAAACGGCGCTTGGCGGCGGCATCGAATTCGGGGAAATCGCCGTCGCCGAGGTAATTCAGCGCCGTCACCACCTCGGCGACGTAGTCGTGAATCAGCCGCTTGGTGCCGACCAGGGCGTTGCCGTACAGGGTCGGATTGCACAGGTTGCCGAGATTCCAGTACAGCCCCTGGCGCAGATGATGCACCAGCTTGATCACCTGCCCCTCCTGGCGCAGCTGGCGGATCTGGCGCAGGCGGTTCTTGATCAGCTTCCAGTCATACTGGTCGGATTCTTCCTCGTGCTTCCACTCCTCGCGGCCGGTGACGCGGTCGAATTCGGAAGCCGCCTCCCGCCAGGTGGCGTAATCGCCGGCATTGCGCATCGCCAGGCGGCATTCGCGTGCTCGTGAATCCAAGGCAGCCTCCGCTAGAATCTTGCAATTGATCGACCGGTATGGTCGCCCATCGGGGACCGACCGACAACCAAATTGTCATACGACACGTGGATTTCATCTTGCCGGTGCTACCATTTGACGGCTTATCGCCGCTTTTTGGTGCGGCACTGGAATATTTCAACCTCGGGACTTCATGAATATCACCATTTTCGGCTCCGGTTACGTCGGACTCGTCACCGCTGCCTGCTTCGCCGATGTCGGCAACGATGTGCTCTGCGTGGATATCGACGCGGGCAAGGTGGCGCGCCTGCGCCAGGGAGAGATCCCGATCTACGAGCCGGGCCTGACCGAACTGGTGCTGAAGAACTCCGCGGAAGGCCGCCTGCGCTTCACCACCGACGCCGCCGAGGGCGTGGCGCACGGCCTGTACCAGTTCATCGCGGTCGGCACGCCGCCGAACGAGGACGGCTCAGCCGATCTGCAGTACGTGCTGGCGGTGGCGCGCTCGATCGCGCGGCACATGAGCGAGTACCGGCTGATCGTGTCCAAGTCCACGGTGCCGGTCGGCACCGCCGACAAGGTGCGCGAGGCGGTGCGCGAAGTGCTGCTCGAGCGCGGCGCCAAGCTGGAGTTCGACGCCGTCTCCAACCCGGAATTCCTCAAAGAAGGCGACGCCATCGTCGACTTCAACAAGCCGGACCGCATCATCGTCGGCGCCGACAGCCCGCGCGCGGCCAAGCTGATGCAGGCGCTCTATGCCCCGTTCAACCGCAATCATGATCGCGTCATCGTCATGGACGTGCGCTCCAGCGAGCTGACCAAGTACGCCGCCAACGCGATGCTGGCGACCAAGATCAGCTTCATGAACGAGATCGCCAACCTGGCCGAGCAGATCGGCGCCGACATCGAGAAAGTGCGCATCGGCATCGGCGCCGACCCGCGCATCGGCTATCACTTCATCTATCCGGGCGCCGGCTACGGCGGCTCCTGCTTCCCCAAGGACGTGAAGGCGCTGGTGAAGAGCGCCGCCGACGCCGATTTCGATGCCGCCATCCTCAAGGCGGTGGAGCTGGTCAACAACAAGCAGAAGCAGACCCTGCACCTCAAGCTGCGCAAGCATCTGGGCAGCCTGCAGGGCAAGACCATCGCGGTCTGGGGCCTGGCCTTTAAGCCGCGCACCGACGACATGCGCGAGGCCCCCAGCCGCGCCCTGATCGAAGCCATCTGGGCCGATGGCGGCAAGGTCCGCGCCTACGACCCGGTGGCGATGGACGAGGCGCGCAAGATCTACGGCGAGCGCGCCGACTTCACCCTGGTGGAATCGCCGATGGCCGCCGCCGAGGGCGCCGACGCGCTGGCTCTGGTGACCGAGTGGCGCGTCTTCCAGAGTCCCAATCTGGGCAAGCTCAAGCAGCTGCTGAAGCAGCCGGTGATCGTCGACGGCCGCAACCTGTACGACCCGGCCTGGGTGCGCGGCGAAGGCTTCACCTACGACTGCGTCGGCCGGCCGGTGCAGAAGCACGACTAGCCCGGCGGCGCCCTCACCCCGGATCGGGTGAAGGCGCGAGGACGAAACGGGCGGCACCGATTTTCCGGGGATGGTGTGGCACCCCCTTGCCCGCACCCCGGGGTCACCGAACTGCAACAAAAAAATCCTTGCTGCAGCATGGTCTTGCACTAGACTATCCGCCAAGCCGGCGGGGCCGGCGCTTCCCAACCATCAGCATCTGCGACGAGGCGGCCCTTGGACTCCAGGACCGGCGCTGGCGACCCGAAAATCACGTTGAGCGAGCTGGCCCGAGCGCCGGCTGCGGTGCGTCGCATCGTCGCCCATCCCTACCTTGCAGTGCGCGGCATTGCCCGCGGCAACCTGCCCAGCCCTTGGGATATCGTCGCCTTCGCCCTGCTGATCGGCACTCTGGTGCTGGTTTCGTTCGGCACCTCGCAGTTCGGCGCACCGCTGTCGGCCCTGGAGAAGAACCCGGTCGACCTGAGCCCTTGGGCCCTGCCCTACTACGCGCTGCGCACCACCCTGCGCATGGGTGCGGCGATGATACTTTCACTGGTTTTCAGCATCGGCTACGCCGCGCTGGCGGCGAAGAGCAAGCGCGCCGAGCGGGTGCTGATCCCGATCCTCGACATCCTGCAGTCGGTACCGATCCTGGGCTTTCTGACCTTCACCTACACCTTTTTCCTGGGACTGTTCCCCGGCCGGGTGCTCGGCGCCGAGCTGGCCTCGGTATTCGTCATCTTCACCAGCCAGGCCTGGAACATGACGTTCTCGGTCTACCAGTCCCTGCGCACCCTGCCGCCGGACCTGTCGGAAGCCTGCACCAGCTTGCGCTTCAGCCCGCTGCAGCGCTTTCGCCGGCTGGAGCTGCCCTTCGCCATGCCCGGGCTGATCTGGAACATGATGATGTCGATGTCCGGCGGCTGGTTCTTTGTCGTCGCCGCCGAGGCGCTCACCGTCGGCAACCAGACCATCACCCTGCCGGGCGTCGGCTCCTACGTCGCCACCGCCATCGCCGACAAAAATCTCGGCGCCATCGGCTGGGCCATCCTGGCCATGCTGATCGTGATTCTGCTCTACGACCAGCTGCTGTTCCGCCCGCTGATCGCCTGGGGGGAGAAATTCCGCGCCGACAACGAGCCGGGCCAGGTGGAGCCGGAATCTTGGGTGCTGCGCATGCTGCAGCGCTCGCGCTACACCGCCCTGATCTGGAAGCCGGTGGACGCCGCCATTAACCGCATCCTGCGGCCGCGCCGCGCCGCCGTGGCGAGCGCCGAATCGCCGCTGCAACTGCCGCCCTGGACGCCGCTGGCGGTGGATATCGCCTGGTACGGCCTGGTGATCCTGTCCGCCGCCTATGGGGGCTGGATCGCGGTGCGTTACATCAGCCACGCGCTTGGCTTGGGCGAAGTCGGGCACGTCGTGCTGTTCGGCATGATCACCATGCTGCGGGTGATCCTGCTGGTGGCAATGGCCAGCCTGATCTGGGTACCGATCGGCGTGGCGATCGGCCTGCGCCCGCGGCTGGCGGCGATGGCGCAACCGGTGGCGCAGTTCCTCGCCGCCTTCCCCGCCAATCTGCTGTTCCCGGTTGCCGTATTCCTGATCGTCAGCTTCCACCTGCATCCGGACATCTGGCTCAGCCCGCTGATGATCTTCGGCACGCAGTGGTACATCCTGTTCAACGTGGTCGCCGGGGCCAGCGTGTTCCCGCATGACCTGCGCGATGCCGCCGACAACCTGCACCTGCGCGGCTGGCTGTGGTGGAAACGGGCGATAATCCCGGGCATCCTGCCGTACTACGTCACCGGCGCCATGACCGCGGCCGGCGGCTGCTGGAACGCCAGCATCGTGTCGGAATGGGTCACCTGGGGCCAGACCCATCTGCAGGCGCATGGCCTTGGCGCCTATATTCAGCAGGCCACCACCGATGGCGACTACCCCCGCCTGGTGCTCGGGGTGGGCGTCATGTCGCTTTTCGTGGTGACTTTCAACCGCGTGCTGTGGCGGCCCTTGTATCGTAGCGCCGAGCGACTCGCCGGCGTGGAAGAGTAAGCGGAACCCATCGGAGGCAGCGGATGAACGACGACATCAAGAACCCGGCTGCACCGCCGACCGAAGCCGTGCTGGAAGTGCGCGGCGTGCGGCGCGCCTTCAAGCGGCCGCACGGCGAGCCGCTGGTGGTGCTGGAATCGGTCAACCTGAACCTGCACAAGGGCGAGATCATCGGCCTGCTCGGCCGCTCCGGCTCGGGCAAGTCGACCCTGCTGCGCATCGTCGCCGGGCTGATCCGCGCTTCCGAGGGCGAGGTGATCTACCGCGGCCAGCCTCTGCACGGCGCGGCGGAAGGCATCTCCATGGTGTTCCAGTCGTTCGCCCTGTTCCCCTGGCTGACGGTGCTGCAGAACGTAGAAGCGGGATTGGAAGCGCAGGGCGTTCCCGCCGACGAGATGCGCGAACTGGCCTTGCGCGCCATCGACCTGATCGGCCTGGACGGCTTCGCCAACGCCTATCCGCGCGAGCTGTCCGGCGGCATGCGCCAGCGCGTCGGTTTCGCCCGCGCCCTGGTGGTCAACCCCAGCATCCTGCTGATGGACGAGCCGTTTTCGGCGCTGGACGTGCTCACCGCGGAAACCCTGCGCACCGACTTCCTCGATCTGTGGATCGAGAACAAGCTGCCGATCCAGGCGGTGCTGCTGGTCACCCACAACATCGAGGAAGCGGTGTTCATGTGCGACCGCATCCTGGTGTTCTCCGCCAACCCGGGCCGGGTGGTGGCGGAGATCAAGGTGCCGTTCAAGCATCCGCGCAACCGCCTCGACCCGCGCTTCCGCCAGCTGGTGGACGACATCTATTCACGCATGACCGTGCGCGCCGCCACCGGCAAGGCCACGGTGCTGTCCATCGGCGAGCGCCTGCCGGAAGTCTCCACCAACCTGATGGCCGGCCTGATCGAGACCCTGGCCTCGGAGACCTACAAGGGCCGCGCCGACATGCCGGCGCTGGCGCAGGCGCTGGCGCTGGAAGTGGACGAGCTGTTCCCGCTGGCCGAGTCGCTGCAGATGCTCGGCTACGCCGAGCTGGAATCCGGCGACGTGCACCTGACGCCGCTGGGCCAGCAGTTCGCCCTGGCCGACACACAGGTGCGCAAGATCGGCTTCGCCAAGCAGATGCTGACGCGCATCCCGCTGGCCGCGCACATCAAGAACGTGCTCGACGAGCGCCCCGGCCATCGCGCCCCGGCGGTGCGCTTCCTGTCCGAGCTGGAAGACTATCTCAGCGACAGCGCCGCGGAACAGACCCTGAGCGCCGTCACCATGTGGGGCCGCTACGCCGAGCTATTCATTTACGACGATGCGGCCGAGGCTTTCAGCCTGGACATGCCAGAAGCCGAGACCACCTGAGCGGCGCATCCGGGCCGTTCGACCAGGCGATGGGCAACAAGCCGCTCGACGACGCGCAGATCATCAACTCCTGGTCGAAGAATGTGTCGGCCTGGACCGACGCGGTGCGCCTGGGACAGATCGAGAGCCGCAAGCTGGTCACCGATCGCGCCGTGGTCGAGGCGGTGCTGGATGCCGCGCCGCGCACGGTTCTCGATATCGGCTGCGGCGAGGGCTGGCTGGTACGCGCGCTGGCCGCTCAGGGCATCCGTGCCGTCGGTATCGACGCGGTGGCCGACCTGGTCGCGCAGGCCCGCGGCGCCGGCGGCGGTGAATTCCACCTAGCCTCCTATGAGGACATCGCGGCGGGCAGGCTGGACCTGCGCGTCGACCTGGCCGTATGCAACTTCGCCCTGCTCGGCAAGGAATCGGTTGAAGGCCTGCTGCATGCCCTGCCCTCGCTGCTGCACCCCGGCGGGCAGTTGATCGTGCAGACCCTGCATCCGCTGGTGGCCTGCGGCGATGCCGCTTACGCCGATGGCTGGCGCGAAGGATCGTGGAGCGGCTTCAGCGCGGACTTCACCGATCCGGCGCCCTGGTATTTCAGGACCCTGGAAAGCTGGATCGACCTGCTGCAAAGCCACGGCTTTCAGCTCCTGCGCATGCAGGAACCTCTGCACCCCGTGACGAGGAAGCCAGCTTCGGTGATTTTCCGCGCCCGTGCGGCGGCTTGATACCGCCATCGGCGCGTGCTGGCAGTCCGCCTCAGCCCGCGGCGGCCGGACGGCCCTGACCCTCGCCGCTGGCCTGCCGTGAACCCCCTCCTCCCGGTGCCAGCGGCCGCAGCTCCGAGCTCAGCTTGTCGCGGTCGAGCTCGCCTTCCCAGCGGGCGATGACGATGGCGGCGACACCGTTGCCGATGACGTTGGTGAGGGCACGGCCCTCGCTCATGAAGCGGTCGATGCCGAGAATCAGCGCCAGCCCGGCGATCGGTACCGAGGGCACCACCGCCAGAGTCGCGGCCAGCGTGATGAAGCCGGCACCGGTGACGCCGGAGGCGCCCTTGGAGGTCAGAACCGCCACCGCCAGCAGGCTCAGCTCCTGGCCCAGGCTGAGGTGGATGTTGAGGGCCTGGGCGACGAACATCGCCGCCATGGTCAGGTAGATATTGGTGCCGTCGAGATTGAAGGAATAGCCGCTGGGCACCACCAGGCCGACCACCGATCTGGAACAACCCAGGCGCTCCAGCTTCTGCATCAGCGGCACCAGCGCCGATTCCGACGACGAGGTGCCCAGCACCAGCAGCAGCTCCTCGCGCAGGTAGCGCACGAAGCGCAGGATGTTGAAGCCGATGAGCCGGGCCACCGTGCCCAGCACCAGCAGCACGAACAGCGCGCAGGCCAGGTAGAACGCGCCCATCAGCTTGAGCATGGGGCCGAGGCTGCCGATGCCGTATTTGCCGATGGTGAAGGCCATGGCGCCGAA
>JAMFRN010000103.1 GCA_026224805.1 Nevskia soli
CCACCGCGGAGCCGCGGTAGCGCATCTTGTGGTTCCAGATGACTTCGGCGCCGGTCTTGGGGATGGGGAAGGGGAAGCCCAATACGGCGCCTTCGACGTCGTCGGTGCCCTTGAGGCTGGCGGTGTTGGCGTTCTTGACGGTGGCCTGGTTGATTTGATCCGGGAAGAAGGCGGCGCGCACCGTCGGGTACACGATCATCTTGTAGTCCGGATACTTGGCGAACATGGCTTTCTGACCCACCGTCAGGTGGTCGGAATACTTGGCCAGGTTGTCCTTGGTGATGATGAACTGCGGGGCTTCGAACTTACCGCCGCCGCCGATTTCCGCGCGCTGCTTGCGCGCGAAGTCCTGGATGTCCTGGTTGAGCAGCTCCTTGGGCAGCTGCGCGGCCAACGCGGCCTCGTCCTTGTTGCCGGCGACGTACTGGCCCAGGGTCTGGTGCGGCAGCTTGGAGATGATGACGTCGACCTGCTTGGAGATCGCCGGATAGTCGGCCAGGGTGAAGCTGTCGAGGTATTTGAGCAAGGCGTCGAAGTCCTGCGGATTTTTCGCCCGCAGCTTCTCGAACTCCTTGCGCAGGATTTCCAGGCTTTGCGGCGTCGCCAGCTTGATCACATCGTCGAAATAGCCCTTGTTGGTGCCGCCGACGAGATCCTGGACGCTGGCCCAGGGCGGGATGGTGCCGTCGGCGTTGCCGCCGGCCACCGCCCCGATCGGCGTGAGATCCTTGCCCAGGTGCGAGGCTTCCTCCGCAGTCGCGGTGGCGTAGGCCGCCGAGGACATGGCCAGGCCGGCGATGCCGGCGAGCGCGATCCACCACTGTTTCCTCAACATTGCCGATTCTCCTCCGCTGCGAATCTTTTTTCCCTGCTTGTGGCGGGGCTTTCCCTACCTATGATGCAACCCTCAACCCGCCAGCGCCACGGGCGCGCCCGTGGCCGGCTGCGCCGCGCGGCCATAGCGCCGGCGCGCCTCGGCCGGCGTGGGCGTCTCCGCGTGCAGCGGCTGCTCACCCCTGTGCAGCTGATTCATCACCGGCAGCGCCGACGGCGCCATGCCGGCGAGCACCATGCGCGATACCGCCGGCAGCCGCGCCGCGCGCACCGCCAGGCGTGCCGCCGGCACCACCGCGGCGTCGAGCGCGGCCGGCTGGTCGAAGCCGCCGAGGCGACGCATCCAGCGCGGAATGGTGGCGATGGTGGCGGCCGACATCAGATGGCTGCCGGCCCACAAGCCCAGTGCGCCCTGGCTGCGCGGCGTGCGCAGGAAGTAGTGGACCAGCGTCGCGGCGCTCTCCGACAGGCACAGGCGCGGACGCATCGCCGCGTAATACTCGCGCACCTCGGCGCGGGAGCGCGGCACATCTGCCGGATTGCAGGTTTGCAACTCCGCCGCGATCACGCATTCCTCCCAGTAGCGCTTCTCGTCCGCCGCAGACAGCGGCCCCGGCCCATAACGCTCGTAGCACAGCAGGTTCGACTGCCACCCGGTGACGTGAATCCACAGCTGCGAAGCGGGATCGTTGGCGCTGTAGGGCAGCCCGCTGACCGGCTCCGTGCCGGCCGCCTTGGCATGCACCCGCATCAGGATCTCCGAGGCCTCGATGGCGGCGCGCGAGTCACCCACCGCCACCGTCAGGAAGTACTGGATGGTCCTGTCGAAGCGACCGGCGGCGTTGTAGCGCACCTTGTTCTGCTGGTGCACCGCCGCAGCCAGGAAGGGATCGAAAGTCTCCACCACCACCGAGCGCTGGAAGGCGAGGATCGCGGTCGGGTGGCTCCATACGCGCCAGGTCGGCGAATCCGGGCCGAACAGCCCCCAGTCCTCGCGCGGCCTGATTTTGCCGATCCGTGCAGCGGGTCCGATTGCGGTCATGATTGATACCTGTCGATGAAATTGAGAGATGAAGTGGGGAGATGAAATTGGTGGGCCCAGCTCAGGCCTTGCGCAAAGCGCCGTAGACAATGCGGCCGACCAGGGCGCCAAGCTCGTTGGCGGACCAGCCGCCTTCGCCGCTGACCAGCGTGCGCACGGCGCCATCGCCGGCGGACATGAAGAATTCGACCAGCACCGGCAGCTTGCGCGGCACCTCCTTGACGCCCCAAGCGCGCAGGCCGGGCGCCATCAAGGTGCCCACCTGCTTCGCCACCAGGGCGCGCGCCTGCTTGTAGCGATCCGCCACCGCGGGATCGGGATTGGCGGCGAACACCAGTTGCCAGGAATCCGCATGGCTGGCGACGCCCTTGAGCAGGGCCTGGAAGCCTTCGACCAGCAGGCGCTCCGGCTTGTCGAAGCTGGGACGTTCCGGCAACGCGGCGATGACGCCACTGAACAGGCGCTGCTCCTCGCGCGCCAGTAACGCCGTCAGCAGCTCCTCGCGCGAGGCGAAGCAGGCATACACCACCGGCTTGGTCACCCCCATGCCCTGCGCCACCGCCTCCATCGACACAGCATGGCTGCCCCGCTCCACCGCGATCTTCAGCGCCGCATCCAGCACCTGCGGCCGGCGCCGCTCCGGGCCCAGATGCGCGGCCCGGACTCGCTCCCGCACACTCTTTCCTACGCTCATGAATAATATTTATACGCTAGCGTAGGAATAAGTGCAATACCCGGCAAAGGGCGGCCCCGAAGGCTGCCGCCGGTTCCGGCAACTACAGAGATTCAGTGCAGCGGCGCGGCTCAGGCCGCGGAAGCAGCCCCCAGCAACGCCCGCTTCAGATCATCCTGCACCGGCTTGCTGCCGAGCCAGATCTTGAGCAGGGCCGCCGACAAGTCGGCGCCAGCGATGGAGTCCTGCAACTGCCCGTTGTAGCTGACGCGGGTGGAGCCGTCAGCGCCGAAATCCAGGGCGATCACATCGCCGCTCTTCAACGCCGTCACCTTGTGGAAGCTCTGATCGAGCTGATCCAGCTTGGGTTTCAGCGCCGTCAATTCGGCGGCGGAGAGATTATTCGAGACGCCCTCATGAAAAGCCTTGGTCATGGTCGCGGTGCCGACGTCGCGCTTCATCGTCAGGCTGATGCGGCGCAGCTCCGCGGCGCCGATGATGCCGTCGGCATCACCGCTCTTCTGCGGCAGATACAGCGCGGCGACATAGACATTGGCCAGCAGGTATTTGGTGCGCAGGCCGGCGCCGTTCAGCACCAGGCTGCTGCCGTTCACCGTCACCTGGTCTTCCAGCTTCACGCCCGAAACCGTTGCCGCCAGCGCCTGCGTGCTCGCCAGCATCAGCAACAGCGCCATGGCGAAACGCTTTCCTGCATTCCTGTCATCCATGTCTGCATCCTCCTCATCGCACCAGCGGGATTCCGCGCCGTCGTTGCGGCGCATTCTATGCGGGCGCGGCCGCCCACCAGGATTTGGACCGGAGATTCAGCGCACCGTTCCAGAGAGGAAACGGAAGCGGTAGTTGACCAGCAGGGCGGTGACCAGCGCGTTCTGGCTGAGCCGGGTCTTGCTGTTCGCCAGCAGGGTGCCGTCCTGCGCCAGCACGTTGATAGTGGCGACGCTGGCCAGCGGCGAATAAGTCACCGAGGTGGCCACGCTCCAGTGCTTCGACAGGTCATACGACAGCCCGGCGTTGTAGACCGGGTTCCAGGAGCGCGAAGCCGAGGCGGTGACATGGGTCGCGCCGAAATGCCCCGTCGCCAGGCTCAGCACGCTGCCGAAATTCGATTCCAGGCTTTTCTGGAAATCGCCGTTGAGCGAGTAGCCGCTGAACCAGGCATAGCTGATACCCACGCCAATATACGGATGCCACTTGTCGGTGCGCCTTCCAAAGTAATATTGCAGCAGTCCCACCGGTGTCCACTCCTGCACCGACACCAGCGGATTGTTTTGCGGGGCGCCAAGATCGACGTTGAGGAACTGCCCGAGCAGGCCGGTCGGCCTGACCACGCCGGAACCGGAGATATCCACCCGCGCCGGAATGCCGGTGACGAGTTGTACCGCGAAATGATCGGTCAGGAAGCGCGTCGTGATCAGGCCGAAAGTGTCCGCCTGCCCCACCTTAGCCGAAGTCCCCGGCGAATCGAACGAGCTTTGCACGCCGAGCAGGGAGCCGACCAGGCTGGGCTGCAGCTGGGTATGCAGCGGCACGCTGCTCGATTCCGGAAAGATGTGCAGCCAGCCGACCTGTACCAGGTTGTCGCCGGCCTGTGCCGCCCGCGCGCTGCCGCAAGCCAGCCCCAGAATCCCCAGCGCCATCCCGGCGCCGCGCTTCAGCGTGAATCCTTTCACCGGGCTGGCCCCTCGCGGTCATTTTTGCCGATTTGGCGCCAACATTACCTTTTTCCGGCGTCGCCGTCAGACGACGCGGCATTGAGGCCATTCAGCCGACTCGCTGATCGCCATGGCTGAAGCGAAGGCAGGCGGTGAATGTTCGCTACAACACCGACAATCCCACTCGCAGGCGATCAATATGAGGGAGCATGGGGGCGTCATAGCGTCCGACGCGCACAGAACGAAAAGTACCGGATGGCATTTTCCGCTCCGCAATCACAACACCGCACCGATCAGATGGGGAACCGCGCTTGAATAAAATGACCGCAATAGATTGGACGTGGTTGACAACGGTGGCGGAAGGCACGCCGCAGACCGTGGTACCGGAAGCCTACCGGAATAAGCTCGTCGAGATGCAGTATGTCGTCGCACGCTACCACGACCCATCAGTCACCATCACCGGGCTGGGCCAGGAAGCGCTGCGCCGGCGCCATTTCAACCTTGGCCCACCCAAACCCGAATCGAACGATGGGGCAATTCTGCCCGACGCGACCGAAGCGTAAGCAGATCCCGGCGACTGGCATCGAGAGTCGCAGAACCGACTTCAGTTCAACCGTTCCGTGACATGGCCCCAGGGCGGAGCGCTTGAAGCACTCCGCCGGTCAGGCGCAAATCGCAACTCAATACAGCAGCAGCGGCGGCGCGCTAGTTCTTCGGCGTCGGCGACAGGTAGTCCAGGCTAGCGTTGAGCGGCTGGCCCTTGCCCTGATTGTCATAGGACGGCGTCAGCGTACCGCCCAGAGGCAGGCTCACCGGCTTCAACATGGGATTGGAAGCCGTGCCAAAGCCCGCGCCCTGGAGGGTGTAGTTGGCCGCAATCTGGCCCTTCTGTGGAACCGAGAAGTCCGCTGCCACGTCGGTGGGCGTCTTGGTCGAGGTCGGATCGATATTCAGCTGCCGCGTAAACGTGGCCTGACCGTTGCCCGTACCTGGATTGTCGTTGGTCCGGGTAATGCTGCCCAAGCCCGGCAAGGCGATGACCTTGGTCGTCGGCGCGGCGCCCTTGCCGAAGCCCGCAAGGGTCAGGGAGCTTTCAGCCTGAAGCGGCGGCAGCGGCAGGTCCGGCAGCTTGCTGCCGGACGCAGTGCTGGCGGCCGATGCGTGGGTCAGATTCTCCAGCGGATGACCAGCCGCGACCGAAGCCGCCATGGCTGGCACGGTACAAAGACCCAATGCAACTCCGAATAGTAGTTTTTTCATGATGTTCTTCCTTGAGCGTGTGAGGTGGCAGAGACTTGTTATCGAGGCGCCAGCAGTGGGCGGCTTGGTCTCCGTATCCATTCTGACTCCCTCGCCTGACGCTTAGTTCAGATTGAATCCCAGGGGTGCAGCAACAGCCATGGCGCGCGGCGCGGTGTGCGAGAACAGCGGCGGCAACCCGAGCGACGCCATCCACGGCATTCGCGCCTCTTTGGACGAATACCACCGGATCCGGCGCCGTGCGGTAAAACTTCGGCGCCTTGGGCTTGTCCAAGGGCACAGTGCTCAAGGAAGAACACGATGAATCCACACCGGACGTTGCCGCCCGGCGCCGTTGGCGCCTGGCCGGGGATCAGCCACGCCCACGGCGGACACCGTGCCGACAGCGGGTGTGCCGCGGGTAGCGATGCGCGCACGGTCGGGCGCTGATCGCGTGTCGCTCCCACGCTACGCCTCCCGCGGCCCGATCCGCTTCCTGCTCCACTATGTCGGTCGCAGAGCCATCAGCCATTCCGTGGTGCTAGTCTCGGTGCTGGCGGCGGTGGGTTGCGCGGTAGGTTCGCAGTACGCGGTCAAGCTGCTGGTCGATACGCTCGGCTCGGGCAAGCCCACCGACTTCGCGCTGTGGAGCGCGGTAGGCCTGCTGCTTGGCCTGGTGGCCGGCGACAACCTGCTGTGGCGCCTGGCCGGATGGGTTTCCACCTATGCCTTCGTGGTGGTCGGCGGCGACATCCGGCTGGAATTGTTCAATCATCTGTCCGGTCACGGCACGCGCTATTTCGTCGAGCGCTTCCCCGGCGCGCTGGCCGGACGCATCACCGTTGCCGCCACCGCCGCCTGGACCATCGAAAGCTCGCTCACCTGGAACACCATTCCACCCGGCATCGCGGTGCTTTCCAGCATCGGCCTGCTCAGCATCATCAACTGGAAGCTGACCGCGGTGCTGGTGGTAGTGGTGCTAGCCCTCGGCGCCATCATCGGCAAGCTCGCCGCCAGCGGCCGCGACCTGCACCAGGCTTTCGCCGGCCAGGCCGCCAGCGTCAGCGGCGATCTTACCGACATCGTCTCCAACATCGGACTGGTGCGCGCCTTCGGCGCGGCGGCACGGGAGCAGGCGCGTCTGTCGCACAAGATCGAAAACGAAATGCAGGCGCAGCGCGCCAGCCTGCGCTCACTGGAGCGGTTGCGGCTGTTTCACGCCTTCACCGTGTTCGCCGTCACCGCCGGCGTGCTGGGCTGGTCGGTCGAGCTGTGGCGCAGGGGCCAGATCAGCACCGGCGACGTGGTGCTGACCACCACGCTGGGTTTCACCGTGCTGCATGCCTCGCGCGATTTCGCCATGGCCCTGGTTGATCTGGTGCAGCAGTTCGCCAAGCTGGGCGAGGCGGTGCAGGTGCTGGGGCTGCCGCATGAGATGCAGGACGCGACCGAGGCGCTGCCGCTGCAGGTCGCCGGCGGCGCCATCCACTTCCGCCAGGTCTCGTTCAGCTATCCCAGCGGCCAGCCGGTATTGAAGCTGTTCAACCTGGATGTGCCGGCGGGACAGAAGATCGGCCTGTTCGGCCGCTCCGGCGCCGGCAAGTCGACCATCCTGGCGCTGCTGCAGAGACACTACGATCCCGGCAGCGGCCAGTTGCTGATCGACGGCCAGGACATCGCCGGGGTAACGCAGGAGAGCCTGCGCAATTCGATCGCGGTGGTGCAGCAGGACATCTCGCTGTTCCATCGCTCGCTGCTGGAGAACCTGCGCTACGGCCGGCCCGAGGCCAGCGACGAGGAAGTGTTCCGCGCGGTCGAGGCCTCGCGCTGCACCGAGTTCATCAACCGCCTGCCGCAGGGCTTCGACACTATCGTCGGCGAACGCGGCATGAAGCTCTCCGGCGGCCAGCGCCAGCGCCTGGCCATCGCCCGCGCTTTCCTGCGCGATGCGCCGATCGTGCTGCTCGACGAGGCCACCTCCTCGCTCGACACCGAATCCGAACAGTCGATACAGGAAGCTCTGGCGCGGCTGTTCAAGGGACGCACGGTGATCGCCATCGCGCATCGCCTGTCGACCCTCGATTCATTCGACCGCATCGTGGTGCTGGACCAGGGCCGTATCGTCGAGGACGGCTCGCCCGCCTTGCTGCTGCGGCGCAAGGGCGGCATCTATGCGCGCATGTATTCGCGTCAGCTCACCCCGATGGACCAACAGGTGCTCGGATGAAACACGAACCCAATACACGGAAGATGAAGTCCGTCCTGATGCCCGTCGCCTGCGCGATGGCTCTGCTCATGACACTGTCGGCCTGTGCGCAGCGGTCGGTACGCGATGACGCAGATACCAGCCCTGCCATGACCCAGGCTTCGCCAGCGCCGGCGGTCCAGCCATCGGGTCCGCCAGAGGCAGAAGCCGGCGCCGATGCAAGCGCGGAAGCGCCGGCGCCGTCCGATGCACAGCCCCCCGCTGTGTCATCCACACCACCGGTTACTCAGGGCAGGCCCTATGCCTTCGTCTGCGTCCCCTACGACGACCGGCCCAAGCCGCCGCCGCGCAAGGCCGTGCGAAAGGACACGCCACTAGCTACACCCGCACCACCCGCGCCAGTGACCAGCTCCGCGGATCAGAAGCCGTCCAACTCCGCGGTGATCTCGATCCTGGGCAAGAAAGTATTTGGCCGCGATGGCGAGGACATGGGCCGCGTGGTCGACGTGCTAGCCGACAGCGACGGCCACGCGCGCGCCGCCGTCATCGACTTCGGCGGCTTCCTCGGCGTGGGCAACCGCAGAGTTGCCGTGGACTGGCGTTCCTTGCAGATCGATCCGTCGAATGCCGACAAGCCGGTGATCCTCAGCCTCAGCCGCGAGCAGGTGAATGCGGCTCCGGAGTTCAAGGAATCGGCGCATCCGGAACAGGCCATCGTCACCGATCCCTCGGCCCGCGCGCCGGCTGCGCCGGCTCATCAGCAGTGACCGGGACCAGGACTTGCTCCAAACCGGCCACACCGGCGCCATCGCCGAGGAATCCGACCATGCCGCCAACCGCGGCCTGGACTGGTTCAACCTGTGCGTCGCCAACATCCAGACCGGCTTCGGCCCGTTCGTCGCGGTCTACCTGGTCAGCCAGGGCTGGACCCAGACCGCCATCGGCATCGCGCTCAGCATCGGCACCGTCACCGCGATGGCAAGCCAGGTGCCGGCTGGCGCCCTGGTCGACGCGCTGCGCAGCAAGGCTGCCGTAGCGGCGATCAGCGTGCTGGCCTTCACCGCCAGCGCCCTGATGTTCGCCATCTATCCGATCCCGCTGTTCGTCTACCTGGCGGAAATCCTGCACGGCTTCTCCAGTTGCACGCTGGGACCGGCGGTTGCCGCCATCAGCCTGGCTCTGGTCGGGCGCGCCGCCATGGGCACGCGGCTCGGCCGCAACGCCCGCTATGCCTCCATCGGCAACGGCGTCGGCGCCGCGCTGATGGGCGCCTGCGGCTCCTATGTATCCGAGCGGGCGGTGTTCTTCCTGACCGCGGCGGTGACCCTGCCGGCGGTGTTCGCCCTGCTGCCCTTGCGCCGCATCGGCGCCATTGCGCCGGCGACAACCAGCCCGACTTCAGGCACGACACCCGCCGCCATCGACGCCGCGCCGCCCGGCACCAGGCGCGCCGCGGTGATGCGCGTGATGCTGGACCGGCGCCTGCTGATTTTCAGCGCCTGCGCCATGCTCTTCACGTTCGCCAACGCGCCGATGCTCCCGCTGGCGGCGAGCACCCTGACCGTGCGCGTCGGCCACCTGGCCAGCCTGTTGATCGGCGCCTGCATCGTGCTGCCGCAGCTGATCGTGGCGCTGGCCTCGCCCGCGGTGGGGCGCTTCGCCGACCTGCGCGGGCGTCGGCCGCTGTTGCTGCTGGGTTTCAGCATGCTGCCGCTGCGCGGCCTGCTGTTCGCCACGCTGCCCTCGCCCACCCTGGTGGTGCTGATCCAGGCGCTCGACGGCGTGGCCGCCGCCTGCTTCGGCATCATGGTGCCGCTGATCACCAGCGACGTCGCCGGCCGCTCCGGCCACTATACCCTGTCGCTCGGCGTGGTCGGCTTCGCCATCGGCATCGGCGCCACCGTCAGCACCACCGCCGCCGGCTGGGTGGCGGATCACTTCGGCAGCCAGATCGCCTTTCTCGGATTGGCCGGCGTCGGCCTGGCGGCGACGCTGCTGCTGTTGACCCTGATGCCGGAGACGCGGCCGCCGCATCTGCCCGGCGGTGTCGCCGCCAGCGACGACACCGGACTGGATACCGTGCCTGCGCGATTGCTGCACATCCCCTAGCGCATGCCGCGGCGATCACCATGCGCGGCGCGCCTTGTTGATATCCGCGAACCATATCAGCAGTAAGCCATCAGTAGCGCACGACCACCTTCACCTCTCCGCTCAGTGCAGTCACCGTCACCGCAACATCCTCGCCATGGCGCCTCAGCATCACGTCGGCCGAGCCATCGCCGAGACGCAGGCCGTGCAGACATAGTTCGTCGAGAAAATCCGGCAGCTGCGGACGGTTGAAGCTGATTTCGCCGGCGCCGGCGCGCATCTCCAGGCCGGTGCTGGCTTGCAGCAGGGCCATCATGGCCGCGCTGGCCCAGGCCTGCGGGGCGCAGGCGACCGGGTACTGCGTCGGCGCATTGCGCCGGCGCCGGGGGAAGCCGCAGAACAGTTCCGGTAGGCGCCGCTGGTCCATGTAGGAAGCGGCGTCGAACAGGCCCTTGAACACCGGCAGCACCGCCTCCTTCTGGCCATAGCGGGCGAAGCCCAGGGCGATGAGGGCGTTGTCGTGCGGCCATACCGAGCCGTTATGGTAGGACCTCGGGTTGTAGCGCTGTGCCGACAGTGCCACGGTGCGGATGCCCCAGCCGGAATAGCAGTCATGGCCCAGCAGGGTTTGCGCCACGCGGTGTGCGCGCCGCGGATCGGCGATGCCGCTGAGCAGGGCCTGCCCGGCGTTCGACGAAATCACCCGGCAGGGCTGCTTGTCGCCATCCAGCGCCAGGGCGTAGCAGGACAGTTCCTCGCACCAGAATGCTGCCTCGAATTTCTGGCGTAGCGCCTCGGCCTGGCGGCGCAGCTCCGCCGAGCGGGCTTCCAGGCCCAGCGCGGCGGCCAGTTCCGAAGCGCAGTGCTTCGCGCCGTAGACATAGCCCTGCACCTCGCACAGCGCGATCGGCCCTCTGGCGGCGCGGCCGTCCTGGTGGAAGATGGCGTCCTGCGAATCCTTCCAGCCTTGGTTGGCCAGACCGGTGTCGGTCATGCGGTAGTACTCGACGAAGCCATCGCCGTCGCGGTCGCCGAGGGTGTCGATCCAGTGCAGCGCGGCCTCGGCGTTGGGCCACAGGGCGCGCACCGTGTCGAGATCGCCGCTGCGGCGGAAGTATTCGCCGAGCAGCAGCACGAACAGCGGCGTGGCGTCGACGCTGCCGTAGTAACGCTCGAACGGCACCTCGCGCAGATGCGCCATCTCGCCATGCCGCATCTCGTGCAGGATCTTGCCCGGCTCGGCATCGCGCTCCGGCTCGGTGCGGGTGGCCTGGGTCGCCGCCAGGAAATGCAGCACGCCCTTGGCGATGCCCGGGTCCATCCACAGGGTCATCAGCGCGGTGATGATGCCGTCGCGCCCGAACGGCGTGCTGAACCAGGGCGTGCCGGCGTAGGGGTACGGCCCCTGTTTGGTATCGGTGACCAGCATGTACAGGTCCGACACGGCACGGCGCATCACTTCGTTGAACAGTGAATTGGAGCTGTTGACGCGGGTGGCGCGGCCGACCGAGCGGCGCAGGGCCCTGCGCGCCGCGTGCATCTGGCGGTAGAAGCCGAGACCGTTCCAGGCCTCGCCGGCGGGTGCCGGCACGCCGATGCGGATGAACAGGCGCCGCGACTCGTGCGGCTGAAGATTCACTTCGAATTCCGCCGTGGCCGTGTCCAACCGTTGCGGCGCCGGATCGAAATTCAGCGTGGTGACCCGCTCGATATCGTCGAGGCCCAAGTAGCGCAGCGTCACCGCCGCGACGCTGTCACGGTGCGCCGAAGCGGTGCCGCGGCGCGCGCGCTTCTCGCCGCGCACCTCGAACAGATCGGCAAAGTCGGCGGCAAAGCACAGTTTCAGCCGCAGGCGGCAGGGCTCCTCGCTAAAATTGCGCAGCAGCAGCCGTTCGTAGCAGGCGCCATTCCAGATGAACTTGAGGCGGTGCAGATGGAACTGTTCGCGGCGCAGCACGATCCTGTCGCCGGCCAGCAGATCGGGATTGGACAGATCGGCGGTGAATACCGCGTTGTCGTCCTGGTTCATCGAACTGAGCAGCAGCGGCGGATAGCCCTCCAGCAGCAGCTCCAGGCGCGACAGGATGCGCGTATCGAGATGGTAGATGCCCTCCGGGCTGCGCGGATCCGCGCCGATGTCGCCGCGATGATCGAACACCACGAAGGTGTCGCCGTGCTTCAGCGTATGCGGCTGCCGCTCCTGCAAGGAGACGCTGGCGGAAATGTGAAAGTCGGGGAGCTGCCGTTCATCGGGCGCGGGTTGCGGCGGTGTGTCTGGCTGCGTCTCGAACGACATCTGCTCTCTCCTGAGGAACTTTCGATAGCAATATAGAGTCGGTATTACACGATCCGTTCCACCCGGGATTGGGGGACTTGACCAAAGCCGCGCGGATTCGACATCCGGCGGAGCGGCCGAGGCAGGGTCGGCGGCAATGGAATGCGCGTCCCGATTCCGTACGCAGCGGTGCGCCTGGCGGCGTCAGCGCTGTGCGGACAGGGACATCACACACAGGGACCCGGCATGCCGGCTTGCTCCCTTCAAACCAAGAACGGGCAAAGTCATGAGAATTGCACAAATCGCACCGCTGACCGAAGCGGTGCCACCGAAACTTTACGGCGGTACCGAACGCGTGGTCGCCTATCTCTCCGATGCCCTGGTCGAACTCGGCCACGAAGTGACGCTGTTCGCCTCCGGCGACAGCCTGACCAAGGCGAAATTGGAAGCGATCTGGCCGCGCGCCCTGCGCCTCGATCCCAGCGTGCGCGACCACATGGCGCCGCTGTTCATGCTAATGGAAGTGATGGCGCGGCGCGCCGGCGAATTCGATGTGATCCACTCGCACCTGGATTATTTCGGCTATCCCCTGCTGGGCCGGCTCGGCGTGCCCTCGGTGACGACCCTGCACGGCCGCCTCGACATGCCGGAACTGCAACCGCTGTACCACCTCTACAACGAGGTGCCGGTGGTGTCGATCTCGGATGCGCAGCGGGTGCCGCTGCCGCACGCGAACTACGTCGCCACCGTGCATCATGGCCTGCCGCAGGATCTGCTCACGGCGGGCAGCGGCTCCGGCGGCTACCTCGCCTTCCTCGGCCGCATCTCTCCGGAGAAGGCGCCGGACGCGGCCATCCGCATCGCCGCCATGGCCGGCATGAAGCTGGTCATCGCCGCCAAGGTGGACAAAGCCGACCAGAAATACTTCGAGGAAAAGATCGAGCCGCTGCTGGCGCAGCCGCACGTCGAATACATCGGCGAGATCAATGAACACGAGAAGAACGATTTTCTCGGCAACGCCGCCGGGCTGCTGTTTCCCATCGCCTGGCGCGAACCGTTAGGCCTGGTGATTATCGAAGCCATGGCCTGCGGCACGCCGGTAATCGCCTTCCGTAACGGCTCGGTGCCGGAGGTGCTGGAGAACAACGTCACCGGCTACGTCGCCGACAGCGAAGTGGCCGCGGCCAAGGCTGCAGAGCGGATCGGGCAGCTCGACCGCAAGCGCATCCGCGCCGAGTTCGAGCGCCGTTTCACCGCGCATCGCATGGCGGAGAACTACGTCAAGCTGTATGGCGACCTGTCCGCGCCGCAGCAGCGTCCCGCGGCCGCACGCCATGATCGGGTGACGCCGTTCGCCGCGGCCGCGCGGGTGGCTTGAAGCAATAGCGCAAACGGATCGGCGTCACCCAGGGAAGGCCGCTTATTTCAGGCCTGCATCTTGCTCTTGCGCCCGGCCTCCGCAATCATCCGCTGGCATTGCCGCGGCGGACAACGGAGACTGGGGCCACGATGCGCATGATCCTGCTGGGTGGGCCCGGTTCGGGCAAGGGAACGCAAGGCGAAATGCTGGCGCGGGAATTCGGCGTGCCGCGCCTTTCCACCGGCGATGCCTTGCGTGCCGCGGTGAAGGGCGACACCGAGCTGGGCCGCAAGGCCAAGCCGGTTATGGAGTCCGGCGGGCTGGTCGCCGATGAGATCGTTCTCGCCATTGTCGAGAGCCGGTTGGCGCAGCAGGACACCGCCGCCGGCTTCATCCTCGACGGCTTTCCGCGCACCACGGCGCAGGCCGTGGCGCTCGACGCGATGCTGCAACGGCACGGCACGCCACCGCTCGATGTAGCTCTGGATCTCGAGGTGAAGGATGCGGAGCTGGTGCAGCGCCTGCTGCTGCGCGCACAGCAACAGGGCCGCACCGACGACCGGGAAGAGGTGATCCGCAACCGCATCCGCCTGTACGGGGAGGAAACGCGGCCGCTGCTGGATTACTACGCCGCTCAGGGCAAGCTGATCGCGGTGCCCGGCAGCGGCGCGGTCGATGACGTATTCCGCAACATCGTGCTGCGTCTCGCCGAAGCCTTCGACAAACCGGCTCCCGGCGCCCGGTTGGGCTGAGCCATCGCGGCGCTGCCGGGGGGATCGGCGACGCACTTCAGTGCTTGAACGCGTTCCTGATTTCGGTGTAGCCGGCCTTGAGGGAATCGGCCAGCGCCTTCGAGGCGACGTCGATATCGCGCCCGGCGTCAGTGGCCGCGACCTCGGCCCGGCCGAGGTGCTCCTTCAACTCGCTCCACTTGATTTCCAGTGTTTCCCAGGTGCTTTTCATCTCCGCCTTGAACAGGTGCGCCTGCAAAGACAACTCGTCATGCAGATGCTCCAGAAGCTGATAGTCGTTGTGCAGCGCATTCTTGACTCGCGACATGGAATCTTCCTTGGTTGAAAAAGGGGCTGTCCATGGTGCGGGCGCCGGCCACCGCTGTCGGTACGCTGGCGCACGCGATCGGCGGCCTATCCTCTGTACGCAATCGCACAGACCGCGGGCGCACCGCAAGCGATAGTCGCGACTGCGGACTGCTTCCCACGCGGCTTTCACAGCGGCTTTTCACAGGATCGAGCACCCACCAATGATTGCCTCCCAGCTGGATCGCTTGCCGTACACGCAGCGCCTGGTGCGCGGACTGGTCAGCAGCGGCGGCGTATCGATTACCCTGGATGCACTGGTATCAGGCTGGATGGCACGGCACTTTTCCGCCCAGATGTTGTTCGAGCAGCTCGGCCCGATGCTGCAGCAAGGCGATTTGGCCCTGGTCCACGATCCCGAACACACCCGTGTGCGCCTGGGTGAGAGCCGGCCGGACCGCCGCTGCACACCGCGCAGCAGCGAATGCCTGAGCACGGGCGAGGCGGTGGAATTCGCCGCCGCCGTACTCCACGCGCTGCGGGACAAACCCTAGCCCGCATTCGTCGCGCTTGCATTCGTTCACCATGCCCTGCGCGGCCGCAGTGGCACAACCCGTCGCCCTCGAAGGCATATGCCCGGCAAGCCGAGGAGCGCGCCGGCAATGACGAACGTCCAGGGTGAATGTGCGCGATCGAACAGACCGCCCAGCGCCAAGCCATTACGGTGTGCTCTGGAAATGCGGGCTGCCAAGGACGGTGGCTCGCACCAACCGATCGCTACAGGATGCAAGCGGGGCGAGACTCACCTTACGGCCAACGCCGATGGCGGATCTCGCGGAAACCCGTGCATAACCGCCCGCATCGCTGGCGGTATCGTTGCTCAAAACAGCTTCAAGGAATACACCATGATCAAGTTACGCCACATTGCCCTAGCCCTGGTTCTCGCGACCGTGCCCGCCCTCCCGCTCAGCGCGATGGCCAGTGGCGCCAGCGAATCCTCCGCGGCCGACCTCAACCGCGATGCCGCCCAGGCCTTGCAGAACCTGTACAAGACCAATCCGGTCGCCCTGGATATTTCCAAGCGCGCCCGCGCCATCCTGGTGTTCCCCAACATCGTCAAGGCGGGCCTGGTGTTCGGCGGCAGCTACGGCGAAGGCGTCCTGACCAAGGACGGCAATGTGGACAATTACTACAACTCCATTTCCGCCTCCTGGGGCCTGCAGGCCGGCGCCCAATCCTACGGCTATGTGGTGTTCCTGATGACCCGCAAGGCCGAGAAGTACATCAACAAGTCCGATGGCTGGGAAATCGGCGTCGGCCCGACCGTGGTCGTCGTCAACGAGGGCGCGGCCAAGAACCTGTCCACCTCGACCCTGAAGGATGATGCCTACGCCTTCGTCTTCGACCAGCAGGGTCTGATGGCCAGCCTGAGCATCGAGGGTACCAAGATTTCCCGCATCAAGCGTTAAGCCGCACGGCCGGGCATGATTTGATCGACGGATCGCCCGCCACAGGCGATCCGTGGCATCAGGAGACCGCCAGGTCGGGATAAGAGCAAAAGCCCGGGATGTCCTGTACATCCCGGGCTTTTTGCATTCACGGCTTCAGATCACCAGCAAGTTGAGCGCCACGCCTCGGCAGAACCCGCCGGCGCGGTCGACACTGTCTTCGGAGGATCCTGTAACAGCCCAGCGCGGCGTATGATGAGCGTTCAATGCGCGCAGGACGCGGCATTCGGGGATCCAATGGAAAAACGGAAGCCAACGAAGACTCAGGATGGACCCACTCTGGGCAGTGCACTTTGGGCGCAATTGCTCCAGCATTTGCAGGGCCCGGTTTATATCTGCGACGCCAAGGGTTACATCACCCAGTTCAACGACGCGGCCGCGGCCCTGTGGGGCCGCCAGCCCGAGATTGGCCGGGACCGTTGGTGCGGGGCCCCGCGCCTGTACCAGGCGGATGGCCAGGAACTGCCGCCGGATCAGAGCCCGATGGCCTTCTCGATCCGCACCCGGCAAGCCATCCACGATGCCGAAATCATCATCGAACGGCCGGATGGCTCGCGCCGCCAGGTGCGGCTCAATCCCAACCCGATTTTCGATGCATCGGGAAAGCTTCTGGGCGCGGTCGACCAGATGCTCGATGCCACGGCTTTCAAGGAGGCCGATCAGGCCCGTGCCCGGCTGGCGGCCATCATCCGCTCCTCCGACGACGCCATCATCAGCAAGGATCTCAACGGCATCATCACCAGCTGGAACCAGGGAGCGGAGCGCCTGTTCGGCTACGAAGCCGCGGAAGTCATCGGCCGCTCGATCACCATTCTGATCCCGCCCGACCGCCTCGACGAAGAACCCGGCGTCATCGCCCGCATCCGCCTCGGCGAGTCCGTCGACCATTACGAAACCATTCGGGTGCGCAAGGACGGCTCCCTGGTCGATATCTCCCTGACGGTGTCGCCCATCCTGGGCAGCGACGGAACCATCATCGGCGCCTCCAAGGTGGCCCGCGACATCGGCGAGCGCAAACGGACCGAGCGGGCATTGGCCGAAGCCGACCGGCGCAAGGATGAATTCATCGCCACCCTGGCGCATGAATTACGCAACCCCCTGGCCCCCCTCAAGACCAGCCTGCACCTGATCCGCATGACCGGCTTCAGCGGCCAGGTGCCGCGGAGCACCCTGGAAATGATGGAGCGCCAGGTCAATCACCTGGGCCGTCTGGTCGAGGACCTGCTGGATCTTTCCCGCCTGAGCCATGGAACCATCCAGCTCAAGAAGGAGAAGCTGGCCTTGAGCGATGTGGTCAGCGATGCCCTGGAAGTCACCAGCCCCCTGATCGAATCCAAGAACCATCACCTGGAACTGTCCCTGCTACCGGGACTGCGGGTCATCGGCGACCGCACCCGGCTGGTCCAGGTGCTGGTCAACCTGTTGAACAACGCCGCCAAATTCACCCGTCCACGCGGCTGGATCCGCCTGGTGGTGGAACGGGATGGCAATCAGGCGCGGATTCGCTGCGCCGACAACGGCATGGGCATCGCCCCGGACATGCAGGAGGCCGTGTTCGGAATGTTTACCCGGGCGCCGCAGAACCCGGACGCCAGCCGCGAGGGCGGAATGGGAATCGGCCTGTCGGTGGTCAAGCATCTGGTGGCCCTGCATGGGGGCAGCATCAGCCTGCGCAGCGAAGGCGTGGGCAAGGGCACCGAATTCACCGTCTGCCTGCCGCTGGATATGCAGGTGCCGGAGCAGGCCGGATCGACAGCGCCACCGGCGAGTCTACCGACCGCCGCCGGGCGGCGCATCCTGATCGTGGACGACAATGTCGATGCCGCGGACTCGCTGGCCGTCTTGTTCCGGGCCATCGGCCACGAAGTCGTGACTGCAAACACGGGCGTGGAAGCCATCTCCAAAGGGCGGCAGATGCTGCCGGATGTCGTCTTGCTCGATATCGGCCTGCCGGACCTGTCCGGCCATGAGGTCGCCGCCCACATGCGGCAGCAGCCCTGGGGCAAGCTGGCCGTGCTGGTGGCGCTGACCGGATGGGGCGAGGATCGGGACCGCAAGCTCAGCATGGCCTCCGGGTTCGATCACCACTTCGTGAAGCCGGTAGACCTCGACATCCTCGAAACCTTGATGAATGCCCCTGCGGTTCGCCACTAAATCGATCAGGGCTCGTCCAGGAACGACGACACCACCGCATTGACCCATTGCGGCCGCGCGCTGAACGTGGCGTGCTCGGTGCCGGGCAGGATCCACAGCTGCGCATCCGGCAGGGATTGGTAGATCAGCATGGTGTGCTCCAGCTTGATCTGGTCGCGGTCGCCGGACATCACCAGCACGCGCTTGTGCAGGCCCTTGAGCATCTCCGGGCTCAGCTCGTCCTTCGCCGGGTAGTGCAGCCAGAGCTGCGTCAGCTTGTCGTCCATCACGTCGGCGTGGCCCGGGCCGTCCGGCGACTCCGCCGCATAATGTGCCCGTGCCCGCGGATTCATCGGCAGATCAGCCTCGCGCGCCTGGGTGTCTTCAGGGCCGGCGTCGGTGAGACCGCTGGGGTCCAGGTTGGCGCCGGTCACCACTAGGCGCCGCACCAGATCCGGATGGCGCAACGCCAGCATCAGGGCAATGATACCGCCGTCGCTGAAGCCCATCACGTCGACGTTGGACAAGTGCAGCTGCTGCAGCAGACGCGCCGTGTCCTCGGTCATCCGGGTGTACGACAGCGGGCCGGGCACGTCGGGCGTGTGGCCGTGGCCGACCTGCTCCGGCGCGATGATGTGGTGCGCCGCCGCGAACGGGCCGAGCTGGTAGCCGAAGGAATCCTCGATGGTGCTGCCGCCGCCGTGCAGCAGCAGCAGGGGCCGCCCGGTGCCGCGCAGCTCGTAATACATGCGGTGACCGTTGACCTTGGTCCAGTGGCTGTAACCTTTCTCCACGGAGGGTTCCTCCAAAGTGGGTTTCTCCGGTGCCGCGGCAACGCCACCGGCGCCCAGGGCCAGGGCGAGCACCGCCGCGGCCAACTGCATTTTCATGATCTTGCCTTTTATCTAGCTGTCCTCGGGCCGACTCCCGACCAGCGACAGTAGACATGTCATGAAACCGACGCAAATCTGTCGATTGGCTTACGGCCGCATCCGCCACAGCGGCCCGCCCCGGCCGGAAGCGGCGGAGCGCCAGCCCCCCTTGCCCCGCACGGCCGGTCCGGACGTTCGGACATGAGTTCCGGGAGCGCGGTGATATTTCCCGCGCGGCTTGTCGCGGATGATGCGTCTCGACCGGAGCGGATTCATTGCAGGCAAGCGCCCCGGTCACCTATCCCATGAAATTGAACCGGGCGATCAAAGCCCTCAAGGAGTTTGCAATGCAACTGACGACGAAAGTGAATGGTTTTGCCCTGGCCGCTGCTGCTGCCGTGATGTTTCTCGGCGCACCGATGGCCAACGCCGACGACAGCGCCGCCGCCTCCGTCGGGCACTGCGTAGGCGCCAATTCCTGCAAGGGACAGAGCGCTTGCAAGAGCGCCAGCAACTCGTGCAAGGGCCAGAACTCGTGCAAGGGCAAAGGCTTCACCGCCACCACCAAAGACGATTGTGCCAAGGCCGGCGGCAAGTTCGAAGCTGCGAAGTAAGACTCCGAAGCGGTGATGTTGCCAGCCTTCCCGCCGGCGGAAGGCTGGCTTTCTTCGCCGAGGCAGTGATCAACCTCGGCGGGATCGGCCTGCGCGGCCGGTTCGCCTGGTGGATCCGGGGGCTGGCCAGGCGGCAGTGGGCATGCCGGATTCCGCGCTACCGGCAAGGGCCAGGGGCGAATGGCCTGTCCAAGCGCCCGTATAGTCCGTAAGCTTGACGACAGATCAGGGCCGTTTCACGGACGCGGCACAACCTCACATGCCAGTGTTGAAGCTGTCCCCCTACCGCAGAGCATGGGGGCGCATCAGGAAGAATACGCTGCAGCGGCAGGCCATCGCGGCCAACGCGAAGCAGGCCCGTGCGCAGCGTGACCTGACGCCCGCAGAGGTACAGCTGCTGGAGCGCATCGCCACCGCCGCCACCCGCCGCTTTCGTTTTCCGAAGGTGCTCGAGGACGAATTCCAGAACGATGTCCGCTCCGCCTCCCGCACCGCCCGCATCTGCATCACCCTGATCACCTTCATCCTGTTCGCCAGCGCGCCGGCCTGGGTGCCGCTGACCCTGGGCGAGCCGGAGCGGATGAGCGGCCCGATGCGCTGGATCGAGTTGGGGGTGATGACTCCGTTTTTCGCCATCGTGTGCCTGGTCCAGGCCCGCTATATCGCCAAGGGCTGGTCCGAGTGGCTGCTGTTCGCCGCCTTCCTGCTGGAGGTAGCCTGCATCGAATTGATCATGTATCTCGCCGACCGCATCGGCTATGCCCTGGAGCCCCTGCTCAGCCTGCTGATCCCGGTGTCGGTCATGATCCTGGCGCGGCTGCGCATGGTGCGCTGTCTGCTGTTCGTCGCGCTGTACCTGCTCATCGTGGTGCTCGCCAATGTACTCTGGCCGAATCACCTCAATGTACGCTCCCCCACCGGCTGGCTGCTGGAGTGTCTGCTGCTGTGTATCGCCCTGCTCTCCGCCGCATGGTCCAAGCTCTCC
The DNA here is from genome assembly GCA_026224805.1 of Nevskia soli. Lineage (GTDB taxonomy): Bacteria > Pseudomonadota > Gammaproteobacteria > Nevskiales > Nevskiaceae > Nevskia > Nevskia soli_A. The sequence continues at coordinate 20,540 of JAMFRN010000103.1, forward strand.
TTCCGCCGCCAGTGGGCCGCCAACCTGTTGCTGGAAATGATGGCCTATCGCGATTCCCTCACCGGCCTGCCCAACCGGCGCGCGCTGGAGGACCACTACCACGTACTGAGCCAGGCGCTCACCCGCGGCAACAAGAAACAGCTGATCTTCGCCCTGATCGATCTCGACCATTTCAAGCTGATCAACGACAGCTACGGCCACGAGTACGGCGACGGCGTGCTGGTCGAAGTGGCGTTGGCCCTGTCCGAGTTCGCGCGGCGCCCGCTGGACATTGCCGCTCGTGTCGGCGGCGAGGAATTCGCCGTGATCCTGCACGATTGCGACGCGGCCTCGGGCCGCGAGCGGCTATCCCGGCTGCTCCAGGTGATCCGCGATCTGCGCATCGAGCACAAAGGGCACGAGGGCGGCGTGGTCACTTGCAGCATCGGCGCCACCGCCCTGGGCTCGAGGCGCAACCTGCACGACGCCTACCGGGCCGCCGACGAGTGCCTGTACCGCATCAAGCAGAGCGGCCGCGACAACCTCGAGCTGGTCAGCATCGGCGCCTGAGGCCGGGCACGGGCCGGTGGTTCGGAACGGACCACGGCATCGCTACTCAACGCAGGATCTGCACCCCCAGGTAAAACAGCACGTCCTGCCGGTCGTCGCTGCGCGGGCCGACATCGCGTCCGATGGCCCCCATCAGTGCCAGCGAATCGCTCAGGTGCAGGCGCGCGCCGAGGTTGAGCAGGGTCTGCGCATCCTGCGGCGCCAGCGTTTCGTGGACTTCGAGCAGGCATTCCAGCTGATGGCCGCAGTCACGCGACAGGATCAGGCCGCCCGCCCAGTAATGCGGGGTATCCGGCACCTGCGGGCCGAGGCTGCGGCCGATCTCCCCATCCAGCCCGAAGCCGGCGAATTCGGTAGAGGCTTCGAGCGGCAGGAACCATTGCAGGCCCGAGGAAGTGAGTCCGCGCCGTGGCGAGGATGTGTCGAAATTCACGCTGACCTGCGGATACATCGACATCGAGAAGCCGGAGGTTTCGCGGTCGAGGAAGCGCCATTTGACGCCCAGCTCGGAAGCGCCGAGGCCGGTCTTCACACCCTCGCCGTCCTGGTGGCTGATCAGCCAGGGCGTATCGATCTTGAGCTGGACGTGATCGCCCCAGCCGTAATTGATGTCGGCATCCGGCAGCGCCAGCTGCGCCAGGCCGGGAACGTGGCTGCCGATGGCGGCGACATTGATTTCCCAACGGCCGTTGTCCGGCGTGTCGGGGTCGTCGGTCACCACCGGCGGGCCGCCCTGCGCCGGCGATGGCAGAGGCGTCGATCCGCACAGCGTCGCCAGCGCCAGGGTGATCAGGTGAATGCCGCGGCGGCGCCGCGCTTGCCGGCTTCGGCGCGACCGGTGTTGTGGAGATGATTTCAAAATGATCGGATGCTGATGATGGAGGTGACGCAGCCGACGGGCGCAGCAGCTTCCCGCCCCGGCTGGCCGCCTTTATTGAACAAGCGACGGTACCGGTCAAGTTGTGAATCCGTAATGTTGCAGAAAACTCGCGTGCAACGCCGGGAGTGCGGCCCTACTCCCGGGCCGTGATCTCGAAATGATCCAGCGCCGTCCAGGCAGGCGCAGCGGCGAGCGGGTCCAGCCGGATCATGGTGCCGCGCAGGGTGTCCTGGTCCAGCACCAGCTTGACGTAGTGATAATTCGGAAACGTGTCGCCGCCGAACAGGTCATCCGGCCCCCGCACCACCCGCGTCGGCTTCGCCCCGCCGCCGCCGGAGACGATGTAGCTCACTTCGTCCCGCATGAAGCGCTCGTAGTTGTGGACGTGCGCGGCCACCACCAGCACGTGGGCGCGAAGCCCGGGAGCCGCGGTCTTGAGAAATTCGCGCAGGGCTATTTCGTTGTCGCGCGGATTGTCGTCGCCGCTGGCCTGCACATCGTCCACGGGGGGATGGTGCATCCAGATCAGCACGAACCCGACGCTGGCGGGTAGCCCCGCCAGCTGCGCTTTCAGCCACTGCATCTGGATGCTGCCAGGCAGCAGCGAGATGTCGCTGTCCAGCGCGATGCCGTAGAAGCGCGGTCCCAGCTGCACCGAATACCAGCGCAAGCTCCTGAACTGCGGAAACTCCGACCACCAGTTCTCCAGGCATGCCGGTTCCTCGCACCCCTTGAACTCGTGGTTGCCCAGCGCCGGGTAGACGCGCAGCCCGGCGTCGCGCCACGGCGAGCTTTCCTTGTGAAACTCCGCATAGTCGTCTCGGTGGCCGCCGATATAGGGCACATCGCCGTTGAGAAACAAGCCGTCAGGCCGCTCCTCCGCAATCTTTGCGATCAACGCCTGCCGCGCCACCGGATTGGTGGCCGTGACGTTGGCCGGGTCGGTAAAGCGCATGTCGCCGTAGGCAATGACCGTCAGCGGCTGGTGCAGATCCCGCTCGGCCACCACAAACGTGGCCGGCGACGAAGTGGCGGCGGGCGCATTGAACGGGCGCCCGATCCAGGCACAGCCGCCGAATGTCAGCAGCAGGGCAATCGCGGCGGCAACCTTGGCGGTGAAGCCGCGGCGCACGGGATGATTCATGAAAGTCTACCTTGACGGAAACATCGAGGACCCGTGCCGGAACACCTAAGTCCGCGATTCGGCATGGGCATAAAAAAATGGCGCCGGACCGGCACTGGGATAGGACCGGTCCGACGCCAACGTCATGAAGCTATGCGATCAGAACTTGGCCGACAGCGTCGCGATCACACTGCGTCCGGCCACGGTCCAGTACAGCGGGGCCGGATTTCCGGTCGAAGGATCGGGGCTGAACGTCGTTCCGGCAAGAGCGTTCAGCTTGCGCACGTCGGCCAGATTGTCCACCGAGATCTTGAGCGACACCGAGGAGGCTGAGAA
>JAMFRN010000104.1 GCA_026224805.1 Nevskia soli
AGCCGTTCCTGGTGCGTCACGAACAAGCCGTGCGGCGCGCCCGGGTACAACTCGAAGCGGCTGCCTTGGATCAGCTGCGCCGTCCTGCGCCCGGTGAGCTCGACCGGCGCGGACACGTCGGCGTCGCCGTGGATCACAAGGGCCGGTACCCTGACTTCACGCAGCTCACGACGGAAATCTGCTTCGACATTGGCGATATTGCATTCGATCCAGGCATGCAGCGAGCTTTGCAGCGCCAGGCCGATGAGCCAGGCCTTCATCGGCTGCGAGGTGTCGGCGGTGAAGAACGGATCGGCGTTGTCCCACAGCCACTTCGGCCGGTCCTGCAGCATCGCTGCGCGCATCGCCTCGAAGGCGGAGCGTTCGACGCCGTCCGGGTTGTCGGCGGTCTTCAGCAGGAACGGCATGGTCGGCCCAAGCAGCGCGATCCTGCCGACGCGGGTGCTGCCGTGGCGGCTGAGGTAACGCACGATCTCGCCGCAGCCCATCGAATGACCGACCAGGGTGACGTCGCGCAGGTCGAGCCGCTCCAGTACCGCCGACAGGTCGTCCGCCAGCGTGTCGAAGTCGTAGCCGCGCCCCGGCTGGTCGGAGCGGCCGTGACCGCGCCGGTCGTAGGCGATGCAGCGCAGGCCCCGCTTCACCAGTGGTGCCAGTTGGTATTCCCACATGTCCGACCCCACCGACCAGCTGGCGACGAATATCAGGGGCTTGCCGGTGCCCCAGTCCTTGTAGAAGAGCCTGGTACCGTCGCCACTTTCGATGTATGACATTTCCTGCCTCCGCTGTGTTTGAGGGCGCCAGTAAAGCGCCTGGGCGGAGGCGAGTCGATGACCAGCGAGGTAATGGGCGGCGATACCGTCGCGACTGCGCCGGGGCCTAAAGCTTCAGCGACAGTTCGGTTCCGCCCTTCAGCGGCAGCGACATCGAGCGGAAGCCGTTGGCCGGATTGCGCACGTAGTCCAGGTAGTCGGCCTCGCCGTTGTCGTTCATCACCAGGCCGCCGCTGCGGATCTGCGGGGCGACGATCTCCATCACCTGCAAGGCCAGCGAAGGGCCTGCGCCGCCGGGCCAGCCGTCGATCAGCATGAAGTCGATCGGGCCGCCGAGGTTGCGCAGCGTCTGCCGCGCATCGCCCAGGCGGATGTCGGTCCATTGCAGCAGGCCCGCCGCTTCGAGATTGCGCTGTGCGGCGGCTGCTTTCTCCGGCACCAGCTCGGAGCCGATCACCAGGCCGCCGCCGTTGTCGCGCATCGCCGCGGCGAAGTAGAGGGTGGACATGCCGATCGAGGTGGCGAACTCGGCGACGCGGCGGGCGCCGATGGTGCGGCACAGCAGATAGATCAGGTCGCCCTGCTCCGGAAAGATGGAAAACCCGTAGTCGATATAGGCATGCGGATCGCGCTCTGAGCTGTTGCGCGGGCCGCCGTTGGCGGGTCGGCGATGCGCGCTGTCGAGGCCAGCGATGACCTGGTGGAAGCGGGCGTCGAGCAGGGGAGAGGTGGAGCTGGTGAGGACAGTCATTGAAGGTTCCTGCGTGAATGAGTCACAAAACATATCTAAAGATATATCTAACGTCAAATGACCATTCAGCAACATGAACGGCTCCGCAGGTCGTCCCGATCCGGCGGAGCGAGCGGCCTTGCTTACAGTGGCGTGGTGATGGGCAAGGCCTGTTGCGACATTGCGGCAGGAGTCTTGCGAGTACTGGTCAGTTGAGAGGTGTTGCGATGTTGAAGCTGATTCCCGTTCTGGTGCCCACCCTGTTTGCTGGCTCGGACCCCGGCATCCATTACGGCATGTGGGTGGAAGTGGCGGCCACCGTGGTCTGCGACCGCGACTGGTCGGCCATCGAAGTGGCCAGCGCGTTCGCCAGCCGCGGCGCCAAGGGCGCCGGAGCCGCGCTCGAAGGCACTCCCAACTGCACCACCGCCTCGAAGCTGCTGGTCGGCATCGGCGACCTGGTGTGGACGCGCAACGGTGTCAGCGTAGTGCGCAACCTGGATCCGGATATTCCCTATGTGATCGTGCGAGCGGATTACAACGAGACGCTGCGCGACGAGCCGTCAAGCGATACCCCGTGAGCGCTAGCCATTTATGACGCGGTTTGCCAGGAGGCGAACTTGACGGGCTAAAGGATGCCCTTGCACTGCGGGAAAGTGCTGCAACCCCAGAAGAACTTGCCGGCGAGGGCGCCGGACTTGCCCTCCCGCCGCCGCATCGGTGCGCCGCATTTGGGACAGGCGGGCACCGGCTGGGGCTCGTCCATGTTGTCGGCTGGCGCGAGTTCCGGCGCCGCCGGCAGCTCCAGGGTGGGGTGCCGGTCCGCGTCGAATCCGAGAAACGGGGCGATCTGTTCGCGCAGCTCCCGCACCCTGTAGTCGCGACGGGCGGGAATGCGCAGCAGGGGCAGCCTGGCGGACTGGCAGGCCGCTTCGAGGAACTGATCCCGCTCCTTGCGCCTGGCCTGGCGGTGCGAGGCATCGTCCAGCTCGATCGCCAGCTTCGGCCCCACCTCGTCGAGGCTGCACAGGACAAAATCAATGTGCCTGGACTGGATTTTGTTGAAGGCGCTTTGCCAGCCGCCGCCGGCCTGCCCCGCGGCGGGCATGAGCAGGTCCGCCAGGCGCACCTTGGCGAAGATCAGTCCTTCCTGTTCCACCGCCTGTTGCAGCACGCTGAAGAACGCACGCTCCGCCTTGGACAGGAAATCCCTGCGGCGATAATCGGGAGCCGCGCCCGCGCCGCGCGGCCGCAACCTGGCCAGCGCCGTGAGCACGGCCAGCAGCAGGAACAGCGCGATGCCGTACAGCGCGATCTTCATGGTCTTGCCTTCATCGACCGGCTCCCTCGCAGGCGCTGTGCCATCAGTCTTCCTTGAGGTCTTCGCGTTTCAGGGCATCGAGCTTGCGCTGCGCCTCCTCGGTCACAGCGGCGTCGAGCTGTTTCTGTTCCTTGGTGCGGCCGAAGCGCACGCGGTTCTGCGCCGCCTGTGCCGCCGCATCCAGGCGTGCCTTGCGCTTGCGCGCCTTGTTCAGATTGATGATTTCGCCCATGTCCCTGCCGTCCACCGCGTCAGCGCATTTTTACGTGATTCCGGCCGCTGGCGCCATGCGCGCCGGTCCTGCGTGGCCCCGCAGCCGCGCAGTAGACTGTCCGCGTATGGAATCCGATACCGCCCAAGCTGATCCGGAATTGCCGCCGCGCCCAATCCCGCCGCGCGACGAAGATTGCTGCTGCAGCGACTGCCCGATGTGCGTATTCAATCTCTACGATCGGGAGCTGGAGCGCTGGAAAGAGCAGGTGGCGGCGATTCTCGCGGCGCGGGCGGAGCGTGAAGGGCGCAAGCCGGAGTAAAGAAAGTCTCCGGAACTCATGACCACATCAGCTCCTGTCATTTTGAGCGCAGCGAAGGATCTGGCCGCGCCGAATGATTGAGTGACCAGGCCAGATTCTTCGCTGCGCTCAAAATGACAAGAATTGGTTTTAGCGAGGATCGCAAAGCCACTGGCGAACCGGCTCATACACCGCGGGCTTGTCCAGCAGATCCCAATGGCTCGTCTCATGATGCAGGGATTGGTTCGCCTCCGAGAACGACAGGCAGTGCCGCGCCTCGGCATGCCGTCCCAGTGCGCTGTCCATCGGCACCAGCCCGTCGCCGAGCCAGGCGTCCTTGAGATCGCCGGCGCGCCGGCCGGAAGTGGCCGCCACCGCGTAGCACTCCACCCCCGCCGGCAGCGGCAGGGGACAGCGCGTGTCATGCGGCAGGCCGAAGCGGTCCTGCTCCTGCCAGTCCTGGTCCAGCACATTGCCGTGGCGCAGGTCGGTGATGCCGGCGCTGCGGATCATGCCGAGCCGCGCCAGCGGCGCGGTATAGGGGCTGATGCCGACCAGGCGCTGCAGGCCGTGGCCGTGGCGCTCCAGCGGCGCGCCGTGGTGCGGTGTGCCGAGGAACACGATCTTGCGCAAGCGCCCCAGCCAGCGCTGCTGCGACAGCGCGGCATGTTCGCAGGCGCTGCGCGTCAGCAGGCCGCCCATGCTGTGCGCCACGATTACCCGTTCCGTTACCGGCACCGGCCATTGCGCGACCAGCGTTTCCAGCAGCTCGGCGAACTCGCGGCCATTGGTCGAGACATGGCGGCCGCTGTTGTAGTGCAGGTATAGCGGCTGCCAGCCGCCGTCACGCGCCAAGGCCGCGCCGTGATCGTGGCCGTTGCGGCGCCATTGCAGGTCGTTCATGCACAGGCCGTGTACCAGCACCAGCAGCTTTCCCGAAGCATCCGGAAAAGCGCTGGCCAGCGCCGCGCGCTCCAGCAGCAGGGGGCGGCCTTGATGGCGCAGGCGCATCGGGATGGCCAGCGGGTTGCCGCTGTCCGCCAGGTGATCGCCGAACACGCCGTTGGCTGCCGCCAGCACCGCTTCGCGCGCTGGCGAGGAGGCGCTGCTGTCCAGCGCCGCTTCGAGCGATTTCACGGCCAGGCCCAGGGTAGCATCGAGGGTGCTGCCGACGCCGGCGGTGATGGTGCGGATGCTGTGGTAGACCAGGCCGGTGATGCCGCGCGTGCGCCCCTGCGCCGCCTCGCCGAAGATCCACGGCGCGCGGGAGATGTTGAGGTGCATCGCTTCCACCAGATCGGTCATGCGCAGGGTGGCGTCGATGGCCAGCCGCTGCACGCCGTGGAGGTCCGCCGGGCGTATGGGCGTTTGCGGGGGCATGGCGGTGGGATCTGGCACGGATGATTGAGTGTACATATGTTCACTAATTAGTCGCGGCCTGTCAAACCGGGGCTTCCGGGCGCCTTGCGGAGTGTGCTGCCCCTTGGCCCTCTCCCTCCCAAAAAAGGACTTCCTACGGTTGCACTACACGTGGGGAGAGGGGATTGGATTGGTGCTGCGTGATGGCTATTGCTCTGTTCAGGCGTTGCGGCTGGAGAAAAGCGGGCCGTAGCAGGCTTTACAGGGCACCGTCCGCGCCAACGGGCAAAAACACTTAAAATGCGCGCCACCAACGAACCACCATCTTGACGAGAACCCACATGGCAGCCGATCTGGAAAACACCCTTTACCTCGAAGTCCCCGCCGGCCGCGTGGTCATCGAGATGCGTCCCGACCTGGCGCCGAAGCATTGCGCGCAGATCAAGGAGCTGGTGCGCAAGGGCTTCTACGACGGCATCGTGTTCCACCGCGTCATCGAGGGCTTCATGGTGCAGACCGGCTGCCCGCACGGCACCGGCACCGGCGGCTCCGGCACGCACCTCAAGGCGGAGTTCTCCAAAGAGAAGCATGTGCGCGGCGTCTGCTCGATGGCGCGCGCCCAGGATCCGAACTCGGCCGACAGCCAGTTCTTCATCATGCTCGACGATACCCCCAGCCTCGACGGCCAGTACAGCATCTGGGGCAAGGTGACTTCGGGCATGGAATACGTCGACGCCATCAAGAAGGGCAGCCCTTCGCGCAACGGCAGCGTCACCGATCCGGACAAGATCATCAGCTTCAAGGTCGCCGCGGACGTCGCCGCGGCCTGAGTTATCGCACGCAGGCGATAAGACGGCTGATCGCCGCGGGTCGCCGCTTCATATCGCCTGCTGGTCGGCGTCCGGCGGCTGCGGCACCACGCCATCGGTCATCCAGCAGCCGGCATAGGGCGGCTCGCTCTGGCGGCTGAGGATGAAGACGAAGCGCACCGTGACGCCGTGCTGGTCCACCAGTTCCACCCCTTGCAGGGCCTGGTCGCCGTCGATGATGGTATGGCTCAGGCGGGCGGAGCGGTGGTTCAGCAACTGCCCGTAGCCGGTATGCACCATGGCGCTGAAATGCTCCAGAGGTCCGGTCTGCTCCCGGTTCACCGGGGAAGCGAAACCGTAGACGATGGCCAGGCCGGCATCCGGCCTGGGCCGGTCGTTGTGGGCCATAGCCTTGAGCTGGATGCGCACCACCGCTGCCGGATCGAGCTTCGGATCGGGATGCGGCACCGGAGCGGCGTACGCCGCGGCAGCCAGCGGCAGCAACGCCGCGCCGAGCAGGATTTTCAGCTTACGGGTGGAGATCATGGCGCGGCCCCCGGAGACTCACGGCATCTCTTCCGACTATACGCCGCGCCGGCCTATCTGGATCCGCCGCCCGCGTTATTTTCCGCGCCTGCGGGCGCCGGCTGGCCTTGCGGGTCGCTGTTGCCCAGCTCCGAGGCATAGCGCAGGCGCGCCACGCCGGGCATGGCCTGGGTCAGCAGCGCACTCGCCGGCCGGCCTTTCACGTAGTGATCGAGGAAGGCCAGGCTGTACGCCAGGATGGCCTTGCGGTCGGTATCGTCCGAGTCGGTCCAGACCAGGTGCCCGGCGCCGGCGAACTCGACGTAGTACTTGGGCTGCGGCGATTGCTCGTAGCTGCCCAGTGCCTGGGCCACGATGGGGGTGATGGCGAAATCGTTCTCGCCGCACTGGTACATCACCGGCACCGACAGGCCGGCCAGCGTGCGCTGCACGGTAAAGGGGTGACTGTAGGGCGCCAGCGCCAGCACCGCTTTGACGCCCGGTAGCTTCCAGCCCGGCCAGGCGCCGGCCAGCCCCAGCGCGGTATAGCCGCCGAGCGAATGGCCGACCAGGCCGAGGCGCGACCAGTCGGCGCGATCGCGGAAGCGCTCGTCGTCGTAAAGGCCGGCGATGAGGCGGCGCACGTCGTCGGCGCGGTTGCGGTAGGTGGCTTCGGTCCACTGTTCCGGATGCAGGAACATCAGTTCGGTGCCTTCAAACCAGGGCGTCCTGCCGCCGTTGCAGGAGGCGTCGCGGTGGTTCGGCGCGAACACTAGGTAGCCGGCCGCGGCGAATGCCTGGGTGAGGAAGCGCGACTGCACGTCGCAGCCATGCAGGCCGTGGGAAAAGATCAGCACCGGCAGTTTCCCGGGCACGGGCTGGTCCGGCGACCAGGCGGTGACCTGCAGGTTGCCGACCTTCAGGATCTGCTCCCGCGCCTGAGCGGGGCAGGTGCAGAGCAGGCAGCTCAACAGAATCAGTAGGCGCAGTTGCATCGACAGGAAACTCGAAGGCCTAAGGGGCGGCGAGCCGGCGCGATGATCGGGCGGCTGCCTCTATCGGACCGCGTGGAGCGGATTTGGTGCCGGTACACGGCAGCGCGGGCTCAGCGGCGCGGCTTGCGCATCAGCAGGAATTCCTCGGCGGCGGTGGGGTGCACCGCCATGGTGGCGTCGAAGTCGCGCTTGCTGGCGCCCATGGTCACCGCCACCGCCAGGCTCTGCACGATTTCCGGCGCGTCGGCGCCGATCATGTGCAGGCCCAGCACCTTGTCGCTAGCCGCGTCGACCACCAGCTTCATGTAGCTGCGCTCGGCGCGGCGGGCCAGGACATTCTTCATCGGGCGGAAATCCGCCTCGAACACCGTCACGCGATGTCCCTGCGCCAGCGCCCGCTCCTCGCTCAGGCCAATGCTGGCCAGCGGCGGCTGCGAGAACACGGCGCTGGCGACGGTCTGGTGATCGATGGCGCGCGGCGTGCCGCCGAACTCGCTGTCGACGAAGGCCCGCCCTTCGGCGATGGCCACCGGCGTCAGGTTGAGGCGGTCGGTGACATCGCCCACGGCGAAGATCGAAGGCACGCTGCTGCGCGAATACGCATCCACCCGCACCGCGCCGGAACCGGCTTGCAGCGCCACGCCGGCCTGCTCCAGGCCCATATGTGCGGTATTGGGCGAGCGCCCCATGGCATTGAGCACCAGATCGGCGCGCAGCTGCCGGCCGTCCGCGCCGTGGCAGATGATGTCCCCGCCCGCGCGCTCCAGGCGCTGCGGCTGGAAACCATGGTGCAGCCCGACGCCGCGGTCCGCCATCGCCGTCGCCAGCCGCCGCCGCAAGTCGGCGTCGAAGCCGCGCAGCGGCAAGTCGGCGCGATAGGCCATGGCCACCGCGCTGCCGAAGCCGCGGTAGATGCCGGCGAACTCCGCGGCGATATAGCCCGAGCCGAGCACCAGCAGGCGCGGCGGCAGCGCCGTGAGTTCCAGCATCTCGTTGGAAGTAACGGCCAGCTCGACGCCGGGGAGGGCGGGGTGGTTGGGCGAGCTGCCGGTGGCGATGAGCAGCCGCTGCGCCGAAAGGCGCTCGCCGTTGACCAGCACGGTATGCGGATCGAGCAGCTGCGCATGTCCTTCCAGCAGCTGCACGCCTGCGTCGGCCAGCAACTTGCGATAAATCACCTCCAGCCGGTCGGTCTCGACGTTCTTCGCGGCGGTCAGGCGCGACAGCTCGAAGGTCGGCTGCGGCAGCTGCCAGCCGTAACCGGCGGCATCGGCGAAGGCGTCGGCGAACTGGGCGCCGAACATGAAGATCTTTTTCGGCACGCAGCCGCGCAGCACGCAGGTGCCGCCGACACGGCCGGCTTCGCAGATCGCCACCCGCGCGCCGTGGCTGGCGGCGTAGCGGCTGGCGGCCACGCCGCCGGAGCCGGCGCCGATGGTGATCAGGTCGAAGTCGTAGCTGGGCATGCGCAGGTCTCCGCGGCGGCTTTTCGTGTTTGCAGCAATATGGGTGCGGTTGGCGCGTCAACCAAGCCCGTTGAGGATGCGGGGCCAGATCCTTCGCTGTGCTCAGGATGACATAAGGGGACCGGTGGGGGCCGACCCTGGCCGGATGGGGTCAGGCAGGGCTAGCGCAGGAAATTGGTGACGGCGGCGGCATAGGCCGGATCGTTGACGATGTTGCCGTGGCCGGTGTGGTCGAGGCGGATGTACTGCGGCCTGGGCGAAAAGGTTTCCATCAGACGCGCCGTGCTCGCCGCCGGAACCACCCGGTCATCTTCCGCCGCGATCACCAGCACCGGGCAGTGCACCGCGGGGGCATAGCGCCAGGACTCGAACTTGTCCTCCATCATCAGCGCGGCGGGGAACATCGGAAAGCGGCCCTGCGCCACCCGCGCGATGCTGTCGTATGGCGTCACCAGCAGCAGCTTCTGCAGCGGCCGCTGCGCGGCCAGCCAGGTGGCGATGCCGCTGCCCAGGCTGCGCCCGACCACGGCGATGTCCTGCTGCCGCGTGCGCACGTCGTCGTAGAGCGCCAGCGCATCGCCGAACAGCGCCGCTTCGGTCGGCGCGCCGTCGCTGGCGCCATAGCCGCGGTAGGCCAGCAGGTAGACGGTGCGGTCCGGCGCCCAGCGGGCGTAGTCCTCGCGCATGGTCTGCACCGCATCGCCATTGCCGCCGAAATAGATCAGCGCGCGGCTTTGCCCCGGATTCATCACCCAGCCGCGCAGCGTCACCGCGCCGCGCTGCAGGGCAAAGTCGGTCTGCCCCGGCTCGACATGGGTGTACTGCGGGAAATACAGAAGCGTGCGCTGCTCCACATCGAGGAAAATGGCGCAGGCGACATAGCCCAAGGCCAGCAGTGCAATACTCCAGATGAGGATCTTGCGAAACATCGGCGCATGCTCGCGGGACAGGGCGGATCGGCTACAGCATAATCGACTATGCTGGAGCGCCCCTGCGGCGACATGGCACTGCGCATGCATGAGGAATGGAGGCGCCGGGGTCGAATCCCCTGGTTGAAATACGGGGGAACCCGGACGCGGTCCAGCGACTCCAACATCGGCTTCCATAAAGATTGTTTCAGGCTCAGGTAAGACACCATGACAAGGATGTTGATGTTTGCGCGCGGGCTGGCCTGCGCGCTGCTGGTGACACTTTGCGGCTGCGGCAGTTCCTCGGCGCCCGTGGTGGGGGTGAGCGGCGCCAGCGCTGTTTCCGGGCTGATTGCGACGCCGGGGACCACCACCATCGTCGGCACCATCGACCAGGGCGGCGACCAGCGCAGCTACATCGGCATCGTGCCGGATGCGCCGGTGGTGGGTGCCCCCCTGCTGGTGATGCTGCACCCGCTGGCGACCACTAATGTCGAGATGGCCAACCTCACCCGCGTCGGGCGCCTGGCCGCCGACGACGGCGCCATCGTGGTGCTGCCGCAGGGCGAAAACGACACCTGGAACGACGAGCTCATTGCGTCCGGACCCGACGACCTCGGCTTCATCTCCACCCTGATCGGCAATATTGCGCAGCAATACCAGACCGATCCGTCGCGGGTTTATGTGATGGGCTTTTCCGAGGGCGGATTCATGACCGAGACCCTGGTCTGCAATCTGTCTTCAACCATTGCCGCCGCCGCGGCGGTCGGCTCGCTGGTGCGTAACACCCTGGCCGCGAGCTGCAATCCCTCGCGCAAGATTTCCCTGGCCTTCATCAACGGCACCGCCGACCCGATCAACAGCTTCCTGGGCCAGCCCAAGATCGGCACACAATCGGCGCCGGACAGCGCCGCTTTCTGGGCGCAGGAGGAAGGCTGCTCGGCCACCTCTCCGCTGGTCGATCTGCTGCCGGAGCTCTTCACCAGCAGTCCCTCCGTCACGCTCAACACCTATCAGTCCTGCCCGTCGGGGATTGGCGTGGATTTTTTCGTGGTCAATGGCGGCGGCCACACCTGGCCGGGCTCGCCGTATCCTTCGCAGTACGGCGCCACCACGCAAAATCTGGATGCCACGCTGCAGCTGTGGCAGTTCTTCCAGCAGCCGACGCAAACCATTTCGGCGCCGATCGGCTAGCGTCGTAGCGGATACGCAGCGCGTAGTCTCCCAGGTAGCAGCATCGCGACTGCGTTGCGCGGCGGGTCTGGCACCGTCGCGCCCCCTTCATCCGCCGATCTGACACGTTCGTCACCAATGGCGCCCGCGCCGGCGGCGGCGGGCTTAACCTGCTCTCCGGTCAATGAGTCATGGACCCGGCGCTGTTGCGGCGGGGACGTCATCGACGCGGGGGGACAGGGGATGATGCACAAGTCGAAATTGCATACGCTTGCCGGCGTCGCGCTGGCAACACTGGCCGTATCGGCCTGTGGCATGGACAACCATTACTACGTCAGGACCGATGGCTCGCCCGACGTGCTCGGCGGCGTGGTGCATCTCGGCGCGCCGACCAAAATGCCGGCGACGCTCAACGTCGGCGTGACCTTCAAGCAGGACGGCCAGGTCGTGCCGAAGGCCGGCGATACGCTGTACCAGTCGGTGAGCGAGGGCCTGCGCGCCAAGGGGCAGTGGGACGTGCATCGCCTCGGCCGCCCCGGCGACGACTTCGCCCCGGTGATCGCCGCGGTGATCAAGTCCCGCCCGCTCGCCGTGGTGCCGGCCCGTCCCGGCTCCGATGCGATGCAGCGCCTGCTGGTGCTGGTGGAAAACGCGCCGGACCTGTCGACAGGCACCGAGGTGAATTACTTCCTGTCCGGCATGACTTTCGGCCTGCACAGCCTGCACAAGCCCACCGATCGCTATGACGTGACCATCGCCTACTGCGATGCCGCCGGCATGAATCACGTCTATCGCAATCACCAGGATCTGCTGTATTCCACCGGCTCCAAATTATTCGGCAGCGACGACCGCTCGCTGGCCGGGCTCAAGCACTTCGACACGCCGTTGGCCGCCTTCAACACCATCGTCAACAACTCGGTCAACGGCGCGCAGAAGCACGCCGTCACCGTGGGCAAGCCGCAGATGAACAGTTCCATCGCGCCCGCCAGGACGACGCAGACGGTGGCCGCGGCACGGCCCGTCAAGCAGGTACAGCCGAAAGCGTTGGCCAAGCCCTAGCCCCGAGGCGTACGCCGGAGCTGATCGAGCCCGGGCGACTTGCGCCGTGTGATCCCGTCAGACGGGTGTCGGCCGGTGCAAACCGCTACTGATGATCGCAGTGCCCGTCATGATCGCAATGGGCCTGACGCCAGTGATCGTCGTGAGGTCCATCGTTGCGATGATCCGGCACGAAGACGCAGGCAGTGAGCGGCAGCAAGGCCGCCAGTATCAAAACGGCAAGCTTCATAGGTTTCATGGGAATCTCCACTGATCCAAGTGGGCGCCGCAACGGCGATCTGCTCTGCCGCAGGCTCCGTGCGCGTCGCCAGGCTCCACCCTCAGGCGGACTTACAGACGCCGTACTACGAAAATGATGAGAACGACCACCAGGATTGTTCCGAGAATTCCGCCGCCGAATAACATGATAATCACCCTCGCGTGAACCGCATTGCGCGTTGTTGCCGCGCGAATCGTCAATGGATTGGATCACTCTGGCACGCCGGGCGCTGTGCGCTGGCATACATAGGTCAATGAGGGGGCGGTCCATGCGGCGCAGGGGCCAGCCGCTGCGGACGAGGCGCGGCCCTGCGTCAGGGAAACAGGCCCGCAGATCCGGGGATCACTGCGGCGCCCGCGCTACTTGTAGAGCTGCACCGTCTGCACCGAGCCGTCCGCGCCCCTGGCGAAGCCGCAGGCCGCGCTGGTGTATTGCCGGCTCGACATGTTGAGGTAGTCGCCGTGGGCCTGGAAATCCGCTCCGGGCCCTTCGTTCCAGCCGTTTTTCAGGCAATCCGCCACGGTGCCCTTGAGTGTGCCGGCGCTGCTGGCGCAGACGCTTTGCCCGGACGCCCGGCCCGCGAGGCAGGCGTCCTTGTCCAGGTCCGGCGCGCCGCTGCGGGCATAGAGCGCGGCCTGGCGTGAGGCGCATTGCTCCCCCTCCGGCCATTCCTGATAGGCCGGCAGGCCCGCGCTGCTGCGATAGCTGTTGATGCTGTCGAAGCAGAATTTCGCGGCGACCGGGCGTGAGTTGTCGTCGTCCAGATCCTCCTGCCGGCTGTGCGTGGGATCGAGCGGCGCGCTGTAGGGCGTGAGGTTCTGCGTGGCCCACAGCGTGCCGTCCGCGGCAGTGGCGAAGCCACAGGCGACCTTGGTCGCCGCGGGATTGCTCAGGTTGAGATAGTGACCGTGCTTCTGGTAGTCGCTGCCGGGGCCTTCAGCCCACATCTGCGCGGTGCATTGCGTCACCACCTGCGTGGCCGTGCCGGGATAGCCCGGGCATTCGTTCTGCGAGATGGAGGCGTTGCGGCCCTGCGGGGTCTGCTCGAAGGCGACGATCGCGCCGTGCGGCACGCCGCTGCGCGAGTCGGCAAGCGCTTGCGAGGCGGCGGCGCTTTCACCGTCGACCCAGCGCGCCAACGGCTGCAGCTGCAGGCGGGCGCGATAGCTGTTGATGGTGTCCACGCACAGCTGTGAAGCATTGGTATCCACCAGCACCGCATTGCGCTGCGCGGTCTGCGCCAGGGCCGGTGCGGCCCAGGCCGGCAGCAGTGCCGCGATGGTGATGGATGCGGCGATGTTGCGGCAGTGCGGAGCGAATATCCCGGGCATCACGTTCTCCCAGACGGCGGCTGTCCCGGCGCGTACGGGGTCTCCTAGCTATGGTCCACGCGGCCTGACGCTAACACCCGGGCAGCGGAGGGCACAAGAAAGGGTGGGGTTCAGCCGCAGCTAGAATTGCAGAAGGCCGTGTTCCCGAACGCCTGGCGCCCGCTCGGTCGAACACATGCTGCGAAAACAGCGGGGCAATTGACCAGTCCGGGCGGCGCATCATGCGCCAGCGGGCCGAAAGCGAATTTTGCCCGTGCCGGGCCAATGGGCATTGAATCGTTGTGTCGCGAGCGGAGAGTGACCGGAATATTAATAATTTTTAATAAATGATTTCCGGTATTGTTAATAAATTATCTCCGGGTATTTGATAATGAATACGATCGAGGACCTGCCTGGCCTGAAGGCGTTTGAACGCACGGTGGCATTGGGGAGCCTGACCTCCGCGGCGGCCGAGATGGGGCTGTCGCTGGCCGTGGTGAGCAAGCGGCTGGCCGTGTTCGAGGAGCGGCTGGGCGTGCGGCTGATCAACCGCAACACGCGCAGGATGGCCGTGACCGAGGAAGGCAAGCTCCTGTATGCCCATGCGGTGAAGGTCATGACGGAGCTGGAACAGGCGAGGGAAGCGCTGACCCGGCAAGGGGGCGGGGTTGCCGGACTGCTGAAGATGACCGCCCCGAACAGCTTCGGTCGGCGCCGGTTGGTGCCCCTGCTGGCGGAATTCAGCCTGCTGCATCCGCAGCTGCGCATACAGCTGCACCTGAGCGACGACGTGCTGGACCTGATCGAGGGCGGTTTCGACCTGGCAATCCGGTATGGCGTATTACGCGATTCCAGCATGATCGCGCGGGAGCTGGTGCAGAACCGCCGGGTGCTGTGCGCATCGCCGGACTATCTGCTGCGGCGTGGCAAGCCGGAGCGCCTGTCGGACCTGTCGCGGCACGACTGCATTGTCATCGGGGCTGCGCCCATGGCGGAATGGCGATTCCACAACGGCTCCAAGGTACGGCCCATGCGCATTGCCGCCCGTATCGTGTGCAACGATGGCGAAGCGGCGCATGCCATGGCCTTGCAGGGCATGGGAATTGCTCTCAAATCCATCGGGGACGTGACGGACGACCTGGAAGCCGGGCGCCTGGTCCAGGTCCTGCCCAAGCATGTGGCCTCATCCGCGCCGTTGAATGTCGTCTATCTGCGCGGGCACGATCTAGCGCCGAGGATTCGCGTTTTCGTCGACTTCCTCATCGCCCGGTTGAGGCGGCCCTGAGTGCATCATGTTGCGATCGCTTCGTAACCGGCGGACCAAGTCCTCGCCGAACATTATCAATTGTTTAGAAATACTGCCTTTACGCCATTGACGCTACATTCTGATTCCGTGTTAGGCGATAATCCCCGGCGCTGAACGCTCCTGTCCATAGTGGCCCAGGACGTGCGCCCGATCTGGAGAGTGTTCCAGAATCCCTTCGAGGTCGTGATGCTGCCGGATGATCGGCGCGCATCCTTAGTGTTAGCCGACCTCCTCGTGCTCCGGTGTCCACATGCTTGCAATCGTCCGTATCGCGCTGAGTAGGCCCTACACCTTCATCGTATTGGCCCTGCTCGTACTTCTGGCCGGTGCGCTCTCCGCGCTGCGCATGCCGGTCGATATCTTCCCGAGCATCAACATACCGATCATCGGCGTGGCCTGGCAATACCAGGGCATGCCGCCCGACCAGATGGCCGGGCGCATGATTACGCCCTTCGAGCGCGCGCTGACGACGACGGTCAACGACATCGAGCATATCGAAGCGAGTTCGTACACCACCTTCGGTATCGTCAAGATCTTCTTTCATCCGTCGGCCAACATCGCCACCGCCAACGCGCAGGTCACCGCGATCTCGCAGACCCTGCTCAAGCAGATGCCGGCGGGCGCGACGCCGCCGCTGATCCTCAACTACAGCGCTTCGACGGTGCCGATCATCCAGCTGGCGCTGTCCGGCACGGGCCTGACCGAGCAGAATCTCGCCGATCTGGGCCTCAACTTCGTGCGCACGCGTCTGGTCACGGTGCAGGGCGCGGGCATCCCGTATCCGTTCGGCGGCAAGACCCCGCAGGTCATGTTCGACCTGAACACCGCCGCGCTGCAGTCGCGCGGGCTGACCGGCCTCGACGTCGCCAACGCGCTCGCCGCGCAGAACCTGATCACGCCGGTGGGTACGGAAAAGATCGGCGATTATGAGTACACCATCAACCTCAACAACGCGCCGTCGAAAATCGCCGATCTCGACAATCTGCCGATCAAGAGCGTGGGGGGCGCAATGGTCTACATGCGCGATGTCGCTCATGTGTACAACGGCAGCGCGGTGCAGACCAACATCGTCCACGTCGACGGCAATCGTTCGGTGCTGCTCAGCGTGTTCAAGAACGGCACCACTTCGACGCTCGACATCGTCAGCGGTATCAAGAAGATGCTGACTGTCATCCAGCCTTCGCTGCCCGACGCGCTTGAAGTCAAGCCGATCGGCGACCAGTCGATCTTCGTCCGCGCTTCGATCGAGGGCGTGATCCGCGAAGGCGTCATCGCCGCGGCGCTGACCAGTCTGATGATCCTGCTGTTCCTCGGCAGCTGGCGCTCGACCCTGATCGTTACCACCTCGATTCCGTTGTCGGTGCTCGGCGCGATCGCCGCGCTGTCGGCGATAGGCGAAACTCTCAACATCATGACCCTCGGCGGCCTAGCCCTCGCCGTGGGCATCCTCGTCGACGAGGCGACGGTGACGATCGAAAGCATCAACTACCATCTCGAGCAGGGCAAGGAAGTGGAGACCGCGATCATCGACGGCGCCTCGCAGATCGTCGTGCCGGCCTTCGTCTCGCTGCTGTGCATTTGCATCGTGTTCATCCCGATGTTCTTCCTCGACGGCGTGGCCCGCTACCTGTTCGTGCCGATGGCGGAAAGCGTGATGTTCGCGATGGTCTGCTCGTTCCTGCTTTCGCGCACGCTGGTGCCGACAATGGCGAAATATCTGCTGCACCGCCACGTGGTGCACCTCGACGAACATGGCAAGGAGGCGCCGCCGCCGCCGACCAGGAACCCGTTGGTGCGCTTCCAGCGCTGGTTCGAGGCGCAGTTCATGCGCCTGCGCGCCGGTTATCACGATCTGCTCGGCCTCGCCATCGAACACCGCAGGCTGTTCGTCGCCGGCTTTCTCGGCTTCATCGCCGTCTCCTTCCTGCTCATGCCGTTTCTCGGCCGCAATTTCTTCCCCCAGGTCGATGGCGGCCAGATGCTGCTGCACGTGCGGGCGCCGGTCGGCACGCGCATCGAGCAGACGGCGGCGCATTTCACCGAGGTGGAGAAGGCGATCCGGGAAGTCGTCCCGCCGAATGAGGTGGCGGCGATCGTGGACAACATCGGCACTTATCTTTCGTCGATCAATACCATCTACAACAATACCGGCACCATCGGCGAATCGGACGGAGACATCCAAGTCTCGCTCAACGAGGGGCACGCGCCGACCGCCGGCTACGTCAGCCGTCTGCGCGACCAGCTGCCGCGCCGTTTTCCCGGCATGACCTTTTCGTTCCTGCCCGCCGATATCGTCAGCCAGATTCTCAACTTCGGCGCACCAGCGCCGATCGATCTGCAGATCCGCGGCAACGATCTCAATGCCGACTTCGCCTACGCCAACAAGCTGCTGGAGCAGGTCCGCCATATCACCGGGGTGGCCGACGCGCGCATCCAGCAGTCCGCCGCGCTGCCGACATTCAATGTCGACATCGACCGCACACGCGCGCAGTACACCGGCGTCACCGCAGCCGACGTGACCAATAGCATGGTCGTCAACCTGGCCAGTTCCACCCAGGTTGCGCCAACCTACTGGCTCAACGAGAAAAACGGCGTGGAATATGCGATGGCGCTGCAAACGCCGCAATACCAGATCGACACCCTGCCGGCGCTGCAGAATCTGCCGATCAATGCGAAGGGTGCGCCGACCACGGTGCTGGGCGGCATCGCCGACATCCGGCGCGGCCATGGCAACGCCGTGGTATCCCAGTACGACATTTCCTCGATGGTGGAGATCTACGCCACCACCCAGGGGCGCGACCTCGGCGGCGTCGCCGGCGACATCCGCAAGCTCATCGCGCGCAACGACAAGGACAAGCCGAAAGGCTCGATCGTCGCCCTGGTTGGGCAGACGGCGACCATGTACAGCGCCTACACCGGCCTGCTGTTTGGCCTGCTCGGCGCGATCGTGCTGATCTATTTCCTGATCGTGATCAATTTCCAGTCTTGGAGCGATCCCTTCGTCATCATCACTGCGCTGCCGGCGGCGTTGGCCGGCATCGTCTGGATGCTGTTCGCGACGCATACGCCGCTGTCGGTGCC
>JAMFRN010000105.1 GCA_026224805.1 Nevskia soli
ACGTGCAGACCAATGCGCTGACGCAGGCACAGGGTCTGCCCTGGTATCTGAGGGCCCTTGAGGTGTCACGGCCGCTGCACTTTGGTGACTATGGCGGCTTGCCCTTGAAAATCATCTGGGCGCTGCTGGATGTCGTGGCGATCGTGGTGCTTGGCAGCGGGCTGTACCTGTGGCTGGCACGGCGCAAGTCGCCGATCGAGGCGCGCATTGCCGAGATCGAGCGCGGCGAGGTCAATGCGTTCGAGACTGCGCAGGTGCCAATGCAATGAAGACTACGGAAGCTGCCGCCTTGCCGCGGCGCTGGACGACATGGCGTGTATTTCGCGTACCCGCGCTGCTCGCGGCGGTGAGCATCTTCGGCCTGATCTCGGCCTTGCTGGGAGATGGCATCTGGAACGCGCTGTCCTGGGGCGCATTGGGCGTGCCGCTGCTGGTGATCGCTTATTTCAGCCTGAAACCGGCGTCCACCTGAGCCGCCCCTAAAGCATCGGATCTTCAGCGTCGCGGAGCTGCCGCGCGGCGCGCAGGTCGGCGTCGGCCTGGCTAGGCTTGGCCGGCGCGCGCGAGCGGGACCTGGAGCGCTTCGCCAACCAGTCGGCGGAGCCGGCCCATACTTCCTGCTGCGCCTTGCCGCCGAGCATCACGCCCATGTGCCCGCCGGGAGCGATGCGGAATTCCTTGTCCTTGCTGGCGACGATGTCGACGATCTGGTGGGCGATGTCGGCCGGCACCAGGCTATCACTGGCCCCGGCATAGACCAGCAGCGCCGCCTTGATGCGGTCCAGCTCCGCCACCCTGCCGCCGAATTCGACACGGCCGGCGGCGAGGCTGTTGTCCACCGCCATCTTCACCACCATGTCCTGGATCACGCCGCCGGGATAGTCCAGCATGTTGTTGAGGTAATCGGAGGTGGTGCTGTAGCTCTCGACGAACTCGCGATCCCACAGGCGCGTGATCAGGTCCCAGTAGGTAGTGACGCTCTTGAGCGGGTCGGTCAGCTTGAACGCCAGCGTGGTCAGCCAGCCCGGGGCGTGCAGCTTGATCGGGGCCAGGTTGTGCAAGCGGAAGCCGGTGAACTTGCGGATCAGGCGCGCCGGCGTATTCAGGGCCGAGGCGGCGCGGGCGACGATGCCGCCGCCGCGCAGGTCGATGGGGCTGGCCACGGTGACCAGGTTGCGGATGTGCCGGTCATGGCTCAAACCGGTATGCAGCAGGCACAGCAGGCCGCCCATGCACCAGCCCATCAGGGAGATGTCCTTCACCCCCGAATGCGCGCGCACCGCGGCGATGGCCTCGCCCATCATGGTGTCGGCATAGTCCTTCATGCCGAGGTGGGCATGGCGCCGTTCCGGCGTACCCCAATCGACCAGATAGGTGCGGAAGCCGCGCGCGGCCAGGTAGCGCACCAGGCTGCGCTGCGGCAGCAGGTCGAAGGTTTCGGTGGTCACGCCCAGCGGCGGTACCAGCAGCAGCGGCAGAGCGTGCTGCTTGCGCTCCACCCGCATGACGCTGCCATCAGCCAGCTCGATCTGCGATTCGGGCAGCGCGTAGTAACGCACCGACATCGGATCGCCCTTGTATACGATGTTGAAAGGCGTGAGGCCGGACTTGATCAGGATCTCGCGCAGGAACAGCCAGTCGAAGGCATTGTCCGCCACGGCCAGGGTGCGCTCGTTGAGCGCCAGGCCGCGATTGAGCAGGCGTTTCAGCAGGCCGTTCACGACCTGCCTCCTGTACCGGCATCCGCAACAGGGCCGAGCTGCGCCACCTCTTCCGCGCGCAGGTAGCGCCAGGCGCCCTTTTGCAGATCACCGAGAATCACCGGGCCGATGGCCACGCGCACCAGCCGCTGCACTTCGTAGCCCAGGGCCGCGAGCAGGCGACGGATGTGGCGGTTGCGGCCTTCGTCGAGCACCACTTCCAGCCAGGCGTTCTTCTCGCCCGAGCGCAGCAGGCTGGCGCGCAGCGCGGACAGGTGCTCGCCCTCGTCGGCGATCCCGGCCAGCATGGCGGAGAGCGCGGCGCCATCGGGAATGCCGGCGACCTGGACGTGGTAGGTCTTTTCGAGCTGCGCCACCGGGTCGGTGATGCCCGCCGCCCAAGCGGTATCGTTGCTGAGCAGCAGCAGGCCCTCGCTGGCCTGGTCGAGACGCCCGACGGGGCCGAGCCAGGGCAGGCCCGCGCCTTCGAGCAGGCCATAGACCGTATCGCGGCCGCGCTCGTCAGCGGCGCTGACCACCACCTTGCGCGGCTTGTTCAGTGCGATGTAGACCCGCGATGCCGCTTCCACCTCGACACCGTCGACGGCGATGCGCTCGCGCCCGGCCAGGGTGGGACGCTCCGGATTGCGCTCGATGCGACCGCCCACGCTGACGCGTCCGGCCAGGACCATCGCCTCGGCCTGGCTGCGCGAGCAGACGCCGAGCTTGGAGAGGACCCTGGCGAGGCCATGCCGCGGCACCTGCGCCTGGCGTGGAGCGGAAGGACGGGATGGAAGCTGTTTGCGCATCGGCTTCTGTGGAATTCCGGGCCGCGATATAGATGAATCTGCAAGTGGGAGACGAAGCACAAGCGTCATACCGGCGAAAGCCGGTATGACGTTAAAGGACGTGCTTCGGCAATAACTCCGGAATTATGCGCCAGTCCGCGTATGCCGATCCATGAAGCGGCGCATCAGCTTGAGATAGACGCCTTGCTGCAGATGCACCACATGGTTGCCCGGGAACCAGTGCAGGGCGCTGCCCTGCCAATGCTCATGCAATAGGCGCACGAAGCGCGGTGGGGTCAGGCGATCCCCTGCCCCGCCGATGATGAGCAGGCGCTCAGGGGCAATCCTGGGGGTGTAGCTCAGCGGTGAATGCAGGGCCAGGGCATGGCGCAGGTCCTCCACGCCGATGCCGTTGCGCCGCATCACCGCGTGCAACAGCCAGCGCATCGGCAGCCATTCACGCGCCATGTCGATGGGCGACACCACCGGCGAGTTGGGAATGCAATAGGCCAGGCGATCGTCCACCGAGGCGAGCAGGGCCGACAGGTAGCCGCCGAGGCTGAGGCCGGAGATGCCGACGGAAGGCGCGCCCCGCTCGATCAGATAATCCAGCCACAGGCGCAGGTCATGGATGGCATTGAGCATCGCCTCGTTGAGGCTGGCCAGGCCATGCGCGAAATAGCCGTAGCCGCTGAACGGATCCGCCCAGCCGCGGCGTGCGCCGTGGAATGGCAGAGTGCACAGCAGGATGTCGTAGCCGGCGCGGTACAGCCAGGGCAAGGCGAACATGCGGCTGTTGAGCCAATACGGATCGGCGACAAAACCGTGCACGAACATCAGGGTCGGCCGCGGCCCGTCGGCGTGAGTCCAGTGCTGGGCCCAGGCGCGGCGGTTGCTGGAATGGCCGAGGTAGGATTCGCGCAGCTGCGGATGCAGCGGGGTGAAGGAGCTGTCGAAACTGAGCAGACGCGCCGGAATCCCTTTGGGACGGTAGTACAGCAGACCAGGCTTGTTCTCGCGTACTGTCACAGCCCGCGGCGGGACGAAAATCTTCCGGGGATTGCCCGCCTCCGCCAGCTCGCGGTAGAAGGACAGCAGCTCCTGTTCATGGCGCAGGCGCTTGCGCGACAGTAACGGCGGCGCCAGCGCTGAGGCCATCAGGGTGCCGAGGCCGGTACGCAGCAGGTGATCGAGGGCGGCGGTGCCGCGGACCTTCAGAGGGTGCAGCGTGTCCAGCTCGGTGCTGTCCGGATGGAGGTAGAAATCCTCCGGCAGCGTCTGCCACCACTTCGCTTCGGCCTGGGTGAGTTGCATGGGGCGCTATCCTGGGCTGGTGGTGGCGATGCGGCGGGCACAGCCCGCTCTACGATTGCTGCTGCGTCCACCGCGATCATCGTAGGGCAGCCTGTGGGCGCCGACGGCTTCGCGGAGCGGGCGGCGCATGGCAGGCATGGACGCCTTACAGTGACCGAGCGGCAAATTCTCAGTTCCGCGACAGGCCGAATTCAGCCAGCACCTGCTGATTGTGCGCGCCCAGGGCCGGGCTCTCATCCAGTTGCAGTCGCGGCGTGGAAAACTGGATCGGCATGGTGAAAGCCGGTTTGCCACCGACGGATTCGACCAGGCCGCGGGCCTGCACCTGCTCGTTGCTGAGCACTTCGTCCGGGCCGAGGATGGCGGAAGCGCAGCTGTCCTCATGCGCCAGCAGGGCATCCCATTCGTCGCGCGTGCGGCTCTTGAACAGCGCCACCAGTTCCTGGCGCAGGCCATCGCCGGCCTTGCCGGGAGCAAAGGGCATCTTCAGCAAGTCCGGACGTTCCGCCAGGATGCAGACACGCTGGAAGAACTTGGATTCGAGCGAACCCAGCGCGAGATGCTTGCCGTCGGCGCATTCGTAGATGGCGTAGTTGGGCAGGCCGCCGGAGAGCATATCCAGCCCGCGCACCGGCGCCTTGCCGAGCGTACGCATCGAGGCTAGTGTCGCCACCTGCAGGGCAAGTGTGCCGTCCATCATGCCGACGTCGACCATGCTGCCCTGCCCCGACGCCTTCGCCCCGATCACCGCGGCGAGGATGCCGATGGCGCAGGTCAGCGCCCCGCCGGCAAGATCGGCGATCTGGAAATTGGACGGTGCCGGCGGTCCGCCGGCACTGCCGATCTGGTCTAGCACGCCGGCGTAACCGCAGTAGTTCATGTCATGGCCGGGACGGTCGCGATAAGGGCCGCTCTGGCCGTAGCCGGTGAGCGCCGCGTAGACCAGGCGCGAATTAAGGGCCTTCAGCGCCTCGTAGCCGCAGCCAAGCTTGTCCATCACGCCGGGACGGAACGACTCCAGCACCACGTCGCTCTGTTCCACCATGCGATGGAACAACTCCACGTCCGCAGGCTTGCGCAGGTCCAGCGTCACCGACTTCTTGCCGCGATTGACCAGGGCGAACATCTCCGGCGACAGGGTGCGCGTGTAGTCGCCGCCGTTGGGCTCCTCGATCTTGATCACCTCGGCGCCGAGCTGGGCCAGGTACAGCGTGCAGAAGGGGCCGGGCAGCAGGCGCGACAGGTCAAGGACGCGGATGCCGGAGAGGAGGGGATTGGATGCCGTGTTCATGTGTATTCACCAAAGCCGGCGGCCTCGGGCCGCCTTACGATTGCTCCCGTTCGTCCCGAGTGCGTTGCGAAGCAACGCGTATCGAGGGACTGGCTGCGACCCCTCGATACGCCCGCTTCGCGGGCACTCGGGGCGAACGGAATGAGTGATATGGGCAAATTACAGCGTCCGCGAAATCAGTTCCTTCATGATCTCATTGGTGCCGCCATAGATGCGTTGGGCGCGGCTGTCGATGTAGGCCTTGGCGATGGGATATTCCATCATGTAGCCATAACCGCCGTGCAGCTGCACGCACTCGTCGATGACCCGCGACATCATGTCCGAGCACCAGTACTTGGCGGTGGCCGCGGCATCGACGCCGAGCTTGCGCTTGAGCACCAGCTCCAGGCAGCGGTCGACGAAGACCTGGCCGATGGCGATTTCCGCCTTCATCTCCGCCAGCTTGAAGCGCGAATTCTGATAGGCCGCCACCGGCTTGCCGAAGACCTTGCGGTTGCGGGTGTATTCCAGGGTGTGCTTGAACGCAGCTTCCGCTCCGGAGACGGAGATGATGGCGATGATCAATCGCTCCCAGGCCAGCTCCTGCATCAGCATGATGAAGCCCATGCCCTCTTTCGGGCCAAGCAGGTGGGACTGCGGCACGCGCACGTCCTTGAAGAACAGCTCGCAGGTGTCCTGCGCATGCATGCCCACTTTCTTCAGCGGCTTGCCCTTGCTGAAGCCGGGGCGATCCGCTTCCACCACGATCAGCGACATGTCCTTGGCGCCCTCGCCGCTGTCGCCGGTCTTGGCCACCACCACCACCAGGTCGCAGAGATAGCCATTGGTGATGAAAATCTTGGAGCCGTTGATGACGTAGTCGTCGCCATCCTTCACCGCGCGAGTCTTCACCGCCTGCAGGTCGGAGCCGGTGCCCGGCTCGGTCATGGCGATGGCGCCGACCAGCTCGCCGGTGGCCATCTTCGGCAGCCACTGCTTTTTCTGGGCCTCGTTGCCGAAATTGTTGATGTAGTTGGCGACGATGTCGGTGTGCAGGTTGAAGCCGATGCCGGAGGCGCCGGCCGCGGACAGCTCCTCCATCATGATCACGCTGTAGAGCCGGTCGGTGCCGGCGCCGCCGTACTGTTCCGGCATGGTGTTGCAGAG
>JAMFRN010000106.1 GCA_026224805.1 Nevskia soli
GACGATCCGGCGCATCGGCATGGTGGCGCGCCAGACGCTCATAGTTGGCGATGCCGCGCCGCAATTCGTGCGACAGCTTGCGCACATTGCCGACGCGGCCGTAATGCGTCAGATAGACATAGGCTGGATCCAGCTCAAGGAAACGGTCCAGGGTCTTGTACCAGGCATCCGGCTCGAACTGCACCGGCGTGGTGGTGGGGAACAGGTAGGGACCGAGCGGACCATCGGCTTCACGATACGACAGGCCGAAAACGTCGCCGCTGAAGATGCCGCGGCTCTCCGCATCCCAGATGGCGTAATGATGCCGCGCATGCCCGGGCGCATCGAGAAACAGCAGCTGGCGGCCGCTGAAATCCAGTTTGTAACCATCCTCGGCCACGATCACGCGCTGCTCCGGCACCGGCAGGATCTCGCCGTACATGGCGGCGACCTGGTCCGCGCCGTAGACCGCGGAGGCGCCCTCGATCAGCTTGGATGGATCGATCATGTGGCGCGCACCACGCGGATGCATCACCAGCTTCGCATTGGGCAGCCGGCTCATCAGCAGGCCGGCGCCGCCAGCGTGATCCAGGTGCACATGCGTCGGCATGACGTAGCTGACCTGCTCCAGGCCGATGCCTCGATGCTCCAGTACCTTGAGCAGGCCCGGCACCGACAGCGAGGTGCCGCATTCGACGAAGGCATAGCTGTCGCCGCTGCGCAGCAGGTAACAACAGGCCATGCCCGGCCGCACCTGCTCGGTGTCGATGCAGCTGATGTGGTGCGGGTAATCGATGGTCTTGGGGAGTTTCAATTCTGCCTCCACTTGAACAGGGCCGCGCCGAGCACCAGGTATATCGCGCTCATCGCCGCCAGCGCCAGCAGGTTCGGCGCGATTTCCCGCAGGCCGGCACCGTCCAGCATGATGGCGCGGGCGCCGTTGATCAGGTGCGTCAGCGGCAGCAGCTGCGCCACCATCTGCAGGATACGCGGCGCGCCGTCGATGGAAAAGAACACGCCGCACACCACCATCATCGGCGTGGCGATGACGTTGAGGATGCCGCCGGCCAGTTCCTCGCTACTGATGCGGGCGGAGACCACCAGGCCCATGGCGATCATCGAAAAGACCGCCAGCGTGGTCAGCAGCAGCAGATTCCAGTAGGAGCCTTCCATGCGCAGATGCAGCAGCAGGCGGCAGGCCATGAACACGGCGCAGTTGACCACCACGATCAGCAGCAGGCGCGACAGCAGCTGCGCCAGCAGGAACTCGAAGGCGCGCAGCGGCGTGGCGTTGAGGCGCTTGAGATAGCCGTTCTTGCGGTAGCGCACGATGACGTAGCCGATGCCGAACAGGCAACCGAACATCATGTTCATGCCGAGCACGCCCGGCGTGACCCAGTCCACATAGCGCGCGTCGGCGCCGCTGGTGGCCTGGCGCTGCAAGGCATCGCCGCCGGCGCCGCGCAGCAGCTGCTCCAGCAGCTTGCCCTTGGGCGACTGCTCGTTGACCCAGTAACGGCCGGGCGTGACAGTGAAATCGGCCAGCATGTCGATGCGCTGCAATTGCACCTTATGCAGCGCGGGGTCGCCCGGCTCCTCGCGGTAGAACTGCACCTGCGGCGTGGCCAGGAAGGGATGCAGCTTCGCGTCCAGCGCCGCGCCGGCCGGCGCCAGCACGCCGACCTTGAACATCGGCTGGCCCGGCCCGGAGAAGACATAGGCCAGGCCCAGCACCAGC
>JAMFRN010000107.1 GCA_026224805.1 Nevskia soli
GCGCGCTCGGCCGCGTTCGGTTCGCGGCGTGACAGGTAGGCTTCGAGCAGGGCATGCGCCCGCGCCTGGTTGACGTGGCCGTCGGGCTCGGTGCACCAGTCGTTGAGAGTGATGGCGAGGTCGTAGAGCAGGGCGTCGTTGCAGGCGTAGTAGAAATCGATCACGCCGCTGAGGCGGTCTTCGACGAACAGCACATTGTCCTTGAACAGGTCGGCGTGAATCACGCCCTGCGGCAGCGCGGCCAGATCGAGCGTGGCCTGCGCGGCAAGCTCGGTCTCGATCAGCGCATGCGCATCCGCATCGACCTTCGGCAGCAGGGTTTCGGCGGTGCCGCGCCGCCATTCCGCGCCGCGGTCGTTTTTGCAGCGGCCGGCGTAAGTCTGGCCGAGCACATGCAGATCGCCGAGCACGCGGCCCACCGCGGCGCACTGCGCCAGGTTGGGGAACAGCACGCTCTGGCCGGCCAACCGCATCACCAGTGCCGCCGGCTTGCTGTGCAGCAGGCTCAGATTGCGTCCGCCGCTGTCCGGCACCGGCATGGCGCTGGGAAAGCCGCGGTGTGCCAGATGCTCCATCAGGCCGAGGAAGAACGGCAGGTCGTTGTAGTCGAGCCGCTCGAACAGGGTCAGCACCCAGCGGCCCTCGCTGGTGTCGACGAAATAGTTGGTG
The DNA here is from genome assembly GCA_026224805.1 of Nevskia soli. Lineage (GTDB taxonomy): Bacteria > Pseudomonadota > Gammaproteobacteria > Nevskiales > Nevskiaceae > Nevskia > Nevskia soli_A. The sequence continues at coordinate 670 of JAMFRN010000107.1, forward strand.
TTCTCCACCCCTTCGCCGATGCCCTGGTAGCCGATCAGCTCGCCCAGGGGAAAGCGCAGCAGGAATTCCTGCAACTCGGCGTGGCTGACCTTGGTGAAGACGCTCATGGGTGAAAAGCGGTTTCGTTTCAGCCCGAAGCGGGCGGGGCAGTCAATTGTGCCGGACGCGTCTCGGTCCAGTCGATCACCGCGCTGCGGCGCTGGAAGCGCCAGTGGCCATTTTCACGCCGCAGCCGGTCGTGGTAGCGCATCGCCCAGACCAGATTGCTGGCGGCGCCGTCGGCTGCCGCGGTGAGGTGATTGGCGGTGCAGTAGGTCTCCGCCTCGGCCCTGTCGCCAGCGATGCTGACGGTCTGGTTGTGGATCTGGTGCAGGGTACGGCTGTACATCTGCTGCAGCATGCCCGGGATGGCGCAGATCTCGCCGTGTCCCCGCATGGCGAAGCCGGGACCTTCGAGCACCGCGTCGGCGGTGAAGATCTCCGCCAGCAGCTGCGGCTCGTTGCGGTCCATGGCGCGCGCGTACAGCGCGGCCAGGCGGCGGATCGCGGCTTCATCACCGGTTGGCGTGGAATCGGTGCTGCTCATGCGGATACCATCCCCTATGGCGGTCTGGCAGGACTCTGGCATACCGCGGGGCCGCTGCACAACGGCCGTGGCCGCGGCGGCGCCCGTGTAAACTGCGCCCAGGGGATTTTCGGGAAGCACCGCTTGTTCAAGGACATACTGTACGTCGCCAACCCGCTGGGCCTGTTGCTGATGGCTTTCGGGGCGGCCTACCTCGCGCCCATTGGCGCGGCCCTGATCTATGGCGACGGCGCCTTGCGGGCCTTCACGCTGGCGGGCGCCGCCGACCTGATCGCCGGGCTGGCGCTGTGGCACTTCACCCGGCCCTACGCGCGCGACCTCAAGTCGCGCGACGGCTACCTGCTGGTGGCGCTGGCCTGGGTGCTCACCGCGGCCTCGGCCAGCCTGCCGCTGATGCTGGCGCTGCCCGGGCTGTCCTTCACCCATGCCTATTTCGAGGCCATGTCCGGCGTCACCACCAGCGGCGCCACCGTGCTCAGCGGCCTCGACAATCTGCCGCACGCCGTCAACCTGTGGCGCCACGAGCTGTGCTGGCTCGGCGGCCTGGGCATCATCACCCTGGGCATGGCGGTGCTGCCGCTGCTCGGCATCGGCGGCATGCAGGTGTACCGCGCCGAATCCACCGGGCCGATCAAGGACAGCCGCCTGACGCCGCGCTTCGTGCAGACCGCCCGCTCCCTGTGGCTGATCTACATCGTCCTCACCGCGGCGTGCATGCTGTTGCTGCGGCTGGCCGGGATGAACTGGTTCGATGCCGTCTGCCATGCCTTCTCGGCCCTGTCGCTGAGCGGCTTCTCCACCCATGACGCCAGCATCGGCTACTTCAACTCGCCGCTGATCGAATGCGTGCTGATCGTGTTCATGCTGCTGGCCGGCATCAACTTCGCCACCCACTATACCGCCTGGCGCGGCAAGAGCCTGAAGATCTATCGCCGCGACGTCGAGGCGCGCACCTTCCTCCTGGTGTTGCTGGGCAGTTGCCTGCTGGTGGCGTATTACCTGTGGTCGCGTGAGGTCTATGCGAGCTACTGGAGCGCTTTGCGCAACGTCAGCTTCAACCTGGTTTCGGTCGTCACCAACTGCGGCCTGGTCAGCCTGGATTACGCGCGCTGGCCGCTGTTCGCCTGTCTGTGGATGCTGCTGCTGTCCTGCGTCACCGCCTCGGCCGGTTCCACCGGCGGCGGCATCAAGATGATCCGCACCCTGATCCTGTTCAAGCAGAGCGCCCGCGAGCTGTTCAGCCTGGTCCATCCCACCGCGGTGCACACACTCAAGGTCGGCGGCCAGGTGATCAGCGAGCGCAACGCGCTATCGGTGTTCAGCTTCGTCCACATCTACACCATCACCGTGATCGTGCTGAGCATGCTGCTGATTCTCAGCGGCATGGATTTCCTCACCGCCTTCTCGGCGGTGGTGGCGATGATCAACAACGGCGCCCACGGCCTCGGCGCGGTCGGTCCTTCGCATACCTTCGCCGGGCTCGGCGAATTCCAGATCTGGGTCTGCACCTTCGCCATGCTGGCCGGGCGGCTGGAGCTGTTTGTGATCCTGGTGCCGCTGACGCCTGCGTTCTGGCGCGAGTAGGGTATGCGGATCCTGCCATTGGTGGCCGCCTACGCGGCGCTGGCGCTGATCTGCGCGCTGGTCGTGTACCGCTTCACCAATATCAGGGAATATGCGGCCTTGAGCCGGGATGGCGTCGCCACCCGCGGCGTCATCGTCGGCACCAGCTGCCACACGCAGCAAAGCTACCGCTACACCTTCCAGGCGGAGGGCCACTGGTTCAACGGTGCGGCCAAAGGCGGCGCCCCAAAGCCCTGCGAAGCGCTGCAGCCCGGCGACATCGTCGACGTCGTCTACTTGCCGAGCGACCCCACGCGCAATACCAGCGGCGATGCGCGGCAGCGGCGCAACAGCGAGGCCCTGCCCGGCGTGGCGGTAACCCTGCTGTTGCCGGCCCTGGCGCTGCTGCGCTGGCGTGTTTCCCGCCGTCGCCGGCGGTTGCAGCGATAAGGCGTGGTAGTGCCGGACGGGCCCCGGCCAGGCTCAGGACGCCTTGCCGGAGCCCGCATCCAGCGGCACTGCTTCGAACGGCAGGCGCAGGGTGGCGTGGTCCGCCGGCATGCTGGCGATCAGACTGGCGCCGCCGGCCGGCTGGGCCGCACCGGGCGCGGCGCCGAGCAGCTTCATGCGCTGCGCCACCGCCAGGGCGTTGTTGTCGCCGCTGCGCAGGCGCGAGTCGGCGTCGTCGAACAGCCGGCGGGCGCCATCGAGCGCCGCGCCGACGCGGCTGAAGTTCTCGACGAACTCGTCCAGGCTCCGCAGCAGCTGTTCGCTGGCCTGGGCCACGGCCTGGGCGTGCAACTCCTGTACCGACACCCGCCACAGCTGCGCCACCATCCCCACCACCAGGAACAGCGTGCCCGGCGTGGCCAGCACCACCTTGTGGCGGTGGGCCCGGCCGAGCAGTTCGGGATCGCGGTCCAGCGCGGCCAGGGCCGCGCCTTCCACCGGGATATAAAGCAGCGTGAAGGGAATGGCCTTCTCGCCGTCCGCCAAATCGGCGTAGCGGCGCGAGCCCAGCAGATCGATGTGCCGGCGCAGGCCGTCCACATGCTGCTCCAGCGCGGCATTGCGCGCGGCTTCGCCGGAAGCGGTGGCCACCTCCTCCCAGGCGTTGAGGTTGAGGCCGGCATCGACCGGCAGGTAGCCGGTCTGGTCCGGCAGGCGCATCGCCAGCGGCGGCGGCTGTTCGCCGCCGAAGAAGTCCTGATCGGTGCCCTGGCGCAGATAGTGCCGCCCTTCCTCCAGGCCGGCGGCCTGCAGCTGCAGTTCCAGCCGCATATTGCCCAGCGCGCCGGCGCTGCCGGGGGTGACGGACAGCGCGCGGGTCAGCGCCTCGGCCTGGCCGGATAGCTGCTGCTGCGCGCGGCCGAAGCCGTCGAGCAGCCGCGAGAAGCCGGCGCGGTCGTGCGTGTCGACATCGTGCACCTCGTTGACGCGGGCCTGGAACTCGGCCAGCTGCTGGCGCAGCGGTGAAATGATGTCGTCGATCGAGGCGTTGTTCGACTGGTGCAGCGTCGCCGACTTCTCGTTGAGCAGCTGCGTCGCCAGTTCGCCGAACTGGGACTTCAGCAACTGGCTCTGCTCGTCGACCCAGGACTGCTGCGTTTCCAGGCGGTCGCGCACCGCGCGATGATCCTCGCGCAGCTGGCTCAGCTCGCGGCTCAGC
>JAMFRN010000108.1 GCA_026224805.1 Nevskia soli
ATAGCCCTGGCGGCGGAAGAATTCGCCGCCGGAATTGAGAATGCGGTCGCGGGTGCCGGTCATAGGAGTTTCGCCATGCGCTTGCGGGTAGGGCGCAGTATAGCTAGTCTGTTAATAGAGTGATCTATCTAATTCCCGGCCGACCGGCGGAGGAAGACATGCGCGCATTCACCCTGTTCCTCAAATGGCTCGCGCCGATTCCGGTTCTGGTCGGCTTGCTCCATCTGCTGCTGGGGTTGCGCGCCGACGTCCTGCTCGGTGCCCGGCTGCCGGACCCGGTGCTGGCCGATCCGGTGCTGGACAGCCAGAGCCGCTTTTACGGCGTGGCCTTCATGGGCTATGGTGCGTTGATCTATCTGTGCGCCACCGATCTGCGCAAATACGCTGCGGTGTTCGGAATAATGGGCGGCTTCCTGGTTCTCGGGGGAGCTGGCCGTTTGGTGTCCCTCGCAGTACAAGGCATGCCCTCGCCGCAGGTGATCGCGCTGGCGGCGATCGAGTTGCTGGGAGTGCCTCTGCTGCTGCTGTGGTTTTTCCGCGTGTTGCCTAAAGCCTAGATCGCAAGGGGCTGGACAGAGTGTAGGGCGGCCCCGACACGGTGCTTGCGAAGCAATGGGTGCGGGAGGGGCCGCAGCCGCGCCGTCTGATCGAAGAAGCCGGCGGCCACAGGCCGCCCTACAACAACTGCTCTCTATAAGCCATCTCAAAAATATCTCCTCTCCCCGGCCCTCTCCCCCACATTCGTAGGGGAGAGGGGATTTTGAGGATGGCTACTAGTGCCGCTCCTGCTCTTGCGTGTATTCCACCGGCACCGTTACCCATCGCGCCAGCGCAAAGCATCCCGCCATCACCAGATAGGCAATCGCCCAGGGCCACGCCGGCGCCAGCAGCAATACCGTATCCGCCGGCGTCCACCGGTAGGAATGCAGCAGCCCCAGCACCGAGAGCGCCGCCGCAGCCACGCACCACAGCGCCGCGCGCAGGAACTGCCGCTCGATCACCGCCACCGTCATCGCCGACAAAATCATCGCGCTGAGGATGAAGCCCTGCTCCAGCCGCAGCGCCCCGTCGATCCAGATTTCCGAGTGCCCGAAGGTCTGGATCAGGTCCACCGAAAACGGCGTCCCGCCCGGTGTCCCCGCGCCCGCCGCGTGCAGCCCCGCCTTGGCCATGAAGGCGCTCCACCCGGCCAGCCCCGGCAACAGGCCCATCACCACCGCCGGCGCATGCGAGCGCGGCACCGCCTGGAACGCCTGCGCCGCGATCACGATGCCGATCCACAGCACGATCGCCATGCCCGCATCGATCGGCACCGCCCAGGCGATCAGCGACAGCGTCCCGGTGAAACAGATCAGGCTCATGCACACGCCGTTGAGAATCGAGTAACCGGCGCGCGCGCCCATCGCCTTCCAGCCCGGATGGCCGATATACAGCGTGGTCGGAAAGCAGGAGCCGAACAGTGCCGCGCCGATGCAGCCGATGCCGTTCATCGCCAGCGAGCTGCGCGTGGAATAGCTGTCCCCCGCCGCCTGCGCCGACTCGATGTTCTGCAGCGAGCCGATCACGTTGAACAGCCCCATCGGCAGGATCACCGAGAAGTAAGTCAGCCAGTAACTGCCGTGCAGCGCGGCGAGCAACTCGCCCAGCACCGGCACCGGCAGATGCAGGCTGGCGCTGCCCGGCGTGCCAGAAGGCGCCAGCCCGGTAAGCCAGGCGAAGACGGAGCCCAGCACCACCGCCACCAATCCCCCTGGCAACCCGCCGCGGAAACGCACCCGCCCGAAATACACCAGCAGGATGATGGCCAGTGTTCCCAGCCCGATGATCGGATGCGCATACGTGCGCAGCAGGAAGCCCAGCGCAATGAACGTCATGGCGATGCCCGCCAGCGTGGAGAGCAGCGCCGCCCGCGGTGTCGACTTGCGGATGCGCTCCGCCACCAGGCTGCCCAGCAGCTCGATCACCCCCGCGCCGAAGCAGGCCACCAGCCCCGCATGCCAGGCCGTGCGCGCCGGATCGGGATCGCCCGCCGCCTGCGCCGCCAGCTTCGCCGGCAGCATCACCAGGAACACATAGGCGAACAGCGACACCGTATTGATGCCGTAGGGCAGGGCGCACACATCCGTCCGCTGCTCCCGCCGCGCCAGCTGCTGCGCCTGCCAGGCATAAAACAGATTGCCGATCAGCAAGGACACCGCCGCCCCCGGCAGCACCCGCCCGAACACCAGCGCCGGCGGAAACCCCAGCACCCCCAGGCAGAGCGAGGTGAGCACCAGCAGCTGCACCAGATTATCCAGCGCCAGCCCGAAGAACCCGTCGATGTCCCCGCGCACAAACCAGCGCATCCCTGACTCCCTTTCCGCAATCTCCGCCAAGCCTGGCTCCAGGGAAGCTCCGAACAACTCAGGGATCGTCATCCCGGCTTTCGCCGGGGTGACGATTTGAGCGGAGCTTCCTCGGTGCTAAAGCAGCTTCCGCGCCATCCCTGGGGCGACCCTCAGGGCGTGGCCGCCGGCGTCGCCGAATAAAAGTAATAATCCGCCTTGTAAGCCACCCGCGTCTCCGTCCCCACATGCGCCGTATCGCAGCCATCGGGCGGCGCCTTGCCGCCCACAGTGTGCAGCCGCTGCACATAGCGCACGGCGGCGAATACACCGTTGTCGGAATTGGACTTTGCCGCCAGCAGCAGCCAGGGAATCGCCGTGGGGTCCGGCCCGTTGTCGCGCCCCTTCACCTCGCCCACTACCCTGCTGCCGTCCGCCGCCTCCCAGGTCGGACCGGCGTAATGCTTGCCGATCGGGTTGCCCAGGTCGTCGGACAGGTCCGCCTCCGGCGCCCGCAGTGCCCACTCGAAGTGCGTGGCATCGTCCTTCGCCGGCTGGCAGCGGTAGATCTGCACGCCGCTGGCCTGCGTCTTCAGCATCAGCGTCTGTCCCGCCGGCACCACCAGCGCATCGGGCGTCACCTCGCGCGCCGCGCTCGTTGTCACATTGGCGCAGCCCGCCAGGCAGGCGGCAGACAGGGCTGCCGCGGCGAGAAAATGGAATGGCTTGATCATCAACGGACTCCTTGAGCCCAAAAGGGGTTGGCGCATTGTGGCCGTTTTTGTGGACATTTTGTCGGTGCCCCCGGCCGCTCAAGTGCGTAAGGTATGCGCAACGGCGCGATACAGCCCCCGCCAAGGCAATCACCAGCAAAGGTACAAGCCGCCATGAATGCAGCAAGCAGCGACGACCACCGCGTCCAGTTCGACTTCGAAGTCGACTTCTCCAACGGCGGCGGCATCCAGGGCCAGGGCTTCCGCCTCGACATCGAGGGCGAAAGCATCGCCGACGCCGAGCTCGCCGCTTATATCGTGCGCGACCTGCGCCTGCTGATGGTCGGCGAGGTGCGCATCCTCAACAAGCAGATCATCCGCGAACGCCACAAGCGCGGCCCCGCCGCGGCCGGACAGCCAGCTGCCGCCGCGCAACGCTTCGTCGACCTCAGCCACACCATCGAGGACGGCATGATCACCTACAAGGGCCTGCCTGCGCCCCTGATCTGCGACCATCTTAGCCGCGAGCAGTCCCGCGCCCTCTATGCCCCCGGCACCGAGTTCGCCATCGGCAAGATCGAAATGGTCTCCAACACCGGCACCTACCTCGACAGTCCCTACCACCGCTACGCCGACGGCAAGGACCTGTCCCAGCTCGAGCTGCAATCCCTGGTCGAAATCGAAGGCGTCGTTGTGCGCCTCACCGGCATGGCCGGCCGTGCCATCTCCCGCAATGCCCTCGCCGCCACCGACGTACGCGGCAAGGCCGTCCTGGTCCACACGGGCTGGGACGCCCACTGGCGCACCGACCAGTATTTTGAAAACCATCCATTCCTCACCGGCGAGGCCGCCCTCTGGCTGCGCGACCAGGGCGCCCGCCTCGTCGGCATCGACTCCCTCAACATCGACGACACTACCGACGGCCACCGCCCGGTCCACACCACCTTGCTCGGTGCTGGAATCCCCATCGTCGAACACCTGTGCGGCCTGGAGCAGCTGCCGGTCAGCGGCTTCCGCTTCTCCGCCGTGCCGGCCAAGGTCAAGGGTATGGGCACCTTCCCGGTGCGTGCCTATGCCGCGCTGCCGGCCTGATTCCGCCGCAAGGTTTTGCTGGTCATCCTGAGTCCCTCGGCCGCGCCCGGGATAACCGCAGCGAAGGATCTGGGCGCCGCGCCGCCGGTAAACGCAGGGCGGGCTGTGCCCGCCGCGCCATTTTTACGGAACCCACCCCCAAAGGCATACTCCCCTCTCAGGATCGCCACACACGATCCAAAAAGAGGAAGGCCCCATGAATACCCCGGCCAGTGCCGCGGTCGAACTCCGCAAGGTGGATACCGGACGCGGCTGGAGCTGGCTGACCGAGGCATGGGAGCTGTTCATGCGCGCGCCCGGCACCTGGATCGCCATCATCGTCATTTACATCCTCATCCTCACCGCGGCCTCGATCGTCCACGGCGGCTCGCTGCTCACCACCCTGTTTGAGCAGGTCTTCAGCGGCGGACTCATTCTCGCCTGCAAGACACAGGACTCCGGTGAGAAACTGAAAATCGAACAGCTCTTCGCCGGCTTCAGCGGCAGCCGCTTCGGCAAGCTCGTGCTGCTCGGCGTGCTCAACATGGCAGCCCTGTTCGCCCTGACCCTGCTCGGCCTGCTGCTCGCGGTCGCCTGCGCTGCCTTGGCGCCGTCCGATTTCACCGCAATGGATGTCGTCTCGCCGGATTCCGTCGTCCAGCGGCTCATGCCGCAGATGCTGGACAACCTGCCACTGCTGTTGGTGGCTCTGATCCTGCTGTCTCTCTACATCCCGCTGCTGATGGGTATGTGGCTGGCCCCGGCCCTTATCGTCCTGCGCGGCCAGCAGCCCATCGCCGCCTTCAGGCTCAGCTTCAGGGCCTGTGTGGTCAACTTCATGCCTTTTCTGATTTACGGTCTAGTCGGCCTGCTCATCGCCGTCGTCGCCACCATCCCCCTGGGCCTGGGCTGGCTGCTCGCCGCGCCCGTGTTCAGCATCTCCATCTACACCAGCTATCGCGACATGTTCCCGCAGGCGCCAGACTTCAGCGCCACGCAGCCCATCCCGCCGCCGCTCGTCTGAAACAGTAGGGCGGGCTGTGCCCGCCAGCTTTTATCTGAATTTTCCGGAAAGGGCAGGGTGGAATCGAAACCCCGATCCCCTGTCGCCCCCGACTACAAGCTCGGGGGCAGGCTCTGAGCGCAGCGAAGTATTTGGCCGCGAGTCCGCTTAGAGGGTGCCCGCCCCGCCACCCACATGCCGCTTCAAAAACCCGCTGATCGCCGCATTGAACGCGTCGTTCCGGTCCCCCGCCACCATGTGCCCCGCGCCGGCCACATCCACCACCTCGCTGCCGGGAATGGTCCGCCGCAATTCCGCCGCCGCTTCCTCGGTGACGATATCGCTCATCGCCCCGCGCACCAGCAGCGTCGGCACCCGCACCCGCCGCGTCGCCGCATCCATCCGCGCCTGGTAATCCTCCGGATTCAGCCGATGCGCCGGCGCCAGGAACTTCGGATCCCAGTGCCAGTAAAAGCGCCCGTCCGCGCGCTGCCGCAGATTCTTCATCAGCCCCGTGTGATCGCGCGCCCGCGGCCGGTGGGGGTTGTAGGCGGTGACCGCATCGGCCGCTTCCTCCAGGCTGGCAAACCCCTGCGGATTCGCCCCCATGAAGCGCACGATATTGCTCACGCCCACCGGATCCGGCCGCGGCACCATGTCCACCAGCACCAGCGCGCTGGCAATCGGTGTCTCGCTTTCCCCAATCGTCAGCAGCGCCGTGCCTCCGCCGAGCGAAGCCCCGATCAGCGCCGGAGGCCGCGCCAGCGTGGCGATGATCGCCCGCAGATCCCCCGAGAAAGCATCCAGCCGGTAATTCCCGTCTTCCGCCCAGCCGCTATCCCCATGCCCGCGCGCATCCGGGCAGATCACGTGATACCCCTCCGCAATCAGCTCCCGCGCCGCACGCGCCCAGGCATGCCGCGTCTGCCCGCCGCCATGCATCAGAATCACCGGCGGCCGGGCAGGATCGCCTCCAACATCCGCCGCCAGGCTCACGCCGCCCACTCCCGCATAGTGCTGCAGCTGCATGAGCAAACCTCCAACCTCAAATCACGGCACCGCACTTTCCATCGTCATTCCCGCGAAGGCGGGAATCCAGTTTTAGCGGGCCACGCCCGCTGCTGCTGCTTTAAAACTCGAAGATAGAAAAAGTCCTCGTTCGCCCCGAGTGCCCGCGCAGCGGGTATATCGAGGGGCCTTTGCATCACTCAACGAAGTTCCCCTCTCCCGCATGCGGGAGAGGGGTAGGGAAGAGGGCCGCGCACCATCAACTGCGCGCACTACTTCACCCCATCGGAAATCCAAAAAAACTAAGCCGTCTCCTTCTGTGCCTTGGCCGCCGCATGCTTCTTCTTCCCCGGCAAAATCCCCATCAGCTTGCAAATAATCCCCAGCATGATCTCATCCGCCCCACCGCCGATCGAAACCAGCCGCGTATCGCGGAACGCGCGCGCCACATTGCTCTCCCACATATACCCCTGTCCGCCCCAGAACTGCAGGCAGCCGTCGGTGACTTCACGCCCCACGCGCCCCACCTTCAGCTTCGCCATCGAGGCCAGCATCGTCGCATCGCGCCCACCCACATAGTCCTCCGTCGCCTGATACACCAGCGCCCTGAGCGACTCCACTTCCGTCTTCAGCTCCGCCAGCTTGAAATGCACATACTGGTTGTCCACGATGGATTGGCCGAACGCCTGCCGCTGCCGCGTGTACTCGATCGTCTCGTTGATGATGTTGGTCATCCCATCGATGCCGCTGGCCGCGCCGAACAGCCGCTCCTCCTGGAACTGCAGCATCTGGTACATGAAGCCCATGCCTTCCTTGCCCACCAGGTTGCGCTGCGGCACCCGTACGTTGTCGAAGAAGATCATGGCGGTATCGGAAGCGCGCATCCCCAGCTTGTCCAGCTTGGTCTTGCGGTCCACGCCCTTCGCATCCATCGGCACGATGATCAGCGACTTGTTCTCGTGCACCTTGCCTTCGCCGGTATTCACCAGCGTGCAGGCCCAGTCCGACTGCGTGCCGTTGGTGATCCACATCTTCGAGCCGTTGATCACATAGTCGCCGCCTTCCTTGCGCGCGCTGGTCTTGATGCTCGCCACATCCGAGCCGGCCCCCGCTTCGGATACCGCAATCGAAACCACCATGTCCCCCGCGATCGCCGGCGCCAGGTACTCCTTCTTCAGTTCCTCCGAGCCAAAGCGCGCTAGCGCCGGCGTCGCCATGTCCGTCTGCACGCCAATGCCCATCGGCAGAGAGCCGCAAATGCAATTGCCCAGCGCCTGCGCGAACATGATCTCGTACGAGTAATCCAGCCCCATGCCGCCGTAGGCCTCGGGCTTGGAGATGCCCAGCAGCCCGAGGTTGCCCATCTTCTTCAGCACCTCCCGCGCCGGCCAGATGCCCGCCTTCTCCCACTCCGGCACATGCGGGTTCAGCTCCTTCTCGACGAAGGTTTTGACCTGACGGTAGATTTCTTTGTGTTCGTGGGTAATCAGCATTACTGTACTCCGGCAGAAGGGCGGGCTGCGGAATATATACGAGATGGGAAGCGAGCGGTCAAACCTACGCATCCGCGAACGTTGAATCGTGGTTATCTAAGTAATTTTAGTTACCACACAGAGTGAACTTGGTTTAATCGGCTATTACTATCCAACATCGCTCTTGCGAAAGCGGGAACAGGTCACGGATGAATACCGCCTACTCTCGGGTGAGATCGCCGAACTGACCAAGCGGATTGCCCAGATTATTGGCGCTCCGAATTAGCTGGAAGCCCGCCGCCCTTTAGGTGCTGGTACCGCGAGGTTGGAAAAACGGGACGAAGTAGTTTTCGAACCTAGCGTTGCTCGGATATCTCCAGCCAAATCCGACCGCCCCAGCCTCTTGGCGGAGCTACCTCAACTTTTCAAGCAACGACTTCAATTCGGCCTGTTGTGCCGCGCTAAGGCGCGCCAACCGCTGCCCGAACGCCTCCGCGAGCAAGGCGAGTCCGCTGCTCATGGCCTTGCGGCCTTCCGGCGTCAGCGAGAGCTTGTGGCGGCGCAGGTCAGTGCCGTCGATCTCGCGCCTGACGAGTCCGGCTGCCTCGAGCCGCTTCACGTAGACCGTGACGCTCGGCTTCGGAATCAGCAAAGCCTCGGCGAGTGCGGCGGGGTGCGGATGCGCGTCGAGCTCCGCCAGGAGAAACAGTTCCTTGACCTCGATCCCCAGCTCGCGCATGTCGGGCACGATTTCGCCGACCACCGATGTGATCATTCGGTAGTTGAGCGTCCACACCTTGGTGACGTCGATTTTCCCCATGCGGCTTGACACCTAATTGGTTTAATATTAAATTAAGTCGAGATTAAACTAATCTCAGTTTGTACCAAATATATCACGGAGAACTCGCATGGCTCTCGATCATTACGTCACGCTCGGCCGTTCCGGCCTGCGCGTCAGCCCCCTGTGCCTTGGCGCGATGACCTTCGGCGAAGACCTCGGCTGGGGCTCCTCCGTCGAGGAGTCGCAGCAGATCATGGACCGCTTCATCGCGGCCGGCGGCAACTTTATCGATACGGCGAACTTCTACACCAAGAGCCATTCGGAAAAGATCATCGGCGACCATCTCGGCCGTCACCCGGCAAAGCGCGATCGCCTGGTGATCGCCACCAAGTTCAGCGGCAATCTGTATCCGGGCGATCCGAACGGCGGCGGCTCCGGCCGCAAGTCGGTGATCAATGCCTGCGAGCACTCGCTGCGCCGCCTGCAGACCGACTACATCGACCTGTACTGGCTGCACAACTGGGATGTCCACACGCCGATCGACGAAACCATGGCGGCCCTGGAAGACCTGGTGCGTTCAGGCAAGGTCCGCTACATCGGCGTCTCGGACACGCCGGCGTGGAAGGTGGCGCAGGCCAACGTGATGGCGCAGTTCCGCGGCTGGTCGCCCTTCATCGGCCTGCAGATCGAGTACTCCCTGCTGGAGCGCTCGGTGGAGCAGGAGCTGGTGCCGATGGCGCTGGAGCTGGGGCTCGGCATCACGCCTTGGTCGCCGCTCAAGAGCGGCGTGCTGTCCGGCAAGTACACGCGCTCTTCGGCGAAGGGGGACAAGGCCAGTCGTGAATTCGCGGGGACGTTTCTCAACGAGAAGGCCTACGCGGTCGTCGACGAGCTCGGGGTCATCGCCAAGGCGCACGACAGCACGGTGGCGCGGGTTGCGCTGGCCTGGGTGCGGACGCAGCCGGGCGTCAGCTCCACCATCATCGGCGCCCGCCGGCTTAGCCAGCTGGAGGACAACCTGAAGTCGCTTGACCTGGTGTTGACCGCGGCTGAACTCGCGCACCTCGATGCGCTGACCAAGCCCGCGTTCGGGTTCCCGCAAAACATGCAGCCGCTGTTCCCCTCGATTCACCACGGCGGAACGACGGTGAACGGTATCTACGCGCCGACGACGTCGTTCGGCGTCGAGAAGACCGACAAACTGTACTAGAGAGCATTTTGGCTGTAGCCACCATATAACTCCCCTCTTCCGCGGCGACCGTAGGAAGTCTCCGTGGGACGGGAGAGGGGTTGGGGAGAGGGGCTTTCCCTGGCTTCACGGCCCCTCTCCCGGCCCTTCGGGCCACCCTCTCTCCCCGTAAAGCAGCGGGGACAAGCCGCAAGCGGGAGAGGGGATAACCTGTTTGCGCTGACTAGATGCCCCGGTGACCCCGGCGGGAGAAAGCCCCGGCCGGTCATTCCGCCTCCCGCTCCCGGCTAAGATAAACCGGGCTGCCTGGAAAATATTTCTCCCCCACGCCGCAACGCTGTCGTTTTTCCGCAGGCCAGTTCGACTGTAAGACGGCAAATCACGCCGACCACTGACAGGAGCTGCACATGCAATACCTTCTGCTGATTTATGCGAGCGAGTCCGAAGAGACCAAGATGAACGAGGCCACCATGGCCAAGGTGCTGAGTGAATATCACGAGTTCACGCAGAGCATCGTTCAGGGCGGCCAGTTCAAGGGCGCCGAGCGGCTCCGGCCGGTTGCCAGCGCCAGTACCGTGCGCGTGCGCAACGGCAAGGCGGTAATCACCGACGGGCCTTTCGCCGAAACCCGCGAACAGCTCGGCGGCTACTACCTGATCGAGGCGAAGAATCTGGACGAGGCCACCGCCATCGCCGCGCGCATCCCCAGTGCCAGATTCGGCAGCGTCGAAGTGCGGCCGATCTGGCCGATCACCTGAAGGCCGATGGATGCACCGGCAAGGATGATTGCAAGCCTGGCTGGCCTCGCGGTGGAAGACGTCTTCCGCCGCGAGGCCAGCCGTGTCCTCGCCACGCTGATCCGCCTCCTCGGCGATTTCGAACTCGCCGAGGAGGCGCGGCAGGAAGCCTTCGCCGCAGCCCTCGAGCAATGGCCTTCAAACGGCATCCCCTCGAATCCGCGCGCCTGGCTGGTCGATGTCGGCCGCAACAAGGCCATCGATCAGATCCGTCGCCAGGCGCTGTTCCGCAGCAAATACCCGGATCTGGAATTCGCGGCGCTGGATCAGGCCGCCGCTGTTTCGTCCGACGATCAGGAAGACGATGCCGCTTTCGGCGACGACCGCCTGCGCCTGATCTTTACCTGCTGCCATCCCGCCCTGAACATTGATGCCCAAGTGGCGCTGACCCTGCGCGCCATCTGCGGGCTCAGCGTCGAAGCGGTGGCCCGCGCCTTCCTGGTCGGCGAGGACACCATGGCGCAGCGCCTGGTGCGCGCCAAGAAGAAAATCCGTGACGCCGGCATTCCCTACGAGACCCCGCCACCGCATCTGCTTGACGAGCGCATCGCCGGTGCGCTCGCCGCCGTCTACCTGGTCTTCACCGAAGGCTATGCCGTCACTTCCGGTGCCGACCTGATCCGCGAAGATCTGTGCAGCGAGGCGATCCGCCTCGGCCGCCTGCTCGATGCCTTGCTGCCGGATCGCCCTGCCATCCACGGCCTGCTGGCCTTGATGCTGCTGCACGACGCTCGGCGCAAGGCCCGCGTCACCGCCGTGGGCGATGTAGTGCTGCTGGAAGATCAGGATCACAGCCTGTGGAACTGGCCGCAGATCGACGAGGGCCTGGCTCTGGTTGAACGCGCGCTGCGCGCCC
Source organism: Nevskia soli (assembly GCA_026224805.1). Taxonomy (GTDB): domain Bacteria; phylum Pseudomonadota; class Gammaproteobacteria; order Nevskiales; family Nevskiaceae; genus Nevskia; species Nevskia soli_A. The sequence goes on from JAMFRN010000108.1 coordinate 11,215, forward strand.
GCGGGCCGGTCAGCCCCTATGCCGTGCAGGCTGCCATCGCCGCGCTGCACGCCCGCGCCCCGCGCGAGGGGGCCACCGACTGGCCGCAGATCGTCGGTCTCTACCAGGTACTCATGCGACTGCAGCCTTCCCCGGTGGTGGAACTGAACCACGCCGTCGCCGTCTCCATGGTCGACGGCCCCGCCCGCGCCCTCGACCTGGTCGACTCGCTCGCGGCCCGCGGCGGCATCGACGACTACCACCTGCTCGCCGCCGTGCGCGCCCGCCTGCTGCAAGGCCTGGGCCGCCGCGACGAAGCCCTTGCCGCCTACCGTGCCGCCCTGGCCGCCGCGAAGCTGGAGCCGGAGCGGCGCCTGCTCGCCCGCCGCATCGCCGAATTCGACTGTCTGCCGCGGCTGCTGGCTTAATCTTACTGTGTCATAAGCGAAGCCTTATTTGTCCGCAGCACGGACAACGCGGCACGCGTGCTGCGAGCAGGACGCTGAGCTGATGACGCAGCGTCGGAATCGAGTCCGCCACATGGCGCTGTGC
>JAMFRN010000109.1 GCA_026224805.1 Nevskia soli
AGTCGGAACGTTCGGGCAGGTCCAGCGTGTCGGCGATCTTGCCGATGCGGTCGCAGGCGGCCCAGCTCATCAGGGCCGACGAGGTGTGGATGCGCGCGCGGGTGCGCAGCTCCCACATGCCGGCGTCGGGCTGGCCGTAGACGTTGATGGCCTGCTCGCCCACTTTTTCCAGCTGCACGAACTCGGCCTGGCCGGCGCGGTGCAGCAGCCGGTGGTCGTGGAAGGCCTGGGCAGCGCCGAGCACGATGTTGCCGTACACGTCGTGCTGGAAATGCTCCTGCGCCTGGTTGCCCACCCGCACCGGCCCCATGCCGCGGTAGCCACCCAGGTGTTCGACAAAGGATTCGGGCAGCTGCTGCTCCATGCCGATTCCATAGAGCGGCTGCACATGGCCGCCCTTGGCCGCCACCACCACGTTGCCGAGCCAGCGCAGGTAGTCCTCCATGGTGCCGACCTCGGACAGGCTGTTGAGTGCGCGCACCACGAAGAAGGCGTCGCGCAGCCAGCAGTAGCGGTAGTCCCAGTTGCGCTGCGTGCCCGGCGCTTCCGGAATGCTGGTGGTCAGCGCGGCGACGATGGCGCCGGTTTCCTCGAAGGTGCAGAGCTTGAGGGTGATGGCGCAGCGGATCACCGCGTCCTGCCACTCCAGCGGCAGCGACAGGCGCCGCACCCACTCGCGCCAGTGGCGCTCGGTGGCTTCCTCAAATTCCGCGGCGATCTGGTCGACGCCCTCGCGCAGGGTTTCGTCCGGGCCGAGCAGGAAGCTGATCGGCTCCTCCAACAGGAACGGCGTCTCCGCCAGCACGTAGGCGATCGGCGCATTGGTGGTCAGGCGCAGGGTGCGCTGCGGGCCGACGTAGCGGATGTGGTTGCTGCCGTGGGTGGTCTGCGGCGCGTGGGCGCCATAGTCGAAGCGCGGCCGCACGCGGATGCGCACGCGCGGCGCGCCGGACAAGGGACGCACCCGCCGCACCAGTTGCAGAGGCCGGAACATGCGCCCGCGGGTGGCGAAGCGCGGCGCGAAATCCACGATTTCGACGCTGCCGCCGTTGCTATCGTGGAGATGGGTTACCAGCAGCGCGGTGTTCTCGCGATAGCTCTGCTCGCTTCGCGTATGGCCTTCCAGCTCGATCGACCAGTAACCCTGCTGCTCCGCCGTATCGGCGGCGCCGCTGAGCAGGGCGTGAAACACCGGGTCGCCGTCGAAACGCGGCAGGCAGCACCAGACGATGCGGGCGTGGCGATCGACCAGCGCGCCGTAGCCGCAGTTGCCGATGACCCCGAGATCCAGCGAAGGTGCAGCAGAAAGCATTTTTGTCCTCCTGACAAGCACCGCGCCATCCATGGCGCGGGCGTTTCAAACAAGCGGGCTCACCTGGGGCACGCTTCAAATTTGCGCGGGTTCCTCCGCGGCGGCCTGACCTGGCTTGACCACCGCGGCGAGCCAGGCGCGCACCGCCGCAGGATTGTCCAGATGGAAGGTGGCGGCGCTGCTGCCCTCGCCCACCTTGATGCCGACACCGCCCAGGGCCTGCGCCGCACGGATGCCGTCCTCGTCGGTGGCATCGTCGCCGACATAGAGCGGGCGGCGCCCGGCGAAAGGCGGCCGCTGCATCAGGGCACGCACGGCCCCGCCCTTGTCGACGCCGCGCGGGCGCGCCTCGAATACGTACTTGCCGGCGATCACTTCGACTTCGAGGCCGGCGACGGCGTCGCGCAGCAGGCGCTCGGCATCGTCCGCGCGCTGCGGCGCGCCGCGATAGTGCAGCGCCAGCGCAGCGCCCTTGTCTTCCAGCCACAGCGCGGTATCGCCGTCGATCCGCGCCGCCAGCCATTGCCCGGCACCATCCAGCACGGATTCCAGCGGCGGCGCCGTCTCGCGCGGATCGGTGCGCAGCTCGGCCCCATGCAGCCCGGCGCCGCTGAAGCGCATCGGCGTCAGCAAGGCGTCGATCGAGGCCAGCCGGCGCCCGCTGACGATGGCCAGCGCCTCGCCCACCGAGGCCGCTGCACAGGCCAGCAGCGCGGGAAGATCCGGCGGAACCTGCACCAGCGAGGGCCGCTCCGCCAACTCGACGAGAGTGCCGTCGAAGTCGAGGAACAGCGCGTCGGTGATGCTGGGAGGCGGCGGTGGGCGCACGGCTAAGTGTTTGAAATTCCGGTCTTGTCCGGATTTGGACAGCCGAATTCCAAAACAGTGCCCTACGCCGCTATGGTGACCCTTTTGAGCGGCGCCACGGTGGGGCTCTGGTTCAGGTGCCCCAGTTCGACCCAGCGGATCACCCGCAGTTTGCCGTTGAAGTCCTCGGCCAGGGCAGTGCAGCTTTCCACCCAATCGCCGCAGTTGTGATAGGTGATGCCGTGCAGGTCGCGGATCTCGGCGTGATGGATGTGGCCGCAGATCACGCCATCCAGGCCGCGGCGCTTGCACTCGCGCGCCACCGCATCCTCGAACTGCGAGATGACGTTGACCGCGCCCTTGACCTTGTCCTTGGCGTAGGCGGACAGCGACCAGTACGGCAGGCCGATCAGGCGGCGGCCGCGATTGAACCAGAAGTTGGCCGCCATGGTGGTTTCGTAGGCGAAATCGCCGGCCAGGGCCAGCCACTTGTGATAGCGGGTGATGACGTCGAAGAAATCGCCGTGCAGCACCAGCAGCTTGCGGCCGTCGGCGGTGGTGTGCACCAGCTCGTTGACCACGCGGATATTGCCCAGCTCCAGCTTGAAACCGACGAACTTGCGCAGGAATTCGTCGTGGTTGCCGGTGATGTAGTAAACCTTGGTGCCGCGCTTGGACTTGGTCAGGATCTTGCGCACCACGTTGGTGTGCTCCTGCGGCCAGAACCAGGAGCTGCGCAGCTTCCAGCCGTCGATGATGTCGCCGACCAGATAGAGCGTCTCGCACTCGTTGCGCTTGAGGAAATCGACCAGGAATTCGGCTTTGCAGCCCGGTGTGCCAAGATGAACGTCGGACAGCCAGATCGTGCGGTAACGATGCGGCTGCTTGTCCTGCTTGAGCGGCTTGGCCACGGCGACTCCTGCTTTCCGGGTCCTGCTTTTACCTTTCGAATCATGCTTTTCCACGTGATTAGCATGACGGGTTTGTATGAAGAAACCGTGACGATTACGGCATTGAACGGCTTGAGTTCCGCCGCCGGCACCCTGATATTCACAGCCACGTCACACAGGAGCAGCAGATGGTCACCGCCGGTAACCTGGAGCAGATCAACAGCGAGCTGGGCACCGAGCCGGGGCCGCTGCTGGACTGGGCCTATGGACTGGGCAAGAAGACCATCGTCACCACCAATTTCGGCCCCTTCGCCGCGGTGCTGCTGCACATGGTGACGCGGGTGCGGCCGGACATCCCGGTGGTGATGGTCGATTCGGGTTACGGCACCGACGCCACCTACCGCTTCGCCGACGAGCTGACGCGCCTGCTGCGCCTCAACCTGCACACCTTTATCCCGCGCCGCACCCGCGCCATGCGCGACGCGCTCAACGGCGGCATCCCCACGCCTGACGATCCGCGCCACGCCGAATTCACCCGCGAGGTGAAGCTGGAGCCGTTCGGCCGCGCCATCGCCGAAATGCGGCCGGAAGTCTGGTTCACCGCGATCCGCAAGGAGCAGACCGAGCACCGCGCCGGGCTGAGCCCGGTAACGCTGTCGAAGGAAGGCATCATCAAGGTTTCGCCGGTATTCCACTGGTCGTCGAAGCAGATGAACGACTACCTGAAGCAGCACCAGCTGCCCAACAACTTCGACTACGAAGACCCGACCAAGGCCGAGGACAAGCGGGAGTGCGGGCTGCATCTGGCGCACTGAGCGGAAAAAAGCGGGGCAAGTGTCTCCGCGGGACCCCCGATATAGGGGGCAAAGAAATTTCAAAAGATGCCGGGCTGGCCCGAAATTGGCTAAAAATTCATGTAATTAGCTAGTCTATGGCGCATCCATGGTCGAAAACACCCTTCCCAGCCTGAACGCCCCATCCGGCAGCGACGAGCCGCCAGTGCCGGACAAGATCGGCAAGTACGAAATCCACAATCTGGTGGGCAAGGGCTCCTGCGGCTTCGTCTACAAAGGCTTCGATCCCTTCGTGCGCCGCGATGTGGCGGTCAAGACCTCACGGGGCTTCACCGAGGATCACTCGCATGACGAGGAGTCGATCCGGCGCGCCTTCTTCACCGAGGCGCACGCCGCCGGCATGCTCAGCCATCCGCACATCGTCTCGCTCTACGACGCCGGCACCGAAGCTGGCATGAACTACTTGGTGATGGAGTTCGTCGACGGCGACAACCTGGCGCCGGCCTGCACCAGGAACGGCGCGCGGCTGCCGGTGGACCAGGTGGTGGACATCATCTTCAAGTGCGCCAAGGCCCTGGACTACTCCCACTCCAAGGGCGTGCTCCACCGCGACATCAAGCCCACCAACATCATGCTGACGCGGGACGGCGTGCCCAAGGTGATGGATTTCTCCGTGGCCGAGGTCAACGACCCCACGGCCACGGCCGACCCACGGCGCCATGCTGTCGGCTCGCCGCTGTACATGTCCCCCGAGCAGGTGCAGCGCAACAAGCTGGAACCGGCCAGCGACCTGTATTCGCTGGGCGTGGTGATGTACCAGCTGCTGACCGGCGAGACGCCCTACACCGGCACGGATCTGCTGCACCTGTTCGCCGCGATCCGCCACGCGCCGGTGCCGCAGATCGAGGCGAAGCGGCCGGACCTGCCGCGCGAGCTGAGCACCCTGATCAACCGCCTGTTGGCGAAGAAAGTCGAGCAGCGCTACCAGAGCGGCCGCGAGCTAGGCAACGATCTGCTGCGCATCTTCGAGCGCCTGAAGCAGACCGACCTCAACCTGAGCCGCCGTGAGAACCGCGACTCGCTGCGCAGCCTGCGCTTCTTCGATTCCTTCAGCGACGAGGAAATCGGCGAGATCCTCAGCGCCAGCCACCTGCTCACCTATGCCGCCGGCGCGGATGTGGTGCGCGAAGGCGACATCGACGGCGCCTTCTACCTGATCGCCCGCGGCAATGCCGAGGTGCGCAAGGGCAACACCGTGATCAACACCCTGATGAAAGGCGATTGCTTCGGCGAGATCGGCTTTCTCACCGCCACCCGCCGCACCGCCACCGTCACCGCCGCAACCCAGGTGCTGGCCCTGCGCGTCAGCTCCACCCTGCTCGACCAGGTCAGCGCCGACTGCCAGCTGCGCTTCTACAAGATCTTCACGCAGACGCTGATTTACCGGCTATCGCTGACCAATGCCAAGCTGAGCGCGGCGAAAGGCGGATGAAAAAGCGCCCTGTGTCGCCCTTGTCATCCTGAGGGCGGCGAGTCGGATTTTTACAATCCCGGACGGCGTCCCAAAGCTTAAAACAGTACCGTCACGGTTCGTCCCAAATCCTTGCATGGACAGCGGGCCGTTCCGATATGCTAGACGCAACGGGGAAATCCACTTTTCGCATGAACGACAAATCGGCGCTGCTCAACCAGCTGCGCATCGACCGGAGCAGCGCACCGCCGCCGGCTGAGCGCAACTGGACCCGGTGGCTGGCGCTGGGGATCGTGCTGCTGCTGATCGCCGCCGGTGCCGGCTGGTGGCTGAGCCGGCCTGTGGCGATACCGGTGAAGGTGGCGACGGCGCAGGCGCTGCAAGGCTCCGGCCCGGGCATTTCCGCCGGGGCCTCGCTGCTGGACGCTTCCGGCTACGTGGTGGCGCGCCGCCAGGCCACGGTGGCGGCCAAGATCACCGGCAAGGTCACCGAGGTGCTGATCGAGGAAGGCCGGCACGTCAAGGCCGGCGACGTCATCGGGCGGCTCGACGACACCAATATCCGCGCCGCCTACGACCAGGCGACGGCCCAGCTGCGCTTCGCCAAGGCCTCGCTGGCGGAGGTTCAGGTGCAGCTCGGCAACGCCGAGCGCAATTACCGGCGGGTCGAGGGACTGGTGGCGCAGCATTTCGTCAGCGAGTCCGACCTGGATACGGCGCGCACCAATTACGAAAACCTGCAGGCCCAGCTGGCGACTTCGCAGAGCAACGTCCAGGTGGCGCAGGAAGGCGTGCAGGTGGCCCAGCGCAATCTTGACGACACCGTGGTGCGCGCGCCGTTCGACGGCGTGGTGACGACCAAGGACGCCCAGCCCGGCGAAATGGTTTCGCCGATCTCGGCCGGCGGCGGCTTCACCCGCACCGGCATGGGCACCATCGTCGACATGGACTCGCTCGAGGTGGAAGTCGACGTCAACGAGAGCTTCATCAACCGCGTGCATGCCGACCAGCCCGCCTCGGTGCGCCTCAACGCCTACACCGACTGGGAAATCCCGGCCTATGTAATCGCCGTCATCCCCACCGCCGACCGCAGCAAGGCCACCGTGAAAGTGCGCGTCGGTTTCAAGACCAAGGATCCGCGCATCCTGCCGGAGATGGGTGCGCGCGTGGCTTTTCTGAGCGAGGCTGCCCCGGAAACCGCGGGCGCGCTAGCGCCCAAGCCGGGCGTGCTGGTGCCGCCCGACGCGGTGCAGGGCGGCGGCTCGAACAGCAGTGATGCCGGCGTGGTGTATGTGATTCGCAGCGACGACACGGTGGAGCGCCGCGCGGTCCGCCTCGGCGCGCGCGGCAGCGACGGCCAGACCGTGCTGTCGGGACTGTCCGCCGGGGAACGGGTCGCCATCGGCGATTTCGCCAAGCTGGCGGATGGAGCGAAGATCAAGGTGGAGCAGTAACCGAGACTACCGCGTCGTCCCCGCGCAGGCGGGGACCCAGTTCTTGCCGGACTAGCGATGCGCTTGGGCAAAACTGGATTCCCGCCTTCGCGGGAATGACGAGGGATTTGAATGACGCGGCAACTTTTGAGGAGTGACAGCGCATGTCCGCCATCGTTTCCCTGCACAACGTCGTCAAGACCTACACCCGCGGCAAGCAAACCGTGGAAGTGTTGCACAACCTCAGCATCGAGATCGCCCAAGGCGATTTCGTCGCGCTGATGGGCCCTTCCGGCTCCGGCAAGACCACCCTGCTCAATCTCATTGGCGGGCTGGACCGGCCCAGCCGGGGCGAGGTGAATGTCGCCGGCGAGCGCATCGACCAGCTATCCAGCGGCCAGCTCGCCAAGTGGCGTGCACGGCACGTCGGCTTCGTCTTCCAGTTCTACAACCTGATGCCGATGCTCAGCGCCGAGCGCAATGTCGAGCTGCCGCTGCTGCTGACCAATCTGTCCGGCGCGCAGCGCAAGCAGAACGTGCTGGCGGCGCTGACCGTGGTGGGCCTGGCCGACCGCGCCAAGCACAAGCCGGCCGAACTGTCCGGCGGTCAGGCGCAGCGCGTGGCTATTGCCCGCGCCCTGGTGGCCGACCCGACCCTGCTGGTCTGCGACGAGCCGACTGGCGATCTGGACCGCACCACCGCGGACGAGATCCTGCACCTGCTGCAGATGCTCAACAAGGATCACGGCAAGACTATCGTCATGGTCACCCACGATCCCAAGGCCGCCGAGTACGCCAGCCACCAGCTGCACCTGGACAAGGGCCAGCTGGTCGAAGGCAGCGCCCACGCCTGAACATGGAGCACACGCCATGAAATATTTTCCCTTGCTGTGGGCCGCCCTCTGGCGCAAGAAGGCGCGCACCATTTTCACCCTGCTGTCGATCCTGGTGGCGTTCCTGCTGTTCGGCATGCTGCAAGGCGTGAACTCCGCGTTCAACCAAGCGGTGGAAAAAGCCAACGTCAACCGCATGATCACGACCAGCAGCATCGCCCTGACCGAGAACCTGCCCTACGCCGACATGGCGCAGATCGAGGCGCTGCCCGGGGTGGCCAACGTGGCCCATGCCAGCTGGTTCGGGCCCTACTACCAGGATCCGAAGAATTTCATCTTCACCTTCCCGGTGGAGCCGGATCGCTACTTCCTGGTATATCCGGAGCTGATCCTGCCCAAGGACCAGCTTGAAGCATTCGAGCACACCCGCACCGGCGCGGTGATCGGCGCCGACCTGGCGCGCAAGTATGGCTGGAAGATCGGTGACCGGGTGCCGCTGCACTCGACCATCTGGACCAAGCCGGACGGCACCTCGGACTGGAACTTCGATGTCGTCGGCATCTACCAGGTGCCGAGCGACCGCGCCCAGGAAAGCGCCTTCTTCTTCAACTACAAGTATTTCGACGAAGGCCGCAGCTTCGGCAAGGGCACCGTCGGCTGGTACATCATCCAGGTGAAGGACCCGACGCAGTCGGCGCAGGTGGCGGCCACTGTCGACAAGCTGTTCGCCAACTCCACCGACGAGACCAAGACCGAGACCGAAAAGGAATTCCAGCAGGCCTTCCTCAAGCAGATCGGCGACATCAACATGATCGTCACCTACATCCTGTTCGAGGTGTTCTTCGCCCTGCTGTTCGCCACCGGCAGCACCATGATGCAGTCGGTGCGCGAGCGCGTGCCGGAGCTGGCGGTGCTGAAAACCCTGGGCTTCTCCGACACAGCCATGCTGACCCTGGTGCTGTGCGAATCGACCCTGCTGTGCCTGCTCGCCGCCGCGCTCGGACTGCTCACCGCCTGGGCCCTGTTCCCCGGCCTGAAGGACGTCATCGGCGTGGTCAAACTGCCGGCGCCGGTGATCGTTGAGGGCATCGTCGTGGCCCTGCTGCTGGCCTTTGTCACCGGCATCGTGCCGGCCTGGCGGGCGAAGCGGCTCGACATTGTAGAGGCGCTGAGGGGATAAGAAATGTTCAAACAGACGACTGCAATCACCGCGATGAACCTGCGCAGCATCCCGCAGCGCGTCGGCACTTCCTGGGTCATCGTCATCGGCATCGCCGTGACGGTGGCGGTGCTCGTGTCGGTGCTGGCGATGGTGGACGGCTTCAGCAAGACGCTGGCCAACACCGGCCGGGCCGATCGCGCCATCGTGCTGCGCGGCGGCTCGGTGGCCGAGCTCTCCAGCACCATCTCGCGCGACAACACCATCACCATCATGGACGCGCCGGGGGTGAAGAAGGACGCCGACGGCAAGCCGATCGCCTCGGCCGAGATGGTGGCGGTGGTGGCGCTGCCGCAGCGCAGGACCGGCACCGCCGCCAACGTCACCGTGCGCGGCATCGGCGCCAAGGCCCTCGAGCTGCGCCCGGAAATCCACATCGTCGCCGGCCGCATGTTCCAGCCGGCGGTGCGCGAGCTGATCGTCGGCCACTCGGCCGTGACGCAGTTCAAGGGCGTGGACATCGGCAGCCACATCACCTTCCGCAATACCGACTGGACCGTGGTAGGTGAATTCGAAAGCGGCGGCGACGCGCACGAGTCCGAGCTGATGGGCGATATCGAAACCGTGCTGTCGGCGTTCCGCCGCAACCTGTTCCAGTCGGTGACGGTGATGCTGGACTCGCCGGCGGCCTTCGCCCAGTTCAAGGACAAGCTGACCACCGACCCCACCCTCACAGTCGACGTCAAGCGCGAGCCCGACTACTACGCAGAGCAGTCCAAACAGCTCAACAAGCTGCTCAACTTCCTGGCCTTCGGCGTCGGCGGCATCATGGCCATCGGCGCCATCTTCGGCGCGCTCAACACCATGTATTCGGCGGTGTCGGCGCGCTCGCTGGAGATCGCCACCCTGCGCGCCATCGGCTTCGGCGCCGGCGCGGTGGTGGTGTCGGTGTTCGTCGAAGCGCTGCTGCTGTCGCTGGTCGGCGGCCTGATCGGCGCGGCGGCGGCCTGGCTGTTCTTCAACGGCAACACCGTCAACACCCTCGGCGCCAACTTCACCCAGGTGGTGTTTCACCTCACCGTCACGCCGCACCTGCTGATCTCCGGCATCATCTGGGCCTGCTTCATCGGCGTGTTGGGTGGCCTGTTCCCGGCGATCAGGGCGGCGCGGCTGCCGGTGGCGACGGCGTTGCGCGCGGCGTAGTGTGAGGGCGACGGCATTGAATTTGTCATTCTGAGCGCAGCGAAGAATCTGGCCTCGCGCAGAGCCAGATCCTTCGCTGTGCTCAGGATGACAATTGGGGGAGTTGGCACCGGGGGCTGAGGGCGCGGCGCCACGCCCCCTCTCCCCTAACCCCTCTCCCGTGAACGGGAGAGGGGAACTTGGGAGGCACGATGAAATACGTTCCTCTGGTCTGGGCTGCCTTGTGGCGGCGCAAGGCGCGCACCATCTTCACCCTGTTGTCGCTGACGGCGGCCTTCCTGTTGCTGGGCATGCTGCAGGCGGCCAATTCCTTGTTCAGCGGCGGCACCATCAAGCTCAGCGCGCCGATCCTGATCGTGCAGGCGCGGGTATCCTTCACCAATCCGCTGCCGATGCGGCTGCTGCCGCAGCTGGAGGCGATCCCCGGCGTGGTGTCGGTATCGCACTCGCAGTTCTTCGGCGGCATCTACAAGGACGTGCGGAATTTCTTTCCGCAGTTCGCGGTGAACCCGGAGCGCTGGCACCGCACCTTCCTCGAATGCCGGCTGCCGGACGAGCAGTACCAGGCCTGGACGCAGTCGCGCACCGCCGCCATCGCCGGCAGGCAGCTGGCGGACCGCTTCGGCTGGAAGCTCGGCGACCGCATCCCGCTGACCAGCCAGATCTGGCCGCTGAAGGACGGATCGCGCGCCTGGACCTTCGACCTGGTCGGCATCTTCGACGACGTCAGCAAGGACTCCTGCGCCCGCCAGGGCAATTTCTACATCCGCTACGACTACTTCGACGACGGCCGCCAGTTCGGCCAGGGCGGCGCCGGCATCTATGTGCTGCGCCTGAGCGACCCCAATCTGGCCGAGGCGGTGAGCCGGCAGGTCGACGCCCGCTTCGAGAACTCGCCGGACGAGACCAAAACGCAGACCGAGAAGGACTTCAGCCTCAATTTCCTGCGCCAGCTCGGCAATCTCAATCTGATCCTCACCGGCATCACGGTGGCGGTGTTCTTCAGCATCCTGCTGGTCACCGGCAACACCATGAGCCAGGCGGTGCGCGAGCGCATCCCTGAGCTGGCGGTGCTCAAAACCATCGGCTTCGGCGACGGCGGCGTGCTCGGCCTGGTGTTGGCCGAATCGCTGCTGCTGTGCGTGATCGGCGGGCTGGCGGGGATGCTGCTGTCGGTGCTGGTGCTGAAGATCATCTCCAAACTCCCCTTCGGCTTCCCGCCGGTGACTGCCGGCCTGCAGGTGTGGCTATTCGCGGCGGCGAGCATGATCGGGCTGGGGCTGGTGGTGGGCATCGTCCCCGCCCTTCGGGCCAAGCGCTTGAGTATTGTTGAAGCGCTGGCGGTGAGGTAAGAAGATGAAACAGATCCTCGCCGTCACCTGGATGAGCCTGCGCAGCATCCCCTCGCGCATCATGAGTTCGCTGGTGGTGGTGATCGGCATCGCCCTGGTGGTAGGGGTGCTGGTGGCGATGCAATCGATGAGCAAGGGTTTCGAGTACACACTCAAGGGCACCGGCAAGGATTCGCGCGCGCTGCTGCTATCCGCCGGCGTCACCGCCGAGCTGTCGTCCTACCTGGACCCGGATGTGGTGCCGCTGCTGCGCGAGCTGCCCGGCATCCAGCGCCGCGCCGACGGCAAGCCGCTGGCCTCGGCCGAGCTGCTGGTGATCACCGAGCTGCGGCGCGGCGCGGGCGACGTCAACGTGGCCCTGCGCGGAGTGGAGCCGGCCGGTTTGACCATCCGGCCGGAGCTGAAGCTGGTGGAGGGGCGGCTGTTCCAGCCTGGGCTGCGCGAGGTCATCGCCGGCCGTGCCGCCACCCGGCGGTTCAGCGGCATCGGCGTCGGTTCGAAACTCCAGTTTCGCGGCTCGGAGTGGAGCGTGGTGGGCATCTTCAGCACCGACGGCGACGCCCACGAGTCCGAGCTGTGGACCGACGCCGATACCGCGCGCAGCGCCTTCGGCCGGCCCGGCGCCTCGGCGGTGCTGGCGCAGCTCGATCCGGCGCAGCCGGCGGCGGAAGCGCTCAAGGCCCTCAAGGCGACCGCGGCGGTGGACCCGCGCTTCCAGGTCGACGTGCTGAGCGAGCGCGACTACTACAGCTCGCAGTCGCAGGGCGTCACCGACAACATCAACTTCGTCACCGTGTTCATCACCGTCATCATGGCCTTCGGCGCCGTGTTCGGCGCGCTCAACACCATGTATTCGGCGGTGGCGGCGCGGCAGATCGAAATCGCCACCCTGCGGGCCATCGGCTTCTCCGGCCTGCCGGTGATGGTCTCGGTGCTGGCGGAGTCGGTGTCCCTGGCCCTGATCGGCGGGCTGGTCGGGGCCGCCGTGGCCTACTTCCTGTTCAACGGCCTGACCGCCGCTACCCTGGGCCAGAACTTCACCCAGGTGGCTTTCAGCTTCGCCGTGACGCCGGACCTGGTAGGGCGCGGGCTGGGCTGGGCCCTGGGGATCGGGCTGATCGGCGGGTTTTTCCCGGCGCTGAAGGCGATCCGGCAGCCGGTGGCGGAGGCGCTGCGGGGAGCGTGAGGCGGGAGGGCGATCGTAGGGCGGCCTGTGGCCGCCGTGGTTCTGAGCGACTGCGGTCCCGGCGGCCGGCCGCCATCCGCTAGACTTCCGCCATTCCTTATTGAGGCATCTTCCATGGCCCTCCACCCTCCCGCCACCCTGCGCCGGCTGTTCGTTGAAACCGCCACGCGCAAGTTCGCCCGCAATGTCCCCGACTTCGTGCGCCTGCAGAAGCTGGTGGCGGACAACGGCGGCACCTTCCTCAACGACCACGGCGCGATCCGCACCGCCGATCCCGCCGTGCGCGCCCTGTTCGTGCGGGCGGCGCGGGTGCTGGGGTTGCGGCGGGAGCTGGACTACTCGTTTCCCTCGAAGAAGCTGGTGTCCTTCGACCTGCAGGCGGTGGGCGATGACGCCCACCAGTTCAAGATCTTCGTCAGCCAGGTGGACCTGGACGCTTACCCGGCCGAAGTGGCGGCCCTGATCCGCGAGGACTGCCTGGAGCAGATCGCCGCCGCCGACCATGTCCGCTTCCTGGCCCTGATCCACAAGGCGGAGCAGGCCGGGGGGCTGGACGCGGCGGACGCTGAAGCCTTCGCCGTCCACTTCGCCGAGCAGCTGATGAGCCGCCCCGGGCCGGCGCTGAAGCGCAGCACCCTGCAGGCGGTGGCCGCCGTCTCCGGCGAAGCGGCCAGCGCCCTGGCCCTGGGGCCGGACTTCAACCACGTCACCATCGACGTGCGCGCCGCCGGCTTCGCCGGCATCGAGCAGATGGCGGCGGCGATGCAGGCCCAGGGCTTCCGCCTGCTGCCGGCGATCCAGGGCGCCCCCGGCACCAAGCTGCGCCAGACCGCCACCCTGGCGGCGACTATGGATACCCCGGTGCGCGAGGCCAACGGCTCCCCCGGCATGGCGCAGACCGAGAAGCAGTTCGTCGAAATCATCGAGCGGGCCCAGGCCCACGATGCCGACGGCGCCCCGCTGTGGGGGCAGGACGGGCGGCCGCTGATCTTCCGCAACTTCCTGGCGGCCAACGCGGAGAAGATTTTCGATGCGGCTTCGACGAAGGTGGCGGTTGGGGGTGGGGAGAGCTGCTAGGGGGCAGCGCCCCTCCGATACCTGTCATTCCCGAGAGGGCCGGAATCCAGTTTTGGAGCGTCCAGGTGAATGAAGAACCTGGCTTGAAAGGGCATCGATTTGCGCGCTTGATCAAGCAGCGTCGAGCCGGGAGAGGGCGTGAAACTGGATTCCCGCCTTCGCGGGAATGACGTCGGGAATATTGGAAGTTGCGTAGGCTGGGATGAAGCGCAGCGAATCCCAGCGTTTTGCGCGGCCACTCCAGCCGACGTGCCAGGTCTGGCTTCGCTCCGACCCTCTCCCCGCAAGCAGGGAGAGGGATATGCTCGAGTACTGCAAAAAATATTCGTCGCCAGGACGTTTTCCCCAGCGACGGCTGCGCATTCGCGGCGTATCCTATTGTTAGGATTCATCACGATTCACCGCTGTTTGCTCAGGCCCTTTTCAATGCTTCGCGCGTTTCGCTCCATCAACGGACTGGTTTTCCTGCTCGTCTCCTGCGTCGCGCTTGCGCAACCCTCCTCCTCCCCGTCACTTAGCCCGGCATCCGGCCCGGGCAACACGCCGCCGCCTGCCGCGGCTCCGCCTCCGGCTCCCACCGGCGGCACCGCGCCGCCGCTGCAGGCTTGCGCCACGAAGGCGTTCGACGACTATGCCGGGGCCATGTCGGTGTGGGAGCGGCAATGGGCGGAAGGGGTGATCAGTGTGCGGCCGGACTTCAACACCGCCGCTATCGCGCGGGCCAACGCGCATAACTCGGCCCTGCAGCGCGACGGCTTCCGCATCCACTACCTGGCCGCCAACGCGCCGGACAGCCTCAACCTCGACGAGTCGATCGCCGCCATGCGGCTGTTCGACTGGACCCCGGAGCAGGAGCAGGCCCTGCGGCTGACCGCGCCCGACTACCCCAGCGTGGCCGATGCGGCCGACCGCGACCGGCTCGCCGCCGACGCCCAGCCCAAGGCCGAGGAGCTGGAAAACTACTTCGAGGAAACCTTCACCGAGAGCGCCGGAGCGGTGGCGGCGCGCAAGCTCGGCGAAGTGCTGCACCATGGCAACGATGCGCTGGAGCATTGCCACCAGCTGCACCCGCCGCCGCCACCGCCCAAGTCGGATGCGCCGAGTCTCGATCTGTCGGCCCCGGCTGCTCCGCCACCGGCCGCCGCACCCGCCGCCCCGGCACAGCCTGATGCCAAGGCGCCGGCTCCGCCCGCCAAGACCTAGGGAAGCTCTGAAATCCCTCTCCCTGCCTGCGGGGAGAGGGCTGGGGTGCTTTCAAACTCGCGGAAGCCTGGATTCCATGGCGTGAGCCGGCTGCGCCGGCGCCCCTTGACCCTCTCCCCGCTGCGCAGGGAGAGGGGAAAGCCTTGGCTAATGCATTAGGTTCCACTTCCAGAGAACCTCTGATCAATTCGTCACCCCCGCGAAGGCGGGGGTCCAGTTTTGATTTCCGCCCTTCGCAAAACTGGATTCCCGCCTTCGCGGGAATGACGATGATCCAATTGTTCAGAGATTCCCTGGAGTCCTCCGCCCAGGCGTACCCACGCTGGGATGCCGGGACGCCCCAAAAAAACCCGGCCGCGCCCCAGGTCCCGGCCGGTACCAGAGAGCAGCCCTGGAGTATCCTTGCCAACACCCTCTTCACCGCGCGGACAACGCCTGCCGCGGGAGTCAGGTCCGGGGGCTTGGCGGGGGACACACAAGGCATTTTTACCGTTCGTCGGCTGACATATTCTGAAGGGCCTCCGGAGGCACTTTTCCACTCCGCCGAGAACCTTAAACAAGAGAGTTACTTAGCGGTTTTATGCACAGCTTTTGCAGGTGTAACCAAGCCGTCACGCACACATTTGGACACAGGATATTGGGGTTGACCAAGTTAAAAACCACTATATATTGATAGTCCAAGGCCTTGGATGGCCTCAACAAGCCGGGGAGAACCTAGAAGTTATGCAAACTCAAATTACAACCCCCTCGCCGACCCGCACCCACAGCCCGGAAGCCAGCGCCGAACTCACCGCCGCCGCTCCCGGCGCGATCAAAGTGATTCGCCGCAACGGCAAGCTGACGACGTTCGATCCGAGCAAGATCTCGATCGCCCTGACCAAGGCTTTCCTGGCGGTTGAAGGCGGCCAGGCCGCGGCCAGCTCGCGCGTGCGGACCACGGTGGAATCCCTGACCGAGCAGGTGGTGCAGGCGCTGACCCGTCACCTGTCCGGCGGCGGCACCCTGCACATCGAGGACATTCAGGACCAGGTGGAACTGGCCCTGATGCGCGGCGGCGAGCACAAGGTGGCGCGCGATTACGTGCTGTACCGCGAGGAGCGCTCCAAGGAGCGCGCCGCGGAAGCGGCTGCCAAGAAGGCTTCGGCTCCGGCCGGCGCCGCCGCCGCGGGCAGCGCGATCCGCGTCAAGCTGGACGACGGCCGCAGCATCCCGCTCAACGAGGAGCGCCTGCGCCGGGTCACTGGCGAGGCCTGCGCCAACCTGAGCGGCACCGATCCGGACGAGGTGATGGCCGCCGCTCTGCGCGACCTCTACGACGGCATTCCCGAGCACGAGCTGTCCCAGGCCCTGACCCTGGCGGCGCGCGCCCGCATCGAGAAGGAGCCGAACTACACCTACGCCTCGGCCCGCCTGTTGCTGGACGCGATGCGCCACGAGGCGCTGAAGTTCCTGGGCATGAGCGAGACGCGGCCGACCTTCGAGGACATGAAGGGGCTGTACGGCGACTACTTCCGCGAATTCATCCACCGCGCGGCGGAGCTGGAACTGCTCGACCCGAAGCTGGCCCTGTATGACCTGGACCGGCTGGGCAAGGCGCTGCTGCCGGAGCGCGACGCGAAGTTCGACTACCTGGGCCTGCAGACCCTGTACGACCGCTACTTCATCCACAGCAACAAGAACCGCATCGAGCTGCCGCAGGCCTTCTTCATGCGCGTGGCGATGGGCCTGGCGATGAACGAGATCGACCGCGAAGGGCGGGCCATCGAGTTCTACACCCTGCTGTCCTCGTTCGACTTCATGAGCAGCACGCCGACCCTGTTCAACTCCGGCACGCTGCGGCCGCAGCTCTCCTCCTGCTACCTCACCCAGGTGCCGGACGACCTGCACGGCATCTTCAACGCCATCCACGACAACGCCATGCTGTCCAAGTTTGCCGGCGGCCTGGGCAATGACTGGACGCCGGTGCGCGGCATGGGCGGCTACATCAAGGGCACCAACGGCAAGAGCAACGGCGTGGTCCCCTTCCTCAAGGTGGCCAACGACACCGCGGTGGCGGTGAATCAGGGCGGCAAGCGCAAGGGCGCCGTCTGCGGCTATCTGGAGACCTGGCACCGCGACATCGAGGAATTCCTCGAGCTGCGCAAGAACACCGGCGACGACCGCCGCCGCACCCACGACATGAACACCGCCAACTGGGTGCCGGACCTGTTCATGCAGCGGGTGATGGAAGACGGCCAGTGGACCCTGTTCTCGCCGGAAGAGACGCCGGACCTGCACGACCTGGTGGGCGAAGCCTTCGCCACGCGCTACGCCGAGTACGAGAAGCTGGCCGACGACGGCCGCATCAAGAACTTCAAGCGCATGCCGGCGCTGAACCTGTGGCGCAAGATGCTGAGCATGCTGTTCGAAACCGGCCATCCCTGGATCACCTTCAAGGACGCCTGCAACCTGCGCAGCCCGCAGCAGCACGTGGGCGTGGTGCACAGCTCCAACCTCTGCACCGAGATCACGCTGAACACCAAGGCCGGCCAGGAAATCGCGGTGTGCAACCTGGGCTCGGTGAACATCCCGGCCCACGTGATCGACGGCAAGCTGGACCACGCCAAGCTGGAAAAGACCATCACCACGGCGATGCGCATGCTGGACAACGTGATCGAGTACAACTACTACTCGGTGGCCACCGCGCGCAACTCCAACCTGCGCCACCGCCCGGTGGGCCTGGGCGTGATGGGCTTCAACGACGCGCTGTACAAGCTGCGCCTGCCGTATGAGAGCGACGAGGCGATCCAGTTCGCGGACGAGAGCATGGAGGCAGTGAGCTACTACGCCATCAAGGCCAGCACGGACCTGGCGGAAGAGCGCGGCGCCTACAACAGCTTCAAGGGCTCGCTGTGGAGCCAGGGCATTCTGCCGATCGACTCGATTGAGATCCTGGCCAAGAACCGCGGCCAGTACCTACAGCAGGATCGCAAGGCTTCCGGCAAGTTCGACTGGACCAACCTGCGCGCGCGCATCCAGCATGTGGGCATCCGCAACAGCAACACCATGGCCATCGCCCCGACCGCGACCATCGCCAACATCACCGGCGTGTCGCAGTCGATCGAGCCGACGTACCAGAACCTGTACGTCAAATCGAACCTGTCCGGTGAGTTCACGGTGGTCAACGAGTACCTGGTCAACGACCTGAAGAAGCTGGGCCTGTGGGACGAGGTGATGGCCCACGACCTCAAGTACTTCGACGGCAGCGTGCAGCAGATCGACCGCGTGCCGGGCGAGCTGAAGGCGCTCTACAAGTGCGCCTTCGAGATCGACGCCAAGCGCCTGGTGGACGCCGGCAGCCGCCGCCAGAAGTGGATCGACCAGGCGCAGAGCCTGAACCTGTACATGGCGCAGCCCTCGGGCAAGAAGCTGGACGAGTTGTACAAGCACGCCTGGCTCTCCGGCCTGAAGACCACGTATTACCTGCGCACCATGGGCGCGACGCACGCCGAGAAGACCACCATCAGCGACAACCGCCTGAACAAGGTGGCTGGCGGTGAGGGCGGCGGCGTCTCGGCGTCCCACGGCAAGTCCGGCCCCATCACCGCCCGCCCGGCTCAGCCGGCCGCCGCGGCGACGGACGTGGGCAGCGCCAAGGTGTGCTCGATCCTCGACCCGGATTGCGAGGCCTGCCAGTAGGTGTCCTCCCCTCTCCCCGTCCGCGCGATGGGGAGAGGGTGAGTTGGTACGAAGTTGGTCAGGAGATGGTGGTTGATTTCGGTTTGGGAGTGGGAAGTAGAGAGAAGGGACGCGGGAACGCCGCAGTAGCGTCCCCTCTCCCCATCGCAGATGGGGAGAGGGCCGGAGTGAGGGGCAGCACACTCACCCCAGCCGCGAAGCAGCACAGTGCAGCAGTACCTCCGGCCCCAATGGGGCAAGGATCGGGGAGAGGCGGCGCAAGCCGCCTGTCTCACGGATACCAGGCCTGGATCAATCATTGGATGGTTCCAAGGGATAAATCGGGGCCTGAAGCGGTCTAAAATTTTCGCCCTTTCCTGTATAAGGAAAGGCCACATATAGTTCCCTCTCCCCTCGGGGGAGAGGGCTAGGATGAGGGGGGACTTTGACTCTCCCCCGCCCTGAAGATGCAGCACAAGGAGATGCAAAATGCTCGAATGGGATGATGCACCCGCCAAGCCGAGCCACCAGCCCGCGCCGCCGCCGCGCGCCGGCAACGGCGCTCACCGCAGCCTGCACACCGTGCCCGCCAGCGGCCCGGCCGCCACCGTGCGCGTGCCCGCCGCGGACGAATTCAAGCTCACCCACCCGCAGGCGCACGTGGAATCCGGCGCCACGGGGCTTGAGTCCCTGGAAATGGGCGCCCGCCGCATCCAGGTGGACGACAAGAAGATCATCAACTGCCGCGCCGACCTCAACCAGCTCGTGCCCTTCAAGTACGAATGGGCCTGGAAGAAGTACCTCGACGCCTGCAACAACCACTGGATGCCGCAGGAAATCAACATGTCCGCGGACATCGCCCTGTGGCAGGACCCGAACGGGCTGACCGAGGACGAGCGCACCATCATCAAGCGCAGCCTGGGCTTCTTCTCCACCGCCGACTCCCTGGTGGCGAACAACCTGGTGCTGGCCGTGTACCGCCACCTCACCAACCCCGAGTGCCGCCAGTACCTGCTGCGCCAGGCCTTCGAGGAGGCGATCCACACCCACGCCTACCAGTACTGCATCGAGAGCCTGGGCCTGGATGAGGCGGAAGTGTTCAACATGTACCGCGAAATCCCCAGCATCCACGACAAGGCCGCGTGGAGCCTGCCCTTCACCCAGAGCATGGCCGATCCGGACTTCCACACCGGCACCCCGGAAACCGACCAGCGCCTGCTGCGCGACCTGATCGCCTTCTACGTGGTGTTCGAAGGCATCTTCTTCTACGTGGGCTTCGTGCAGCTGCTCAGCTTCGGCCGCCGCAACAAGATGGTGGGCGTGTCCGAGCAGATCCAGTACATCATGCGCGACGAGTCCATGCACATGAACTTCGGCATCGACGTGATCAACCAGATCAAGGTCGAAAACCCGCACCTGTGGACCGCCAAATTCCAGCAGGAAGTCTCGGACATGCTCAGGGAAGCCACCGAGCTGGAAATCCGCTACGCCCACGACACCATGCCCCGCGGCGTGCTCGGCCTCAACGCCAGCATGTTCAACGAGTACATGAAGTTCATCGCCAACCGCCGCTGCGCCCAGATCGGCATCAAAGCCCTCTACCCCGGCGCCACGGAAAACCCCTTCCCGTGGATGAGCGAGGTGATGGACCTCAAGAAGGAGAAGAATTTCTTCGAGACGCGGGTTACGGAGTATCAGACGGGTGGGGCGTTGACTTGGGATTGAGTGGCAGATTTTGATTTGCCGCTCCGATGACGCGATTCGAGTGGGACCCAAAGAAGAACGAGCGCAATCTCGCGAAGCATCGCATCAGCTTTGAATTGGCTAGCCACGTATTCGAGGATCCGAACCAGTTAGTCGTACAGGATCGGTTCGAGAACGGCGAAGAGCGTTGGCAGACGCTTGGTATGGTCAACGGCTCCCTGATACTGATTGTCGCGCATACGATTATGGACGATGATGGGGACGAGGTAATCCGGATCATTTCAGCCAGAAAAGCCGAACGCCACGAACGAGAACGCTATGAGCAAGCTATCCAGCAAGGAACTCGCTGAGTTGAAAGCTCTTGAAGCG
>JAMFRN010000110.1 GCA_026224805.1 Nevskia soli
CACGCCAACATCGTGCCCTGGCAGCAGATCGCCGCCGAAACCGGGGCCAAGCTGCGCGTCGCCCCGGTGGACAGCGACGGCCAGGTGCTGCTGGAGGAATACACCCGGCTGCTCAACGATCGCACCAAGATCGTCGCCTTCACCCAGGTCTCCAATGCCCTGGGCACCATCACCCCGGTGAAGGAGATGATCGAGCTGGCCCATCGCGCCGGCGCCGTGGTGCTGGTCGACGGCGCCCAGGCGGTGTCGCACCTGCGCGTCAACGTGCAGGCGCTGGACGCGGACTTTTATGTCCTCTCCGGCCACAAGGTGTTCGGGCCCACCGGCATCGGCGTGGTCTACGGCAAGTCCGAGCTGCTCAACGCCATGCCGCCGTGGCAGGGCGGCGGCAACATGATCAGCGACGTCACCTTCGAGAAAACCCAGTACCACAAGGCGCCGATGCGCTTCGAGGCCGGCACCGGCAATATCGCCGATGCCGTCGGCCTGGGTGCGGCGATCGACTACATCGAGCGCGTCGGCATGGAGAACATCGCGCAGTACGAGCACGGCCTGCTGGTCTATGCCACCCAGGGCATGAAGACCGTGCCCGGCCTGCGCCTGATCGGCACCGCTCGCGACAAGGCCAGCGTGCTGTCCTTCGTGCTGGAAGGCTATCGCCCCGAGGATGTCGGCACCGCCCTCAACCGTGAAGGCATCGCCGTGCGCGCCGGCCACCATTGTGCCCAGCCGATCCTGCGCCGCTTCGGCCTGGAAGCCACGGTGCGTCCTTCGCTGGCGTTCTACAACACCTGCGAGGAAGTGGACCTGCTGGTGGCGACTTTGCACCGGCTGGCGCGGGCCAATCGGAGGTGATCAGTCGCGGGGTAGCACGCAGCCGCTCCGCGATGTGAAAACAACGCCATCCCCTCTCCCGCATGCGACAAGGATGTGCTGAGTCCCTCGGCTGCGCCCGGGATAAACGTAGCGAAGCGCATCGTTTACCGCGGTACGGCACTCGATTGATGCGCTTCGCTACGCTCAGCACATCCTGCCTGCTCAGCACCGATCGCCGGTAGCCGCCCAGCTGCCGGACCTCGCGTTCGCCCTCCGACAGCAGCCGATCACGCACTTGGTAAACGAACTGCCGGCTCACTCCTAGGCGTCGGGCAATCTCACTGGCGCCCCAACGCCGCCAACATCCGATCTCGGAACTCTTGGGAATGCGGCATGTATCCTCTGGTGCAGCCGCAGGAATGCCGCACAACACATTAATAAATATAAAGAAATATTTTATCAATGGGAGTGCCCTGCACGAGCGCCGGCGGCTGATGTTCCTGCTGGGTTATCTGATCTTCGGTGTTGCAGACCTTCCTGGGAATCATCGTCCCGGTGTACACGACATCCGTGCACACCAACGCTTCGGGATTGGCTTCAGGCGGGGCCGGCGCGATGGCGGCGACCTCGGTGGACTGCGCTGCCAGCTGGGCCTGCTGTTGCGGCTCGTCGGCGCAGCCAGCGCCGGACAAGGCCAACACCATCATCGCCATCGACACCCGTAACTTGCGCATCTGAACCTCCTTCAGCCGGACTCGGCTGTCGGGCGACAGACCACGCTATCGCCTGCCATGCAGATTATGCTCCCGCCGCTAGTGAGGCATTGCCGAAACATTAACCAGCGTTAATCCTCAGAGTATCTCCGCGCTGCCGGCCGAATCGCCGCCGCCGACGCTGAAACGCAGCCGCCCGGACTCGAACTACACCCGCAAGTGACTGTGTTTCATCAGATAATGCAGCCCCACCAGCGCCGCGCCGAATCCCCCGGCGGCGCCCAGGCCCATGTCATGCAGGCTTTTCACCAGAAAGTGACTGTTTGAAAAAGCGGGGCAACGTCAAGGGCACTGCTCTCGCTTAAAGCAAACCGTCGCCGGCAGCTAGCTGCAGGATCTGCCGCGTTTCCTCCTCCACCCCGAGCAGCCGCGTATCAATGCGCAGATCCGATTGTTCCGGCACCTCGTATGGCGCATCGATGCCGGGCAGGTTTCTCACTTCACCCAGGCGTGCCTGCCGGTAGAGCCCCTTCGGATCGCGTCTTTCGCACTCCGCCAGCGGCGTGGCGACATGGATCTCGTAGTAGCGGCCGAACTGGCGCACCCGCGCCGCGGCATCGGCGCGTGCGCCGCGGAACGGGGCGATGGCGGCGGCGATGCAGATGCCGCCATGCCGTATGACTTCACCGGCGACATAGCCGATGCGGCGGATGTTCAGCTCGCGGTCGGCGCGCGAAAAGGTCAGTCCGGAGGACAGCATCTCGCGCACCACGTCGCCGTCCAGTACCGTCACCGAGCGCCCGTATTCGGTTGCCAGCAATTGATGCAGCCGGCTGGCGATGGTGGTCTTGCCGGCCGCGGCCAGGCCGGTCAGGAGGATGGTGAAGCCACGGTGGGGACGGATGCTCATGCGCTGCGGATGATTTGAAAGTCGCCCATGGTAGAAACGGCCGATCCCCGGCATAAGCCTTATGGTTATATCTTGTGGCGCTGAGCTGGCATCGCCGCGGCGGGCGTACCGAAAAGATCGCTCGCGGCAGTTGACATGCAAACGATAATCATTATCATCAATGCATGTCCCAGCCAGAACCTTGCAGTGCTTCACACCCGCCTCCGGCGGCGCACGCATCGGCACACACGCGCCCGCTCGACAGCGAGGCGCTGTTCGGCGCCGCGCGCGAGTTGCTGATCCAGCACAACGGCGCCCTGTATCGCCTGCGCATGACGCGGGCCGGGAAACTGATTCTGACCAAGTAGCAAGAAACCAGCGCTAAGCCAGCCACCTGCGGGGAGCCAGCCGGCGCGATCCACACGATCGCAACGCCGCACACAGGAGGAAGGCCGATGCAACAGATCCTTGATCCCGGACACCGTTTAGAAATGGGACGGGCGGGGCAGAAGCACGCCATTTTCGATGCGGAGAGCCTGCTGCTCGACCCTACCCGCGGCGTCAAGCACAGCTTGCGCTGTGCGCTCTACGACGTCGGCCACAAGCTCCCGGACGATGCATTCCGCCACTGGTCGCTGCGCACGCCGCTGCGCGATGCCTTCTCCATCCTGCTGCGCAGCCAGGATCAGTTGTGCATCGCCGAAGCCTGCGCCCGCTATTTCCATCACTATGACGAAACCGGCCGCTACCTCTGCACCCTGCGTCCGGGCAGTCTGCAACTGCTGTTCAAGCTCGCCGCCGAATGGCGGGTGGAGCTGCACTACCTGACCCACATCGGCGCCGACGCCGCCTCGCGCCTGCTCGATGTCTATGGCTTGCAGCATTTCCCGCGCTCCATCATCACCCCCGAGCAGCAGTGCGCTCCCGGCATCCGCCTGCCGCTGATGGAGCACGTCATCGAAAACAGCGGCGAGCCGCCCTCGTCCTGGCTGCTGCTCAGCGATCACCCCTGCGAGCTGCTGGCGGCGCGGCGCCTGCACCTGCGCGCCATCGCCCTGGGCTACGGCCGCGCGCCGCTGCCGACGCTGTGCGAGCTGCGTCCCAGCGCCATCGCCGCCAGCGTCGCCGACGTGGCGGTCTGTCTCGGCGGCTTCTTGCGGGAGCCCCTGTCGGAGGGGCAGCGTGTTCACTGACAGCCTGGATCGAGAGGTGCTGCCGCAGCCGCTGTGCCTGGCGGGCAGCAGGCATGAGCGATCCGCCAGCGACTGTGACCGCAGCCGCGCCGAAGCAACGCTGGCAGCCCTGCATGCCGACGGTGCCGGCTGGCCCGGCAGATGGATGGCGTTACGCGAACTCCTGGGCGGCCTGTTGCGGCCGGCAGCGTCTGCCTGTGCCAGCTGTCCGCATCGGCCCATCAGCGCGCAATGCGGCGCCCTGCTGTACCAGTTGGCGCGTCTCGGCGATGCGCGTCTGGCGGTTACGCTGGGAGCAGGGGATGCCGCCGCCACCATCTGGCTGGCCTGCGCCATGCGTGCCAATCAGCGGCATGCCGGTGACCGCGGTATCATCGCCTGCGAGCCGACGCACCAGCTGGCGCAGCTTGCGCGCTGCCGTCTGCGGGCCGCCGGTGTCTCACGCTATGTCGATCTGCGCGAAGGCCAGCCCGAACAGGCGCTGTCGCGCATCGAGCAGCCGGTGGATTGCCTGCTGTTCAGCGGCTATCCGCTGCTGATGCTGCCGTTGCTCAAGCAAATGCAGGAGAAGTTGCGCTCCGGCGCTGTGGTGATTGCGCTGCGGCCGGCAGGCGAGCGGCGCGCCTATGCGGCGTATCTGCGTTACGTCCGCGATCCGCTGGGCGGCTTCACCTCCATCGAGCTGCCTTGCCGCGAGCACATCGAACTGTCGGTCAGGAGATGATGCGCGCCGGATGCTGTTCAGGTCGCCTGCAACCGATCTGCGGCTGGTGTGGTGAGTCGGAAGTTCATTGAGCTCAGGCGGGAGTATCCCGCTTTGTGCTGAAGCTGAATCAGGTAGTTTTGCGCGGGGCAGCGCCGTCCACCCGGTGCAAATCCGCCCTGTTCCCTGGGTTCACCTCCCATTCAGGCGCGATAGTGTATAAGTCCAACCATCGCCCCAATCCACGGGCGCGGGGTAATGGCTAGATGAACAAGCAAATGGTTGGCTGTGCGGCGCTGGGTTTGGCGGCAATCCTGCCGAATATGGCGAGCGCCGATGGTTATTACGATCGGCCCTACAACAACGGCCCCGGCGACGTCATCGCCACCGTCATCACCATGCCGTTCGTTGCGGCAGGGGTGGTGCTGAACACGGCGGCGGCTTTGGCTACTGCACCGTTCACCGGCCGCTTTGAGGGCCCGCTCGGGCCGGCTTTCAATCCAGCGGTAGGGCCGGCGCCGCGTCCGGCCTACTACGCACCGCCGCCAGCCCCGACGTACGCGCCGGCACCAGCAGCCTATTACGCACAGCCGACGCCGCCGCCAGCAGCCTACTACTCGCAGCCAGCGCCCAGCGCCTACTACGCACAGCCCGCGCCAGGACCCGCCGCCTACTACGCACAGCCGCCGCGGGTCATCTACTATGCCCCGCGCGTGGTTTACCGGCCGTACTACCCGCCGGCGCCGGCGTACTATCCCGCGCCGAGGTATTGATTCAGCGAGCGTAGCCCGGATGGAGCGAAGCGAAATCCGGGGTTGTAACCCGGGCAAGTCCCGGATTCAATCGGTGACAACTCCGGGCATTTGCAGGTTTCAGACAACCCCGGGTTCGCCGAACCATCGCGACGCGGCCTGAGCGGCTTCCTCAAGGTCGGGCGTAGCCTCACCGGCCCAGGCGACGAAGCCGTCGGGGCGCACCAGCACCCCGCTCAAGCCCAGCCGGTCCCTGGCGTCACTTGCGACATACGTAATCCGATCGTTCCAGCGGCTCGCAAGCGTTTGCAGCGGCGCGCGAACGTCAAAGTCCAGCAACAGGCCTCGCCCCTTGCCGAGGAGTGCGCCGAGCCTCGTTCCGTCGAGCAGCTCGAAGTCGGGAGCGCTGCGGCCCACCAACGGGTGGCTGCCGCCAAGATCGTAGCGGAGGGAAACTCCCCACACCCGCTCGGCGAAGTAAGTCGCGCCGTCGCGCGTGTCGATGAGATCGCGGATGATGGCTTCGAGAGCGCGCGAACTCCGGCTCGGCCGCATCAGCCCGACCTGGGCGCGCGACCAGTCGAGAACCCGCGCTCCCTCCGGATGCCGTTCGCCCAGGTAGCTGTCGAGCAGACCGGCCGGCGCGTCGCCGCGGATGGTGGCGGCAAGCTTCCATCCAAGATTCATCGCGTCGCCAAGCCCGAGGTTGAGTCCCTGGCCGCCCAGGGGTGAATGGATGTGCGCAGCGTCGCCGGCGAGCAGCACCCGCCCTTTGCGGTAAGCCGTCGCCTGGTGGGCGCGATCCGTCCAGGTAGTGGCAAGCGGGAGGGCCGTTACAGTGACGTCGGTGCAGGAGACGCGGCGCAATACCGCCTGTACATGCTCGAGCGTGATCGACTGGGTGCGGTGAAAAGCGCCGCCGTCGAAATCGACCATCGCGATGGTTCCGGGCTGTTGGTACGTATACATGCCCGTCGCCGTGTAGTGGCGGCCCGGGCGCAGCTTCTCCGGATCGGCCATCCCGACTTCAACGGAATAGCCGGTGAACTCGGGATCGGTGCCGGCGAACTCGAAGCCACCAGCCTTGCGCACGGTGCTGCGGCCGCCATCGCAACCAACGAGCCAGCGTCCGCGAAAAGTCTCGGCACCGGCCTGTATGCTCACCTCTTCGTCCGACTGCTTGAAGTCATCGACGCCGAGGCCACGCCTGATCTCGACCCCCATCGCAGTGGCGCGAGCGGCCAGGACGGATTCCAGGTATTCCAGCTCGACCGGCATGTTGGTGCCGGCCGGACTCGGCAGGCGATACGGCCACTTCGAGGGGTCGATGTTGTCCTGGTAGAACTGGATGCCGGCGAAATGGCCGCCCGGGCGGCGCGCCTGTTGCATCCAATGCGCGCCAGCCGGAGCGCCGCCGACGCCCGGGGCATCTTTCGCGCGTGGCGGCGCCGCGATGTCGTTCAGCATTCCACGGCGATAGAAGGCTTCGA
Source organism: Nevskia soli (assembly GCA_026224805.1). Taxonomy (GTDB): domain Bacteria; phylum Pseudomonadota; class Gammaproteobacteria; order Nevskiales; family Nevskiaceae; genus Nevskia; species Nevskia soli_A. Next base: position 6,557 of record JAMFRN010000110.1, read on the forward strand.
TGGTGGGCGCCGAAAGGCCGCGCATGCCGAACGGCAGCCGCTTCAAGGGGGAGCGCGGGTCCTCGGTTTGCTCCAGCACCAGCACCGAGAGGCCCGCGAGGCGAAGCTCGCAAGCGAGAAACAAGCCGACCGGGCCGGCACCGGCAATCACCACGTCATGGATCATGGAGCTACTCCAAAAAAGTTCGCCGGAGCAGCGTATCGAACAACGACTACACTCGGACGAGCCCGGGACGCAAACGCGCCGGAAACGTCGAGGTATCTCATTGCGGCAAAGCAAGGATAATAGCTTCCATCACTGGAAGGGCTTGGGCTTACCCAGACCAAGCCGGCCTTTTTCGACGGCGCGAATTTAGCACTTCCATCGCGGACCGTTCAACTGCTTTGCCGGGTGTCTATATTGCCGGTCAGCTCGGTAGGGCGGGAGAAGCGTATCGTATCCCGCCATTCGCGACTGGCGGGATATCTTCCGCCCTACGGGCTCAACATCGAACATGTGGCGAATCACGCCGTGAAGCCATGACGGCAAGCGAGTTGCGGGACGCTCTACAGCAGACCGATGGCGCGCGATACCAGAATGGCCACGATCAGCAGCGAGATTAGTGACTGGATCATGGTCAGCAGCTTGGCCCAACGCGACAGCACCGGCGTATCGGTGGGTGAGAAGGCGGTGCTGGTGTTGAAGGCCAAGAACAGGTAGTCGATGAAGTGCGGCGACCAGTTGCGCTCGCGCAGGGTTGGCGTCGGCTCGGCCATTTGCGGAAACAGGAAGGCGCCGTCGCTGTGCCGGCTGCGCTGGTCGCGCTGGTGTGGGCCGCCGCCGTCGAGGCGCCAGTACCACAGTGCGAATACCAGAACGTTGCAGATCCACAGCACCGCGGCCGAGCGCAGAAGCTGTTCCGGCGCCTCGCTCTTGCCCGGCAGGTTCCGGATCAGCAAGGTCAGCGACAGGATCATGGCCAAGGTGACCACACCGCTGACCGCGTAACCCAGCAATTCGTTGATACGGCTGTGGCCCAAACGCAGGGCAATCATCGAAGGTGTGATCAGGGCCAGCACCACGCCCAGCAGAACCCAGCGCGGGCCCGGCATCATATTGTCGGGCAGTGCGCTGAAAATGCCGGTAAGAGCCGCCAGCGCCACCAGGGCTGGCCAGCGCGGCTCCGCCAAAGCGGGGCCGGCGTCGGCATCGTGCTGGTGCTTGGGCGCAGGTGGGGTGTTCATCGGGCGTCGCTATGATACTGCGCCGGGGCGGACTCATTGCGCGACGGCCGATCGCCGGCCTGATTGCAGAATGCATGCTTCGGTCGGATTGCGGTGCTTCGCAGTCTCCGTCCGGCACCCGCATCAATCGAGTACTGGCCGATCCCACTCCGCCGGCCGCGGCGGCGGCGTGCGCACGCCTTTCCTGGCGCGCATCACCAGTTGCGCCTGCCGGGTCCACAGCTTGAGCTGGGCCGCGACGTAAGCAGGGTCGTTGAACAGATGCGCCTGCGAGGCCAGGCCGGCGAGCAGGCAGCTGAATTGCAGGAACACCGCCTTGAGATTCTCGCGCGTGCCCGGAGCCGGCATGCCCGGTGCCTGCATAAAGTAGTGCTCCACCGCCGGCTCGAACACCTTGCTCACCCGCAGCAGCATGCCGCGCAGGGCTTCGGCCAGCACCGGATCGCGTTGGCTGGCCACCAGCAGTTCGCTGTAGGCGCGGTACAGCGGCGTGGCGAACAGCTGCTCCCAGGTGGCCTTGACCAGCATTTCCAGCCGGTTGTCCTCGTCCGCCACCGAAAGCAGCACGGCGCCCAGCGTGCGATAGCTGCTGCGCAGCAGGTCGTCCGCCGCGTCGAGAATCAGGGCTTGCTTATTCGGATAGTGGTGTACCTGCGCGCCGCGCGAGACGCCGGCCCGGCGCACGATCGAGCTGAGCGTGCTGCCGGCGTAGCCGTCCTCGGCTAGGCTTTCCACCGTGGCGGCGAGCAGGCGCCGGCGCATGGCGTCGCTGCGCTCGGCCTGGGTGCGGCGGACCGCGGGGGCGGTGGTGCTCAAGGAAAACTTGCTCGGACTGGCATGGGCTTACTATGATACAGTCCAGACTGTATGTAAATAAACAAAACGGATGGAGCCCGCATGATCCCCAGAACCATTTTCAGCGCCGAGCACGAGGATTTCCGCAAGACGGTGCGGCGTTTCATCGCCGAGGAAATCATGCCGCACCACGAGCGCTGGGAAGAGCAGCAGCACGTCGACCGCGCCATCTGGAACCGCGCCGGCGAGCTGGGCTTCCTC
>JAMFRN010000111.1 GCA_026224805.1 Nevskia soli
ACTCGTGCCGGGCCACCAGCGCCGCCGCGCCAGCCACCATCAGGGCCAGCGCATACCAGGTGATGGCATAGACCAAGTGACTGTTGTGGAAGCTCACCACGGTGAGACCCCCTACCGGAGCCGCACCCGGCCCATCGTCGGCCCTGCCTCCGGCGGAGGACGCAACATCGGCATCGAGGAAATACGGCGCCACATCCGATGCCGGCAGGCCTTGCGCGCCGGCGATGGCCGCCACATCGCGCGAATACCAGCGCCCCTGCGCCGGCTCGTTGCGATGCAGGAAGGCGCCGCCCGGCTCGCTCATGCGCAGCAGGCCGCACACCCGCAGCGCACCTGGCACCTGGCCCGCCGCGCGCGCGACCGGATCGCGCCGCTCGGGCGGGACGAAGCCGCGGTTGACCAGCACGGTATCGCCGGCGGTGGTTTGCAGTGGGGTCAGCACCCAGTAGCCGGCGCCGAGGCGAGTCACCGCCTGCACCAGGGTTTCATGGTCGTGCAGGAATGCGCCCTCGAGGCAGAGCCTGCGGTATTCGTCGTCAGCGGCGTTGAGGGCCGGCCATTGCGCGCGCGGCGGTTCGGCGGCGGGAGGTGCCTGCAAACGGCTGTCGATGCGCCGGATCAGGTCCAGCTTCCAGGCGCGACGGTGGAGCTGCCAGTTGCCCAGGGCGACAAATCCGGCAAAGGCCAGCAGCGCTGCGATGCCCAGCAGCGCCAGGCGCAGCGGCGAAGCCGGTTTCGGCTCGCCGCGCCCGCCCTCGCCGGCGGACATCAGGGCATGTTGCGCATGTCTTGCGGCGACATCGGCATCATGTTGGTGTTCATGTGGTACATGACCCACAGCGAGCCGCTCAAGGTGATCACCACCAGTACCATGGTGAAGATCAGCGCCAGCATGTTCCAGCCGCCCTCGGAACTGGTGTTGAGGTGCAGGAAGTAGACCATGTGTACCAGGATCTGCACCACGGCGAAGGCCATCACGATGAAGACAGTAGTCTTGGGGTCGGCGAAGACCTTGTCCATCACCAGCCAGAACGGGATCGCGGTCAGCACCACCGACAGCAGGAAGCCGATCACATAGCCCTTGAAGGTGCCGTGCGCGGCACCGGAGCCGTGACCGCCGTCATGGCCGTGAACGTGGCGGGGATCGATGTCGTGGTCGTGCTCGCCGCCGGCCTCGCCATGGGGCGTCTCGGATGCGGCGCTCATCGCAGCACTCCCATCAGGTAGACGAAGGTGAAGACGCCGATCCAGACGACGTCGAGGAAGTGCCAGAACAGGCTCAGACAGCTCAGCCGGCGGATGTTCTCCGGCGTCAGGCCGCGCCAGCCCACCTGCACCATCAGCGTGATCAGCCAGATGATGCCGAAGCTGACGTGCAGGCCGTGGGTGCCGACCAGGGTGAAGAATGACGACAGGAAGGCGCTGCGCTGCGGCCCCGCACCCTCATGGATGAAGTGCGCGAACTCGGTCAGCTCCAGCCCGACGAAAGCAGCGCCGAAGCAGCCGGTGATGGCCAGCCAGAACAGCGTCGCGCCCTTGCGGTTGCGCTGGATCTCCAGCATGGCGAAGCCATAGGTGATCGAGGACAGCAGCAGCATCGAGGTGTTGATGGCGACCGTCGGCAGCTCGAACAGGTCCTTCGGCCCCGGTCCCGCGGCGTAGTTGCCGCCGAGGATGCCGTACATCGCGAACAGCACCGCGAAGACCAGGCAGTCGCTCATCAGGTAAATCCAGAAGCCGAGCATCGTCCCGTTTTCCGGGTGATGCTCGCTGGTCAGGTAAAACTGCTGCGGGGTGGCCGCGTTCAAGTTAGTGCTGGACATGGGATCAGGCCTGCTGCGCCAGCAGCCGGCTGCGCTCGGCTTCCACCCGCGCAACCTCTTCGGCCGGGATGTGGAAGTCGCGGTGGGCGTTGAAGCTGTGGATGATGACGGTCGCCAGGAAGCCGACGAACGCGGCCGGGGCCAACCACCAGATGTGCCAGATCAGGGCGAAGCCGCAAATCATGGCGAGGACGGCCAGGATGAAGCCGGCGCCGGTGTTCTTCGGCATGTGGATCGGGATGAAACCCTGCTCGGGACGCTGGTAGCCGCGCTTCTTCATGTCCGCCCAGGCGTCCTGGTCGTGCACCACCGGGGTGAAGGCGAAGTTGTATTCCGGCGCCGGCGAGGACGTCGACCATTCCAGGGTGCGGCCGCCCCAGGGATCGCCGGTGGTGTCGCGCAGCTCTTCGCGGCGGCGGAAGCTGACGAACAGCTGGATCAGGAACGCGACGATGCCGATGAACACCAGCACCGCGCCGAAGGCGGCGATCTGGAACCAGATCTGCAGGCTCGGATCATCGAAGTGGCTGAGGCGGCGGGTGACGCCCATCAGCCCCAGGATGTACAGCGGGGTAAAGGCGAACCAGAAGCCGCTGAGCCAGAACCAGAACGAAACCTTGCCCCAGAACGCATCGAGCCTGAAGCCCATCGACTTGGGGAACCAGTAGTTGATGCCGGCGAACATGCCGAACAGCACGCCGCCGATGATCACATTGTGGAAATGCGCCACCAGGAACAGGCTGTTATGCAGCTCGAAGTCCGCCGGGGGCACGGCGAGCAGCACGCCGGTCATGCCGCCGATGACGAAGGTGAACATGAAGCCCATGGTCCACAGCATCGGCACGTCGAAGCGGATGCGGCCGCGGTACATGGTGAACAGCCAGTTGAACATCTTCGCCCCGGTGGGGATCGAGATGATCATGGTGGTGATGCCGAAGAA
>JAMFRN010000112.1 GCA_026224805.1 Nevskia soli
AAGGCCAGCTTGACGTTGCTGGCGATGCGCTTGCCGCCGACCACCTTGGCCGCGGCGCGCAGGTCCTCGATGCGCGAGTTGGTGCAGGAACCGATGAAGACCTTGTCGATGCGGATCTCGTTGATCGGCGTATTGGCAGTGAGGCCCATGTAATGCAGCGCCCGCTCCATGCCCTGGCGGCGGGTGGCGTCTGTTTCCTGTGCCGGATCGGGCACGCGGCCATCCACCGCCACCACCATTTCCGGCGAGGTGCCCCAGGTCACTTGCGGCTTGATTTCGGCCGCTTCGATCAGCACTTCGCGGTCGAACTGCGCGCCCGCGTCGCTGTGCAGCGTGTTCCACCAGGCCACGGCCTTATCCCAGTTCCCGCTCTGCGGCGCGAACGGGCGGCCCTTCACATAGTCGATGGTGGTCTGGTCCACGCCGATGATGCCGGCGCGCGCGCCCGCCTCGATCGCCATATTGCACACCGTCATGCGCCCTTCCATCGACAGCGCGGCAATCGCTTCGCCGGCGAACTCGATGGTGCAGCCATTGCCGCCGGCGGTGCCGATGCGGCCGATGATGGCCAGCACGATATCCTTGGCAGTGATGCCAGGCGCGACCCGGCCGCGCACGGTGACGCGCATGCTGCGGGTCTTCTTCTGCACCAGAGTCTGCGTCGCCAGCGCATGCTCCACTTCGCTGGTGCCGATGCCGAAGGCCAGGGCGCCGAAAGCTCCATGGGTCGAGGTATGCGAATCGCCGCACACCACCGTCATGCCCGGCAGGGTGGCGCCCTGCTCCGGCCCGATGACGTGGACGATGCCCTGGCGCAGGTCGGACATGCGGAATTCGGTGATGCCGAACTCCTCGCAATTCGAGTCCAGCGCATCGACCTGGGTACGCGAGATCGGATCGGCGATGCCCTGGCTGCGGTCGGTGGTCGGCACGTTATGGTCGGCCACCGCCAGATTGGCGGCCAGGCGCCAGGGCTTGCGGCCGGCCAGGCGCAGGCCGTCGAAAGCCTGCGGGCTGGTGACTTCGTGGACCAGGTGCCGGTCTATATAGAGAAGGGCGGCGCCATCGCCCATTTCGGCGACGACGTGGGACTGCCACAGCTTGTCGTACAAAGTCCTGCTGGTATTGCCGGATGACGGGTTGGTCATGGCCGGGGCACTCCTGGCTAATTTTTGATCAGGCCGGATTCTAGGCCTCCCCCACCTATAACTCCAATGAATCGTTTTTATATAATGGATTCCCTATTTGGATTCATAGGCATCCGATGGACACGCAAAGCCTGACCGCATTCCTGGAAGTGGCGGAGAGCCGCTCCTTTTCCAAGGCCGGCGAGCGCCTGCACCTGTCGCAGCCGGCGATCAGCAAGCGCATCGCCGTGCTGGAGGAGCAGCTCGGCGCCAGCCTGTTCGACCGCGTCGGCCGGCAGGTGGCGCTGACCGATGCCGGGCGCACCCTGCTGCCCTACGCACGCCGCACCCTGCAGGACATGGAGGACGGCCGCCGCGCGCTGTCGCACCTATCCGGCAGGGTCGGCGGGCGCCTGTCCATCGGCACCAGCCACCACATCGGCCTGCATCGCCTGCCGCCGGTGCTGCGCGCCTTCACCGAGCAGTATCCAGAAGTGGACCTGGACATCCACTTCATGGACTCCGAGGATGCCTGCGAGGCGGTGGTGCACGGCAAGCTGGAGATCGGCATCGTCACCCTGCCGACCCAGCCGATCCCGCAACTGGAAACCCTCCTGGTCTGGCCCGACCCGCTAGCAGTGGTGGTGATGCCCAAGCATCCCCTGCTCAAGCTGAAGCGGCCGCGCCTGAGCGATCTCGCCGCCCATCCGGCGGTGCTGCCGGACGACCAGACCTATACCCACCGCATCGTCAAGGAAGCGTTACAGGCTCATGGCGTGCTGCCGCGCATCCGCCTCGCCACCAACTACCTGGAGACGCTGAAGATGCTGGTCGCCATCGGCCTGGGCTGGAGCGTCCTGCCGCGCTCGATGCTGGACGACACCATCAGCGCCCTGCCCATCCCCGAGCTGTCGATGCAGCGCGAGCTCGGCGTCGTGTGGCATGAGCGCCGGACCCTCTCGGCCTCGGCGCGCGCGCTGCTCAGGCAGATGGAACCGCAGGGAAAATAACCGGTAAAAAATTGATCAGACGATCGCCATATGCGATGCCGACAAAGGCCTTCGGCGGCACCTTGGCGCCAAGGCTAGCAGCAGAGCCATCCGCGACCGGATGGACATTCCGCAAATCCATTTGCCATCTGATTTCCCTTGATAGAGCACGAGTCCATGCAATGGTTCTGCCCCACCGCCGCTCCACCGCCGGGGGTGCAACCGATGTCCCGGGACTTTCGGTGGAATTTTGCTGTCCTATCATACTGCTGCAACCAGCGCTGCTGGATCTTCCGGTTAGTGGAATTATGAAAGGCTTCTACGACGAAAAGAACCCTGTCGCATTCGGAACCTAAGCATTGATCGCTTACGATCCAAGACGACCACAATTCAATCATGGGTCGGCGTATTGGAAGGCGATCAAGAGGCCGTGATCTAAGCCGGTCAATCCCCGCGATGGCTACGTGGCAGGGCTCAAAGTCCAAGCGCTCC
>JAMFRN010000113.1 GCA_026224805.1 Nevskia soli
CGTCCTTCGTGCAGACTCGAACGCCGATCATTCGACCAGAATAGCGGTGCTTCGTCCTCCGATTGCCCGATCTCGCGAGCCCTTTCAAGCGCCCTGGCAGCGACAACCTCCAGCACGGCGCCGACTGCGTCGGACAGCTTTCGACTTCTCAAAACGTCACTGGTATCCCTCTGTTTCACGCGCGTTACCTTCAAGACATAACCCGTGCTCCCATCCGCTCGCTTACTCGCGATGAGGTGTTTCGCGCGAAGCAGACTGATTTGGACCGGCCGGGGTGCGATCGTCAGGGAGAGTATCGCGAGTCCGTAGTCGCTGTCGGAGACCTCGCCGGCCGCGTATGCCGCGTGTAGCGCGGATTGGATGGCAGAGAATTCCAGCTCACTGTACGCGCCTCGAATGGGGCATCGAATTCGAACTGCCGTTCCCTTGTCCTGGGGTTCCAGCTCGCAATCCCGGACGAACTGAGCAGCTTCGGCGGTCAATCCTGGATACCTGAATTGCACCCAGTGCTTTAACCCGAGAAGAGTCGTTCGCGTGGAGCAGGTGGCTTCAGACCCCAGGGCATCCCAGTACATGCTCAAATCATCAAGGGTGATCTCGAAAACATTGGGCCGGACAGCTGCACAGAATCTTAAGAGCGGCGCCAAAGCCTCGTAGTACCTGAATCCCGTCATTATCTTTCGCTTCGCCAGCACGCCCCCAAGGGTCTGCTTGAAGGATTGCTTCAACGCGTCCTCAATGCCTAGAGAATCGAATCGGAATTTGGTTATTAGTCCGATATGAATGAATCTCCAGACGTCCGCCGCAAGGTCGAATTCATAACCTTGAAACGAAACAACGAGCGTTGAAGGTTTGGCCAGCGTGAGCTTTTTTGTGGTGCTGCGAGCGGTCTTCATTTCACCTTGCGCATGAACTTGTCTTGGATCTCAACGGAGAACTCTGCGGCTTTCGCCCTGGTGCGGCGAAGCTGGTATTTTTCGGCGGTCTTTGAACGATCGGACCACCCCATCGCTTCATTTCTTATGCGGGTCTCCTCTTCCGGCTGGAGAAAATTTGCATCCACCAGGTCAGAAAATTCCTCGTTCCACACGTGACGAAGCACGTGCATGGTGAGGGACGGACTGATTCCGGAAGCTCGCTCGCGCAATGTCCGAAATACCTTCGTCAGAGCCGACATCGACATCGGCGCGCCGGCCTCGGTGACGAACATGAAGCCATGCTTCTTTGCTGCGGGGATGCGCGATCGCGCATTGATGTAGTTGAGGGTGAGGACCGCCAGCTCGTCGCCCATTGGGACGTGTCGCTCCCGGGTTTTCACCGAAGGCTGGTAACGTCGTGGATCTCGCGCGTTGTCCGGGTTGCGAAGGATCGTGGCACGCTTGAACTGAAGCTCCACCTGCCGCACGGGCATCGACAGAAGCTCGCCGCGCCGCAGTCCTCCTCCAAGCCCCCAAAGGATGATCAGGCGATTGCGCATCCGCACAAAGGGGTGTGTCCACGGGTTGTCGGGGCTGCGCTCGTCGATCACCTCGACCAGCCTTCGGCGTTCATCCGGCGGGATGGCTTCGCGGCTCCTGGCCCTTGTGGGGGGCGTCCGAATGGCGATGGCACGCAGCATATCCGCCGCCTGATCCGCGAAGGCCTGCGCGAACGTCAGATCGCCTATGCGCCTTTTCTCGCGCCCACAGAGCCATTTCAGATAGGCACCTGCGTAGTGCAACCGGATTGCCTTGGTGTTGGCGCTTACCGCTTTGTGCTTTTTCGACGTGGGCAGGCGACGCACCAACGCGATGCTTTCGATCTTTCGCGCGCTGGGCCGGCATGCTTGTTGCCCTTCGACACCAGGCGGAGCGACGTTGACGAGTTGAAGGGGCAGGCTCGCAAGTTGTGCGAGGGCATCTATTTCATTCTGGTGGAGCAATACGCGCGATCGGATGCGGTGCTGGAGATTGAAGCCCTGCCGCATCTCCAGGAGATGAACCAGCATCACGCCACGGAGGACCTGCTCAATCGTATTGGCCGCTTGGCTGGCGTTTCGATACTGCGTTACGACAAACAGCGTTGGGTTGAAGAGGGGCTGCCCCGACTCGCCATCTACCAGAAACGGCAATCTCTCGCCGTCATCCAACACCACAAGCTTGATGCGGAATGCTGGCCTAGCGTCCTGCCATGAGTCCCTGCTCTGCACCACTGCTGCTTCCTTACATGATTGACCGCGCAGAACCACCTATGTATATGTATATATAAAGGTTTATTGCATTTATTTACGGATGGCAATGAGGTCATCTTAAGGCCTCGTCCAGCGACAGCGGCTCGACCAGATCGGTGTGCTGCAGCAGGATCTCGCGCACCTGGCGCGACACGGTGCGGTAGCGGGTGAAGTCCGGCGGCACGAACACCGCGTCCGGGCCCAGCCGCGCGGCGCGAACCGCCGGCATGGCGGAACGCACGCCGTAGCGACGCGCCTCGTAGGATGCGGCGCAGACCACCGAGCGCCCGCCGCGCCAGGCCACTACCACCGGCTTGCCGCGCAGCTCTGGAGCGTCACGCTGCTCCACGGAGGCGTAGAACGCATCCATGTCGATGTGAACGATTTTGCGCACGCGGTTCCGGGCGGGAATGAGCGCCTATCGTAACGCGATGGCGTCCAGGTCCCGCCACCGCTCGAAACAAAGCCGCGTCCGGCCACTTAATTTCACACAAACTTGTTAGTCTCTGGGGGCCAATTACACTAAAACCCGCATTGCCCAGGAGCAGAATCATGAAGTGGACCACCGCCGACATGCCCTCGTTGAAGGGCAAGGTCGCCATCGTCACCGGCGCCAATAGCGGCCTTGGCCTGTACACCACCATCGGGCTGGCGGGGGCCGGCGCGACCGTGGTGATGGCCTGCCGCAATCCGGACAAGGCGGCCCACGCAGTGGCGGAAGTGAAGCAGAAGGCGCCCAAGGGCAAGGTGGAAGTGATGCAGCTGGACCTGGCCAGCCTGGACTCGGTGGGCAAGTTCGCCGCCGCTTTCTCCGCGCAGTATCCGCACCTCGACCTCCTCTGCAACAACGCCGGCGTGATGGCGATTCCCTATGCCAAGACCAAAGACGGGTTCGAGATGCAGGTCGGCACCAATCATTTCGGCCATTTCGCCCTGACCGGCCACCTGCTCGACAAGCTCGCCGCCACCCCCGGCTCGCGCGTGGTGAGCGTGGCCAGCATGGCGCACAAGTGGACCAAGTCGATGGATCTGGAAGACCCGTTCTTCGAGCGCAAGCCGTACAAGCGCTGGGACGCCTATGGCAAGAGCAAGCTGGCCAACCTGCTGTTCACCTTCGAGCTGGACCGGCGCCTGAAGAAGGCCGGCGCCAAGATGCTGGCCGCCGCCGCGCATCCGGGTTATTCCGCCACCAATCTGGGCTATGTCGGCCCGGCGCTGGACAAGTCCGCCGTCGGCAAGCTGGCCATGAACCTGGGCAATGCCCTATTCGCCCAGCCCGCTTCGATGGGCGCCCTGCCCACGCTTTACGCCGCTGCTTCCGCCGATGTGGCCGGCGGCGATTACATCGGGCCGGACGGCCTGCAGCAGATGCGCGGCTATCCCACCAAGGTGGGCTGCCGCAAGCTGGCGCGCGATCCGGACTTGCAGGGCCGCTGGTGGGCGCTGTCTGAAAAACTCACCGGGGTGAAGTATCTTTGAGCGAATGGCGCCCTCTTCCCGGGAGGAGGGCATTTCAGCTAATTGCGTGTGAGGGAGCAGCTTTGAGCAAAATCGGCAAACGCGAAATCAGCCTGCGCTTCCTGGCCGAGCCGAGCGATGTGAATTTCGGCGGCAAGGTGCACGGCGGCACCGTGATGAAGTGGATCGACCAGGCCGGCTACACCTGCGCGGTGGGCTGGAGCGGCATGTACTGCGTCACCGTCTACGTAGGCGGCATCCGCTTCATCCGGCCAATCCATATCGGCAACGTGGTGGAAGTGCATGCCAGGGTGATCTACACCGGCAACAGCAGCATGCACATCTCGGTGGACGTACAGGCAGGCGATCCGCGCGCAGATGCCTTTCAGAAGACCACCCACTGCGTCATCGTCTTCGTCGCCATGGGCGAGGACGGCAAGCCGGCAACGGTGCCGTCGTGGCAACCGCTGAGCGGCGAGGACCAGGGACTGGAGAGTTATGCGCGCAAGCTGATGAGCCTGCGCAACAGCCTGGACGAGGAAGTGAAGCGCTTCCTGGAACCGACCGGGAATTGAACCCTATAACCCCTCTCCCCGAGCCGGAGAGAGGGGTTGTGCTTCAAACCATCAATCCCTGCAACCTCAGTCCAGATACTTTGGTAATTTCGGCAGCGACTTGAAGTCGCTCAGGTCGTGCTGCACCACCAGGCGGCCCTTGGTGTTCGTCAGGATGGTGCTAACGCGGTCGATCGAGGCCAGGGTGTCGGCACGCTCGTAGTTGAACGGCGGCACGCGACGGAAGGTGAAATTCGCGCGCTGGTGAACCAGGTCGCCGGAAAGAATCACCACACCTGCTTTCTTCAGTTTCAGTTCCAGCGACTGGTGCCCCGGTGTGTGGCCCGGCGTCTTCAGGATCACCACGCTGCCGTCGCCGAACACGTCGTAATCGCCGTCGATCATCTGCGTCTTGGCGGTCTTGTAGTCGCTGAAGGCGTCGATATTGACGAAGGGGCCCGGCTTGCTCTCGGCCCAGGCCAGCTCGGTCTTGTTGAGAATCCAGGTGGCGCCCGGGAACTCGTTGGCGTTGCCGGTATGGTCGAAGTGGGTGTGCGAGAACGACAGGTAGGTGACGTCGGCCGGCGCCAGGCCGATCTCCTTGAGCTGGTCCAGCAGCGTATGGTCGACCTGCATATGGCCGATCTCGACATCGACGCCGCCCTTGGTCTCGGCCATTTTGTCGCCGAGGCCGGTATCCCACACCAGGATGCCCTTGGGATGGCGGATGACGAAGCAGGGGTCGGACAGCACGCCCGGCTTGCCGTTGTATTCGCCGGTATCCGAAAACATGGCCATGTCCTTGACATGGATAAGGCCGCAGTCGAGCGCATACAGGCGGACGTCCTTGACCTCATCGGCGGCCTGGGCCGGGGCGAGGAAGGAAGAGGCGGCGAGCAGCAGGGAACCACCGGCGAAGCGCAGCAGGCTTGAACGTGACATCAATGTCTCCTGGCGAATGGGGGAAAAGCCGGGCGGATTCTAGCGCTGTTGCGTGTTACATGTAGTAACAGCGCCGGTGTACCGGCACAGTACCGATTTCGCCTACGCAAACACCACCATGCTCTGCCGGCTCAGCGCCACCGCCCTGCCGTCCGGCCCCCACAGCATTCCGGTCTGGCTGGTATAGCCATCGTGGGCGGCGCTGAGTTCGCCGTCCATGCGCCAGCCCTGCAAGGGCAGGCCGTCGACGCGGTCACCGAGAAATTCGATCATCCAGGTCATCGAGCTGCCGGGAGCGGGCTGCTTCAGCACGGACAGCGCGATCGGCGGAATGAAATCGGCAATGGCCAGCACATGCTCCTCGGTGGCGCTGCCTGCATCGTGCAGGCCGACCTCGACGACGTTCTGCACCAGCTGCGAGCCGGTGAACGGCAGGCCGCCGCGCAGCCAGCGCACCGCGAAATGCTGGGTGAAGCTGGGCGTGATGCCGGCGATGAAGGGGAAGACAACAGGCTTGTCGCACTCCACCGGCGGCTGCACCGGGATGAGCTGCACGGCGGACGGCCGGGCGGCACCGAATATGCCGATGACGATGCACAGGGTCTGCGCCTGGTCCATCAGCCGCGCCTCGACGTGCGTGGCGCTCTTGCCGGACCGCAGGATCTGCGCGCGAATGCCGATCTTTCCCGCCGGGACCGGCGCGAGGAAAGTGGTCTGCAAGGTGCGCAGCGGCACACTCCGCGGTACCAGGGCGCGCATGGCGCGCAGCGCCAGCGCCGACTGCAGGCCGCCGAAGGCGCTGCGTCCCTGCAACCAGTCCTCAGGAATGGCGGCGGTCCACGCTCCGTCCTGTGCCTGTACCGAATCCAGCACCTCCGAATACAGCATCTGTTTCACCCATGATTGTTTCTGGAATTCGTTTGGCGGCGGGCGCTCAACCGGCCTGCTCCAGCCGCGTGATGCGCTTCTGCACGCGCGCGAGCATGCGCTTGTAGAACTGCCCCAGTACCTGCAAGGCCGGTCCCGGCGCCACCGCGGTGGCGACATTGAAGGCCTGGGCCAGATGCGTGGTGCGGCGCGCCGGGCGCGTCTTCACCGCGTCCACGATCCAGCCGGCGGCCTCCACCACGTCCATCTGCGGCAGGTAGTTATAGAGCTTGGTCGGTTCGGTCATCGCCGTCTTTACCAGCGGATAGTTGAGCGTGGTGACCGCGATGCCGGCATCGTTCAGCTCGATGCGCAGCGAGCGCGAGAAGGCGTCCAGCGCCGCCTTGCTGGCGATGTAGGCGGCGAAGCGCGGCGTGCTCATCAGCGCCGCCACGCTGGACACGTTGATGATCTGCCCGCGGCCCTGCTCGAGCATGCGCGACAGCAGGCGCAGCGACATGCGCATCGCCGCGAAATAATTGAGCTGCATGGTGCGCTCGAAGTCGTGCGGCCGGTCCAGCGACTCGCGCAGCGGACGGCGGATCGAGCGCCCGGCGTTGTTGACCAGCACGTCGACCCGCTTGTGTTTGGCCAGGATGGCGTCGCAGCAGGCTTCGATCGAGGCATTGCTGGAGAGGTCGGCCGGATAAATGAAGGCCTTGCCCCGCGCCTTGCCGCCTCCCTCTATCCCGGCGGAACCGATCTCACGCTTGATCCGCGCCAGCTCTTCTTCACGGCGGGCCACCAGGCAGACCGTCGCGCCCTGACGCGCCAGCTGCCTGGCCGCCGCCTCGCCGATACCGCTGGAGGCGCCGGTAATGACGATGGTCAGACCTTCGACGGAACGGGCTTGCTTGGACATCGCTGAGATACTCGCTTGGGATATGACAACCCTAGCATACTCAAGCGTATGGTCTCTGCTGAATGGCCCTGTAGCCGCAGCTCCCAGGTCTGGCCGACCAAGTCATGCTGGAGGCGGCGCTACCAATCCACGGCGCGCCGCACAACCCAATCGCCGCGGCAAGCGGCGATTGGGGGGCTGATCGCTACTTGCGCGAGACCTTCAGCTGATTGTCCACTTCAAGCACGCCATCGACCTCGCTGACCACAGACTGGGCCTGGTCGATCTGCACGCCGCTGGCCACCGCGCCGGACAGGTGCACCACGCCCTCGCGAGCCCTGACGCCGATATGCGCGGTCTCAAGATTGTGTTTGGCCAGGGCGGATTTCACCCGGGCCTGCAGCTGACCGTCCGGGACCACAGCTTGCGGCGCCTCATCAGTGGCCACCGGCGTCTCGGCGGCAGGCGCAGCGGCCGGCGACGCGGCAGCGGCGCTATCGGCCGGCGCAGCGTTATCGGCTGGAGCCGGGGCCGGGGCCGGTGCATCGGCATCGGCCGGCTGATCGTTTGCGGGATGCATGCTGGCGCAACCGCTCAAGGCGGTCATCGATACGGCGCCGATCCCGAGCAGTGTGGCAACCACCATGGGCTTAATGTTCATTCGAATTCTCCGTATTTCGAATACTTCCGAAGGCAGGCAGGACATGAACCGCTTGTCATTATGGACGAAAGTTGCCGGCCGAAGCGCTACCGGTAACCGACTCCAACCCGCGTCAGTCGCAAGTTAATCCATTGATTCAAACAGATGTGCAATGTTCTTCAAGCTGGAAAGAATCTCCGAAAGAGTCCGTTTGCGCTTTAATCCGGACACTTCCGCACTGCATCTAACCAGGAGGCAACCAAGGAGTTCACCATGGCCGTGCTGTTGATGCTGAGCCTGCTGGCGGTATTCGGCGGCGTGTGGTTGTTCTTCGCCGCGCTGTGCCTGATGTTCCGCATCACCTTCTGGTTCGTCGGCGGCCTGTTCGGGCTGGTGGCTACAGGCGTAAGCCTGCTGGTGCTGGGCATCGTCGGCCTGGTCATGCTGCCGCTGCTCGGCTTGATAATGCTGCCCTTCGCCTTGCCGCTGCTGCTGGTGGTCGGGCTGATCTGGTTGCTGACGCGCAGCGCACAGCTGCCGCTGGCAATCAGACGCTAGTGCCATCCCCGCCCGGAGCTTTTTTGCGAACTGGGCGGCGATCGGCTTATTTGGGCAGCTTGTTATGCGCACCGTCGCACAGCGGTGCGTGCCTGCTGTGCTTGCAGCCACAGAGCCAGATCCTCTCGCTGCAGCGGGCCGTGAATTCGACCGGCGCAAGCCCGGTGCCCTGGTGCGAACCGTCGCAGTAAGGCTGCGTCTGGCTGCGCCCGCAGGCGCACCAGCGGTAAACCCTGCCCTTCTCCACCTCGACAACAAACGGCATGCGGCTGGCGATCAGCGCTTCGCTCATGGTTGGATCCGGGTGGAATGCCGTGCTCAGGATTCGGCCTGGGGCTCGGCCGCGGAATCGGCTTGATTGCGCATCCAGTCGGCGGTCTGGAAGAACGCCGTCAGCAAGCGCCGCTGCAATTCCTCCGGCAGGGCGCACTGACGCATCGCCTCCTGCATGCAGCCCAGCCACTGGTCGCGCTCCCCGCTGGCGATGGCGAATGGCAGATGGCGCGCGCGCAGGCGCGGATGGCCGAAACGCTGCACATAATGATCGGGACCGCCGGACCAGCCGCAGAGGAACCAGAACAGCTTGTCGCGCGAACCGGACAGCTCGGCCGGGTGCAAGGCGCGGATGCCGGCGTATGCAGCCGCGGCATCCATGCGGTCGTAGAAAGCGTCCACCAGGCGCCGCAGCGGCGCTTCGCCGCCAATAGCCTCGAACACTGTTTTCGGATGCAGATCCATGATGATTCTCGTAGCAGGGGCGCAAGCGTAAGGCCCGGGTGAAGCGCGGCGCAAACGAGTCCGCAACATCCGCCGCCGCGATGCCGCTCCCAGGAAAAAATGCCTGACCCCAACCGCCACATAGCAGACAGCGACGGGCACCTAGTCGGAACCGGCACATTCGGCCATGATATGCAGGCACTTGCGGCCCCGCCGCGTAGTGTCCATCCGGCTTTCCTGCTGCCATGCGCGCGGCAAGCCGACGTCCGACTCAACGCCGCACGCACCCGAGATCCCCCAGCACGATGATTGGCCTATTCCTGGAGTCCGCAACCGGCGCACTCCAGCGCTGCTTCACACGCGCCCGCCTGACGGCCGCAGCTGTCCCCCTTGTTCTGTCCCTCAGCTTCCCTGTCCATGCCGACTGGCAGGCGCTGCACGCGCTGGAAAACAGCGGCGCCGTGGTCACCGCCTCCGCGGTGGATCTCGACAACGACCGTGTGCTGGAGCAGCTCAATGCCGCCGACCGGCTGACGCCAGCCTCGCTGACCAAGCTGGCCGTGGCCGCCACCGCGCTCGATGTGTGGGCCGCCGACAAGACCTTCCAGACGCGCCTGCTCGGCGTGGGGCCGTTCAAGGACGGCCACATCGACGGCGACCTGGTGCTGCAGGGCATGGGCGATTCCACCCTGGATCATCTGGCGCTATGGTCCCTGGCGGCGCAGCTCAAGGGCACCGGGGTCACCGCCATCCATGGCCGCCTGTTGGTCAACACCGCGCCCTTCGGCCCGCTGGGCTGCGAAACCAAGGACCGCTGCGACGCCCTGCAGCGCAGCGATACCGCCTACAACGCGCCCCTGGCGGCGGTGGCGGTGGACTACGGCAACTGGTGCGTGGACTTGCGTCCCAGCGGCATCGGTCATCCCGCGGTGGTCAGCACCTGCGGCACGGCGCAGGCGCCGCTTCCGGTGGAAGGCACCATCGCAACCGTCAGCGCCACGGCCAAGGCCACGTTCTGGGTGGAGCGCGTCACCAACAACGGCCTCGACACGCTGCGCGTCGGCGGCGACATTCCGCTGGGCGGCAATATCAGCGTCTATCGCGCCATGTCGGACCCGGCGCTCGGCACCGGCCTGCTGCTGCGCGAGGTGCTGCGCGAAATCGGTATCGAGGTCACCGGTTCGGTCGACGTGGTGCATACGCCGCCGCCGATCGACGCCTATCCGCTGGCGCAGAACGAAGGGCTGTCGCTGAAGGAACAGCTCGGCCGCATGCTGCGCTTCTCCAACAATTACGTCGCCGACATGCTGACCCTCAACCTCGCCGCCGCGCAGCGCGATCAGGCGCCGTCGCAGCTGTCGGATGCGGCGAAGTCGCTGTCGGATTTCATGGTCCGCATCAAGGCCGGCAAAGGCGGCAAGAGCACCCCGCCGGCCCTGTTCAGCGGCAGCGGCCTGACGCCAGAGAATGAGCTGTCCGCCGAAGACCTCACCACCCTGCTGGCCGCGCAGTACCGCAACACGCGCAACTTCCCGGCGTTCTATGGCGGCCTGGTGGTACCGCGGCAGGCGCCGTTCCAGTTCCTGCGCGTCGGCAGCCCGGCCTGGCTGGACAGGGTGGCGCTGAAGACCGGCACCATGGACGACCCGCATTCGGTTTGCGGCATCGCCGGCTATATCCGCAAGAAGGACGGCGGCTGGATCGCTTTCGCCGCCATCGTCAACGGCGGGCCGAAGATGCGGCATGTGCCGCTGTACAAGGCGATGGAAGCGGCGCGCGCCGATGTGGATTCGATACTGGCGAAGTACTGAAATTATTTTTGGCTGGCAAGGCTGAACATGCCACCCCGGAGAAGTTGCCTTGAGTAAGGACAAGCCAAACGCGCCGAAGCTGGAAACCCTGGCCATCCACGCCGGCCGCGCCGTGGATGGCAGCAGCGGCGCGGTGGCGCCTTCGCCGGTGCTTTCCACCACGTTCGCCCGCGCGGGCGATGGCAGCTATCCGCAGGGTCATATCTATACCCGCTCCGGCAATCCCACGCGCGCGGCGCTGGAGCAATGCCTGGCGGCGCTGGAGCAGGGCGCGGCGGCCACGGCGTTTCCGTCCGGCTCGGCCGCTTCGATGGCGGTATTCCAGGCACTCGCTCCGGGCGACCACGTGCTGGCGCCGGACGACATGTACCACGGCACCCGCACCCAGTTGCGCGACCTGCTGCAGCGCTGGGGCTTGCTGCACAGCATCGTCGACATGTCCGATCTCGACGCGGTGCGCGCGGCGCTGCGGCCGCAGACTCGCCTGATCTGGGTGGAGACGCCGTCGAATCCCCTGCTCAAGCTCAGCGATATCGCCGCCCTCGCGCAGCTGGCACACGGCGCCGGCGCGCGCTGCGTGGTCGACAACACCTTCGCCACGCCGGTGTTGCAGCAACCACTGAGCCTGGGCGCCGACCTGGTGATGCACTCCACCACCAAGTATCTGGGCGGCCATAGCGACCTGCTCGGCGGCGCCTTGATCGCCCGTGAAGAAGACGAGTTCTTCGCCCGGGTGCGCGACTTCCAGACCAAGGCCGGCGCGGTGCCGGCGCCGTTCGACTGCTGGCTGCTGCAACGCTCGATTGCCACGCTGCCTTACCGGGTGCGGGCCCAGGCGGCGAACGCGCAGCGGGTGGCCGAATTCCTCGCCGACCAGGCGCGTGTTGCCGTGGTGCACTACCCCGGACTGCCTGGACACCCCGCCCATGCGCTGGCGGCGCGGCAGATGCGGGGCGGCGGCGCCATGCTGTCGTTCCAGGTGCGGGGCGGCCGCGATGAAGCGCTGGCCGTCAGCGCGGCGGTAAAGCTGTTCACCCGCGCCACCAGCCTGGGTGGCGTGGAAAGCCTGATCGAGCACCGCGCCTCGGTCGAAGGGCCTTACAGCACCACGCCGCAAGACCTGCTGCGCGTATCGGTAGGGCTGGAACACGCGGACGATCTGATCGGGGATTTGCGCCAGGCTCTGGGCTGATCCGACGAGCGGCGCCCGACGGGCCACGATTCAGCCTGCATTCAGTCGCTCCGGCGCACTCTGATGGCGCACCTTCAACGGAGTTGCGCCATGCGCTACTTAATTCGGAATTTCTGGCGGATCAGCCTGCTGGCTGTCATTGGCGTGGCCGCCAGCGGCTGCGTGGTGGATCCCGGCTACGGCTATGGCCCCGGCTACGGCCCGGCGGTATACGTGGCGCCGGGTTATTACGGCGGCGGCGGCTATTACCATGGCGGCGGTTACTACCACGGTGGCGGCTACGGGTATCATCACTGGCGTTGAGGCCAGTCAGCCATTCTCAGCCAGGTAGGCGGATAATGGGCCCGTCAAACAGGAGTATGGACATGAAACGCATACTGACCGCTACAGCCCTGATGGCCGCGTTGGCCATACCGGCGACTGCTTTTGCGGGCCATGTCTCGGTCGGCGTCGGCATCAATCTGGGCGGCCCCGGCTACTACGGGCCGGCTTATGTCGCTCCGCCGCCGCCGGTCTACTACTACCCGCCCCCGGCGGTCTACGCACCGCCGCCGGTGGTTTACGGTCCGCCGGTCGTGTATGGGCGGCCTTACGGCCCGCGCTGCTGGTGGCGTCGCGGTTACCGGGTCTGCCGCTGAGATCTGAACGCCGCCCTGACGCTGCGAGCAGGGCACAGGGCGGCGTCGAGCTGGGCAAATCTGGGGTAATCCCTGTTATTGAATCTTCCTGAGTAAGATGGGCTTCCTGCCTCTGCCCGCGTAGCATCGTCTGATGAAGCCCGCTCCGATTGTCGATGCCGTCACCGCCGTCCTAATTCACGACGGCGAACTCTACCTGACGCGGCGTGAGCGCAAGCTGTCGGCGTTTCCCGGCTACCAAGCATTCCCCGGCGGCAAGGTGGATCGCACCGACAGCGGTGAACCGCTGTCGCAGCCGGTCTTCGCCGGGCACGATGCACGCCTGGTCCGGGCGCTGTCGCGGGAACTGGACGAGGAACTGGGCTTCGACCTGATCGCCAATGCCGGACAGATCGAGGCGGTGCGGATGATCGGCATCGCCCTGACCCCGCCCGCCGCCCCGGTCCGCTTCAATACCCATTTCTACCGCATCGATCTGCGCAGCCGCCCGGATTTCACCCTGTGCGCGCCGGAGATCGAAAGCGGCGCCTGGGCCAGCGCGCAGCACTGGATGAGCGTGTACGAGCAGGGCGAATTGCTGCTGGCGCCGCCGACCCAGGCGGTGGTGCGTTCACTGGCGGCGGACCCCGCCAGCACCGA
Organism: Nevskia soli; assembly: GCA_026224805.1. GTDB lineage: Bacteria > Pseudomonadota > Gammaproteobacteria > Nevskiales > Nevskiaceae > Nevskia > Nevskia soli_A. The sequence goes on from JAMFRN010000113.1 coordinate 13,127, forward strand.
TGCCGGATTCATGGACTTCAACGACATCGGCGTGCTGCGTCCCCTGGAAGCGCTTCGTGGGGTGCGCCAGTTCTTCGTCCGCTCCAATACGCTGCCGCCGGCGATTCACACCAACTGCTTCCTCATCGGCGACAAGCAGGGTCAGCGCATCCTGGTGGACCCTTCGCCCAATTCGCGCGAGGAACTGGAACGCCTCTACACGGCGGCCAGTCAGGTCGGCTTCGATGAAGTGTTCCTGACCCATCACCACCCGGACCATCGGCAATATGCCGACGAGATCGCACGCCGCGCCGGGGTGCCGCTGAGCATGAGCGCCTGGACCTTGCAGCACCTGCGCTCCACGCAGGCACGTTACGGCGAAGGCCCCGGCTATGGCGCGGGACTGGCGATCAAGATTTACGCCGGCGGCGATGTGGTGACCGATTGGCTGGGACAGCCGGTGCGCGCACTGTCGGTGCCGGGACACGACGAGGGGCAGCTGGCGCTGATGCCGGACAACCGCGCCTGGTGCATCGTCGGCGATCTGATCCAGGGTGTCGGCACGGTGGTGATCGCGCCGCCCGAAGGCGATATGCGCAAGTATTTCGCTACGCTGGAGCAGGTCATCGCGCTTGACCCACGTGTCATCTACCCCTCGCATGGCCTCGCGCTGGGCGGCGTGCACTATCTCGAACAGGCGCTGCAGCATCGCCGCATGCGCGAGGAGCAGATCAAGAGCTTGTTCAGTGCCGGCCGCAGCATGGACGAGATGCTGGCCGAGGTTTACCGCGACGTCGATCCGCGCCTGTTGCCGCTGGCCAGAATCAACATCGAAAGCCATCTGACCAAGCTGCGGGCGGACGGCGCGATTGCCTGAAGCGTAGGTCGGCTCAAGCGCAGCGGAGCCGACGCTTGGACGGCTCTCGTCGGTTCCGGGCGCAAGCGCCCTTGAACCGACCTACAGTTTCAGGTCGTCCTGCGTTGCGGGAATCAGTGCAGGCGTTCGAGCTGAACCGGCAAGCGATCACGGGGAACCGGCAGGCTGGTGAAATCCTGCCGCATTTCATATCCCTCCGGCACGCTCCAGCGATAGCGCAGCAGCAGCTGGTGCAGGATCGCCTTCACTTCCATCTCGCCGAAGTGCAGGCCGATGCATTTGTGGGCGCCGCCGCCGAAGGGAATCCACAGAAACGGATGAGCCTTGTCCTCGGCACGGGCATCGCTGAAGCGTTCCGGATCGAAGCGCAACGGATCGGTCCAGTACTCCGCGCTGGTGTGGGTGAACCAGACACTGATCTGCACCATATGGCCGGCGGGAATGCGGTAGCCCTTGTACTCGCAGTCGCGCACCGCGCGGCGCGGCAGGCCCGGCACCGGCGAGCAGATGCGCAGCGCCTCCTTCATCACCCAGGTCATGCCGGTCAGCTTGTGCTGGTCGTCCAGATCCAGCACCGGCTTGCCCAGCGCCATGCTCTCCTGGCGCAGGCGCTCCTGCCACTGCGGATTCTTGGCCAGGCGGTAGATCATGTTGGTCAGGGTGATGGTGCTGGTGTCGTGCGCCGCCATCAGCACGAAGATGATGTGATTGATGATGTCTTCGTCGGAGAAGGACTGGCCGTCCTCGGTGCGTGCTTCGCATAGGCGCGCGAACAGGTCGCTGGCGCCGGAGGCGCGCTTGGCCGGCAGTTCACGGCGGAAGAATTCATCCAGCACGCGCCGCCCGACCACGCCCTTGCGCCAGCGCGTGCCCGGAAGGGGGTAGCGGATCAGGTCGGTGGGGGCGCGCACCGTGTCGAGAAAGGCGCGGGTCAGCCGCGCCGCTTCCGGCCCCGGTGGATGGCCGATGAAAGCCTCGCTGCCGATGTCCAGCGTCAGCGCTTTGAGATGATCGTAGACGCTGAATTTCTCACCAGGCCGCCAGGCGGCGATGCCGGCTTCGATGCGCGGATTCATCAGTTCCAGGTAGCCGGCCAGGGCCTCGCGCTGAAACGCCCCCTGCATCAGGCGCCGGTGCATGCGGTGCTCGTCGAAATCGAGCAGCATCAGGCCGCGGTGGAAGAAATTCGCCAGGAAATGCTCCCAGGCACTGCTGGCAAACACATCGCCGCGATTCTGCAGCACGAATTGGTTGGCGTCCGGCCCGAGTAGGGCGATGGCCCGCGTGCCGAACGCCTGGCCCCAGGACACCTCGCCGAAGCGCCGGTAGCGCTCGTGGATCGCGGTATCCAGATGGAACAGATAATCGAGACTCTGCCCGATCAGCGGCCAACCGCCCTCCCCCGGGATTTCCCGCAGCGGTGCCGCGCCCGCGGTCGATGCCGACAGGTTCATGGTGATCTCCTCCTGCGTTGCCGCGACGGATGGTGACAAGCTCTTCAGATGCAGCTTATTATGAATACTTACTCATGTTCTACTCGCGTTTTTCCATGCGCAGAAAACCCAGCCAGGAACGCTCGCGTCAGGTGGTGGAGGCCCTGGTCGAGGCCACCGCCCAGACCATCGCCGAGCGTGGCCTGGCGCAGACCACTACCAACCACATCGCGGCGCGCGCCGGCGTCAGCGTCGGCTCGGTGTACCAGTATTTCGGCAACAAGGAGGAACTGGTCGGCGCGCTGTTGGACAAGCTGGTCGGCGACCTGGGGCACGCGGTGGATCGCGGCCTGCCGCTGCTGCTCGAAGCCGACCTGAAGACCATCGTGCGCGGCCTGCTGCAGGCGGGTTTCGCCTTTCTCGGCGGCAACGAGAAGCTGTACCTGGAACTGGCGCGCAACTGGGACCAGCTCAGCACCCAGCGCTTCCTGCGCACGCTGGAGCGGCACCTGCAGGAAGTATTCCGCCTTTACGCCCTGCGCCATTACCGCGAACTGCATATCGCCAACCTGCCGGTGGCGGTGTTCGTCGTCACCAACAGCATGGTCTTCACCATCCTGCACTACCTGAGCCTGCCGCAGGCGCCGTGCACGCGGGAGGTCCTGATGGATGAACTGACCGAGATGGCCGCGGGTTACCTGCAGGGCAGCGCCGCCGTCGCGGGCTAGTGTCCTGAATTAGAAGTTCGTTGAATAATTGCGTCGTCATTCCCGCGAAGGCGGGAATCCAGTTTTGGTTTCTGCGTAGGGAAACACAGCAAACTGGATTCCCGCCTTCGCGGGGATGACGATTCTGAATTTGTCAGCGGATTTCCGACTCACAACACTAGGGCCAGTTAGCGCAACTTCGGCGGGTGCTCAGATGTCGATCGTCAGGTAAGCCAGCGCGGTGCGCGGCGCAAACTGCAGGAAGCCCGGACTATAGGTGATGTTCCAGATGTAGGCGTTGGTCAGGTTCTGGACCTGCATGCGCAGCGTCGCCGGCGCGCCCCACAGCTTGAAGCGGTAGCGGCTGCCGAGGCTGAACTGGGTGACCTCCTCGACGTAGACACTGTTGCTGACGTTGCCGGGCGCGGCGCCGAAGTGGAACACGCCCATATCGAGCGACAGCGGGTTGTACCAGGGCAAGGTGTAGTCGAGGTTGATCTGGAACTGGTTGTGCGGCTGTCCCAGGGCGGTGTTGCCGACCCCTTGCGCGGCCAGATCCGGGCCGGCCACCTTGACCCGGCCGATGAGCGCGCCGCCGTTGACGAACAAACCGGGCAGCGTCTCGCCCGCCAGCGACAGCTCGAAACCGGTTGCCTCCTGCTTGCCCAGCTGCCGGTCGACGTTGCTGGTATCGAGGTTGAAGTACGGCTTATTGAGCTGGAACACGCCGGTGATCAGAGCCAGCTTGGAAGTCACCGGGTAGCGCAGGCCGGCGTCGGCCTGCCAGGTCTGCGTGGTCGGCAAGATCGCATTGCGGTTGGCCGCCGTGCTGGGCGCGATGCCGGAATCCTCGAAGCCCTCGGTATAGCTGGCGAACGCCACGGCCTTGCCGACCAGCGGCGCGGAAATATTGCCGTAGAAGCGCCAGGGGCTGTCGAACAGGCTGGTCGGCGCCTGGCCGGGTGTGGCAACGGTCTTGTCGTAGAACTCCTTCTGCGCACCGAGGGACAGCTCCCCGATCCCCGCCTGCCGTACCTGGTAGGCGATGCCGGTGCTCCACAGCCGGGTGTGATCGTCGGTACGCGGCGAGAACGAGAACGCCGGCTCGGGCACCTGGACGCCACTGCCGATGAAGGCCTGGCCCACGTCCACCGCCGCGGAGCCGCCGTAGTGCGCCAGCTCGTCGCGCCCCCGCAGCAGGAACACCAGATCCTGGTAGCCGTTGGAGTGCTCGAAGTGGCCGGTCAGCCGCGCCTCGCCCGAGGACGAGCGGATGACCTGATCCGGACTCGCCACCACCACGTGGTCGGCGCTGCCGTCCGGCAAGGTGTTGAGGTAAAGGTCGGCATAGCTCACCGGCGTATCCGAGATCGAGCGGAACAGGCCGGCGGCCAGCGACCACTGCTTGCTCAGCTTCGCATCCACCAGGGCGCCGTAGTTCTTGGAGATGTAGTGGTTCTGGGCCCAGTCCTGGCCGAGAAAGCCGCGGCCGATCCGCGGCGGCAGATAAGCGCCCGCAGTGAACACCGACGGCAGCGTGCCGGCCTCGCCCTGGTCCTGCCAGTCGAAAAAGGCGCGCACCGTCACGTCGTCATTCGGCTTCCACTGCGGCGCGGCGCCGACGTTGGCGATCTTCGAACCGTAGCCCGCGTTCGGGCCGATGGGAATCGGCGCCCCGACCTGGTAATCCACCCCGATCGGCAACAGCAGCTGCTTCGACAGCGGCACGCTGCCGTCGACGCTGATGCTGCGGTTCTCGAATGGCCCGAACTCGGAGATGATCGTCGCCCCGGCCCGGCCATCGATGGGCTGGCGCAGCTTGTAGTCGACGATGCCGGTGGGCGCCGGGAAGGGATAGTTGACGGTGCTGATGCCCACCCGGATGGTCGAATCCTCGACCACCCGGTTGGACAGGCCGCCCTGCTGATCGAAATACAGCCCGTCGATCCGCACATTGCCGGCCGACTGCGGATTGAAGCCGCGCACGCCGCCGGGCCCGTAGATGCCGGTGGCTTCCAGGCCCACGGTGAGGCCGAAGCCATCCTCCGCCGAGACCACGGGATTGTCGTTGGCGTGCTGCGCCCATGCCGCGAGCGGGCAGCCAACCGCCACCATCAGGCACAGCTTCCCTGCTCCTCGGATCACGATCAAATCCCCGCCGGAATACGGGTTTGATGCGCTACAGCGGAATAGCGTTTGCAGGCCGCCGGTGATTTCTCGCCAGAGCGCCCTCAGGCCCGGCTTGCCGCGCCTACTTCGCCAGCACCATCGTGACCAGCGCCTTGCCGCCCTTGGTCTCGGTACGCACCGGCATGTAGCCCCGGTCCGGGGCGAGCCAGAAGCGGCCGATCTTGTCGGGGTTGTCGATCCGCTCCATCAGCAGAGTGTCGAAGCTGCCGGCAGGGGTGTCGATCTTCTGGTGGCCGCTGAACTTGAACTGGTAGTGAGTCAGGTTCTTGCCGTCGACCATGGTGAACTCCGCGATCGGCGGCTTGGCGTCGTTGGCATGCGCCAACACCCACAGGCGCACCGCCTGTTGCAGCGCGAAGCTGTCGATGGCGTCGTCGGGGATGTCGCGCACCTGGCCGTTGTTGTCGGTGACGGTGTGCTTGTCCCAGTCGAAGGCCAGCGTGTAGCTCTGCTTGGCATCGCCCTGCAGCACGGATTCAAAGCGCTGCGAGCGGATGCGGCCGTCCTTGAGGCAGAACAGGCTGGTCTGGTTGGCCGAGCCGTACAGCATCTTCACCAGGCCGCTGGGGTTGGAGGTGTTGGTGTAGCGGTAGCAGCCGGGGGCGCCTTCCGGCTTGAGCGCGATCCGCACCTCGCCCAGGCTCATGCCCATGGCATCGCCGTTGTAGGTGTAGTCGAGATTGGGCAACGGTGCGGGCGTGGTGGAATCGGCCTGCGCGGCGAAGATGGTGACGCCCGCGCCGAGCAACAACAGCGGCAATGCGGAACGAATAACGGCGGCATTCATCGGAAAGCATCCTCCAGGTCGTCAAGCGTCGCCGGCTGCTCCAGCCGGCGACCGCGCAGCACGGCGGCGCCGTCCTGCAAAGACAATTCACCGCGCGCCATCCAGGCCACGGCCTGCGGGTAAATCTTCAGCTCGATGTGCTCCATCGCCCGTTGCGCCAGGCTGGCCGCATCATCTTCCGGCCTGATGCTGAAGCGCCCCTGAATCACCGATGGCCCGCTGTCCAGGGTCGGGGTGACGAAATGCACCGTGGCGCCGTGCTCGACGTCGCCGGCCGCCAGGGCGCGGCGATGCGTATCGAGCCCCGCGTACTTGGGCAGCAGCGAAGGGTGAATGTTCAACATGCGCCCCTCGAATTCGCGCACGAAGTCGTCGGTGAGGATGCGCATGAACCCGGCCAGTACCACGATGTCCGACTGCAGTTCACGCAGGCGCGCGGCCAGTGCGGTGTCGAAAGCGGCACGATCGGAGAATTGGGCATGCGGTAACACTTCGGCGGGAATGCCGGCATCCCGGGCGTGGTCCAACCCCGCCGCGTCGGCGCGGTTGCTGATCACCGCCGCGAACTCCACCGGAAGATGCCCGGCGCGCTGCGCTTCGATCAGGGCCTGCAGATTGCGCCCGCGCCCGGAAATCAGGACGACCAGACGTTTCAAGCCCGGACCTTTCAAGCGTAATGAACTGCGTCGTTCTTACCCTTCACCACCTGGCCCAGCATCCAGGCGGCGATGCGCTGGCGCTTGAGGGCCGCCAGGGTTTCGTCGGCGCGCAGGCGCGGTATCACCACGACAAAGCCGACGCCGCTGTTGAAGACGCGCCACATCTCGTCCTGCTCCACCGCACCCTGCTGTTGCAGCCAGTCGAAGACCGCCGGCCGCTTCCAGCTCGACACGTCCACCGCCGCGGCGCAGCCCTTGGGGAAGCAGCGGGTGAGATTGCCGGTGATGCCGCCGCCGGTGATGTGCGCCATGCCGCGGATGGGCAGGCCCAGTTCGAGCAGCTTGAGGATCGGCTTCACGTAGATATTGGTCGGCGCCAGCAGTGCATCGCCCAGGGTGCCCTTGCCGAACGGGGTGTCCAGCGGCTGGCCGCTGCGCTCAAGGATCTTACGCACCAGGGAGTAGCCGTTGGAATGCGGGCCGGAAGACGGCAGGGCGATCATGACGTCGCCCGGCCGGATCTTCGAGCCGTCGATGATCTTCTTCTTTTCCACCACGGCGACGCAGAAGCCGGCGAGATCGAAATCGCCCTCGCTGTACATACCGGGCATTTCCGCCGTTTCGCCGCCGACCAAGGCGCAGCCGGCCAACTTGCAGCCCTGGGCAATGCCCTTGATGACCTGCGCCGCGACGCGCTGGTCGAGCTTGCCAGTGGCGTAGTAGTCGAGGAAGAACAGCGGCTCGGCGCCGGAGACCAGCACGTCGTTGACGCACATGCCGACGAGATCCTGGCCGAGTCCGACGACGCGGCCGGAATCGATGCCCAGGCGCAGCTTGGTGCCGACGCCATCGGTGCCGGACACCAGGATCGGCTGCTTGTACTTCTTCGGCAGGCTGACCAGAGCGCCGAAGCCGCCGACGCCAGCCAGCACCTCGGGGCGACGGGTGGAGCGGACGATTTTCTTGATGTCGTCGACCAGCGCGTCCCCGACATCGATATCGACACCCGCATCGCGGTACGTGAGGGGGGTGGAAGGCTTGGCTTTGCCGTTGACGGGCATGTTTTATGTGCTGGGCGGACTGAAGAAGTATCATTTTACCTTACCTCCCCCGGCCGCTCTCACGCGCATGTCCGAATCCACCGTCGAACCCGCAGCCGAGCCCGCTTCTCCGGCCGATCCGGCTGGCAACGAGCCGGTGGCAGCCGAAGCCGAAGGTCAAGCCATGGCGACCGAGGCCGCCGGGCTGCTGCGCCAGAACTGGGGCTGGTTTGCCGCCGGCGCCGGCATGCTGGTCCTGCTCTACCTGCTCGGGCCGATCCTGGCCCCGTTTCTGGTCAGCGCCGGCCTGGCCTACCTGGGCGATCCGCTGGTGGACCGGCTGGAGTTGCTGGGCCTGTCGCGCACCCTGGGAGTCTGCATCGTCTTCGTGGTGTTCTTCGGACTGGTGATCACGGCGCTGATCCTGATGGTGCCGATGCTGGAGGAGCAGGTCGTCACTTTTGCGCAGAACATCCCGGACTGGCTCAAATGGGTGCAGGACGTGGGTCTGCCGAAAATCGGCGTGCATCTGCCGGCCGGCGTGCGGCTCGACGCGGTGGGCCTGCGCAATGCCATCACCCACAACCTGTCGCAGGCCGGGGACATCGCCACGACCGTGCTGGACCGGGTCAAGGACTCCACCCCGGCGCTGCTGGGATTCATCGCCAACCTGCTGCTGATTCCCGTGGTCAGCTTCTACCTGCTGCGCGACTGGGACCGGCTGGTGGCACGCATCGACCAGCTGATCCCGCCGCGGCTGCGGCCGCATGCCGAGGGGCTGGCGCGCGAGACCGACGGCGTGCTCAGCGCCCTGATCCGCGGCCAGCTGCTGGTGATGGCCGCGCTCGCCGCCATCTACAGCATCGGCCTGACCATCGCCGGACTGAAGGTGGCGTTGCTGATCGGCATCTGCGCCGGCATGGTCAGCTTCATCCCCTACCTGGGCTTCGTCGGCGGCCTGCTCGCCGCCAGCATCGCCATGCTGGTGCAGACCCAGGAGGTAGGGCCGCTGCTGTGGGTGGCGGTGGTGTTCGGCGTCGGCCAGGTGATGGAAAGCGGCGTGCTGACGCCGATGCTGGTGGGCGACCGCATCGGCCTGCATCCGGTGGCGGTGATCTTCTCCATCCTGGCCGGCGGCCAGCTGTTCGGCTTCGTCGGCGTCCTGGTGGCGCTGCCGGTGGCGGCGGTGATCGCGGTATTGCTGCGCCACGCGCGCCAGCACTGGCTGCGCAGCCCGCTCTATGTCGGCGGAGCGGGCGCGCCGATGAACCCACCCCCTCCACCGGCGCCGTGATCGGAACGCAGCTGACCCTGTCGGTGCAGCTGGCTGACGCGGCCAGCTTCGACAGTTTCCACGGTGGCCCCAATGCCGCCACGGTGGCGGCGCTGCGCCGGCTGGCTGAGGACGGCGGCGAAGCCTCGATCCTGCTGCACGGCGCCGGCGGCAGCGGCAAGACCCATCTGCTGCAAGCGGTGGCGCGCGCCGCAGCGCAGCAGCGACGCCGTGCCGCCTACCTGCCGCTGGCGCAATTCAGGCAGGAGGACGCGGCGGCACTGCAGGGTTTCGAAACGCTTGAGCTGCTGTGCCTGGACGATGTCGGCAGCGCCCTGCTCGACCGCCGCTGGGCACTGCTGCTGCTGCGCCTGATCGATGCCGTACATGCCCACGGCGGACGCTGCGTGCTCAGCGCCTCGGCGCCGCCGGACAGCCTGCCGTTGGCGCCGCTGCCCGATCTGCGCACCCGCCTCGCCGCCTGCGCGGTGTTCGGCCTGAAGCCGCTGGACGATGCGGAATTGCGCGCGCTGCTGCGCAAGCGCGCCCACCTGCGCGGCCTGGACCTGCCGGAAGACGTGGCGGAATTCCTGCTGCGGCGCCTGCCGCGCTCAGTGCCGGCGCTGCTCGCGGCGCTGGACCTGCTGGACCAGGACTCGCTTACGACGCAGCGGCGCCTGACGATCCCGTTTGCGCAGCAAGTGCTTGGCGTTCACGCGCACTCAGGCGCACAAAAAGCACCAGGCTGACAAAATCAAGCGCCGCCACGATGCTCAGCGCCGTGCCGATGCTACGGCGGCCGGGCACTGCCACGCCTTCCGCCAGCAAGCCGCCGACATAGAACACCACCATCATGATGGCCCAGCCGGCGGTGTAGGTTTTCTTGCGCAGCAGGCCCGGCAACGGCGTCAGCAGCGGCAGGCTCAGCAGCAGGCCCGGCAGCCAGCCGCACCAAGCAATGAGCCCGGCGATCAGGCCGACATGCAGCAGCAGCGCGGCGATGCGCGCCCACTCGCTCAGGCGGGTCATGCCTGCAATTTCAGGGCGAATTCGGCGACGCGCCGGCCCAGCGCCAGGCACAGGGCCAGCTCTTCCTTGACGGGCGGGCGCGGCTTGCCGCCCACGCCGGCGACATGGCTGGCGCCGTAGGGCGTGCCACCGGCCGCGGTGGTGGAAAGCTCCGGCTCGGTATAGGGCAGGCCCAGCAACAGCATGCCGTGATGCAGCAGCGGCAGCATCATCGACAGCAGGGTGGTTTCCTGGCCGCCGTGCAGGGTGCCGGTGGAAGTGAATACCGCCGCCGGCTTGCCGGCGAGCGCGCCGGACAGCCACAGGTCCGCAGTCGAATCGATGAAATACTTGAGTGGTGCCGCCATATTGCCGAAGCGCGTCGGGCTGCCCAGGATCAGGCCGGCGCATTCGCGCAGGTCGCGCGACTCGACATAGGGTGCGCCGTCCTCCGGCACCGGCGGCGCCGCGACGGCGGTCACCGCGGCCACCGGCGGCACGCTGCGCAAGCGCGCCTGTGCGCCGGGCACGGATTCCACGCCGCGGCAAACCTGGCGCGCCATCGCGGCGGTGGAACCGGTGCGGGAATAGTAGACAACGAGGATTTCGATCATGCCTGGGGGACTTTGTCGACAGAAGCTAGTTTAGCCGTTTGACCGTCCCGACACGCCTCGCTAGGCTGCGGCCATGCCGAATACCAAGCTTTCGCCGCCGCGCCTGTCCGCATGCTCACTGCCCTGCCTGCTTGCCGTGATCGGCCTGGCGGGATGTGCCGAGGCCATACCGCATCGCGTCGAGCCGGTTACGCATAGCAGCAATGGGGCTTTCAGTGCGCCGGTGGCCGCCACCCCGGCGCCAGCGCCGAGGAAAGCCAGTCCAGCACCTGCCGCACAGGCTGCGGCCAGGCCGCCGGCCACCGCGACAACCGTTTCGACCAGCGCCCCGCCGCCGGCTCCGCCTGCTGTCGCGAAGCCGCCCGCCAGCATTGCCGCAACGGACAGCAACGCGCCCCAGGCCACCAGTACGCCGGCAGCGCCCCGGGCGGAAGCATTCGCTGCGGTACCCCCAACCAGGGTCGCGGAGGCCAGCCCGGCGGCGAGCACTGCGACTCCCGACGCGGCATCGGCCAGCGCCGGCCTGCCGGCATCCATATCGGCACCACTGCCAGCCGCGCCGCAGCCGATTGCCCCGGTC
>JAMFRN010000013.1 GCA_026224805.1 Nevskia soli
AAGGGCGCGCCGGTGAGGATGCGCGCCGCCGTTTGCGGCGGCAGCGCCGCCAGATGTTCATGCGTGCCGGCGGCAAGGTGGACGGCGACAGGCAGCCGCACCGGTGCGGCACCGCTGGCGGCCGCCACATCGGCGGCGCGGAAGGCATAGCCGTCCATCGCGCTCTGATCGAAGCGGGGCAGGTCGGCATTCGAGGTTTGCGCCTGCGCCAGCACGCGATTCAGCGCCTGCGTCACCGGCACCGTTTCGGCGGGCAGGGCGCGCAGGTTCTTCGCATAGCTGTCGAAGGCCTCTTCCAGCGAGATCATGCCGGGTCCTTCCATTGACTCAGGTGCTGCTCGGCCATGGCCCATTCCTCCGGCGTGTTGAGACTCCAGGCCCAGCGCGGCCAGTCGGAGCAATCGGCCTCGGCGACGCGATGGCGGCCCAGCCACAGGCGCGGTGCGTCGCCGCCCTGGTCCAGATAGTCTTGCAGATCGGGCAGCAGGCGGCGCGGCAACAGGCAGCATAGCGGCTGCTGTCCACCGCCATCATGGATCACGGCGACATCGGCGGCGTCGCGCTGCAAGGCCGAGCGCAAGCGCTGCAACAGGTCCGTCGGCAACAGCGGCGCATCGCCCGGCACGCAGAGTATCCAGTCGCCGCCTGCCGCCGCCAGGCCGGCCGCAATCCCGGCCAGCGGGCCGTGACCTTTGTAATTGCCGTCATCGACAACCGACACGCCGCAGGCGGCATAAGCCTCCTGCCGGCGATTGGCCACGACCACCAGCGCATCCACCTGTGGCCGCAGGCGTTCGAGCACCCATTCCAGCACAGGCCTTCCCAGCAGTGGTTGCAGCGGCTTGTCTAGGCCGCCCATGCGCTCGCCAGCGCCGCCGCAGAGAATGACAGCCGTGGTGTGGTTCATGGCTGCATCTGTGTGTTCGGCCTCAGGCGGCGGCAAGCCGCGCCAGCAGCGCGGAGATGCCGGGCTGGCGCGCCTTGGGATCTTCGAATTCCCTGGCGACGATGTTCAGCCGCTTCTGGCCTTCGAGCTTGTAAACCTTGGGCTGACTCTGGATCAGCTTGATCAGCTTGATCGGCTCCAGCTTCGGCAGCGGGCCGAAGTCGAGCGTGGCGGATTTGGCGCCGACGCGGATCTTGACCAGGCCCAGGTGCTCGCCCTGCTGGCGCAGACGCGCGGTTTCGAACAGGAACTCTGCCTGCGGCGGCAGCAGGCCGAAGCGGTCGATCATCTCGACCTTGAGTTCGTCCAGGGCGGTTTCGTCGCGGGTTTCGGCGATGCGCTTGTACAGCACCAGACGCGTATGCACGTCGGGGACGTAGCTTTCCGGAATCAGCGCCGACATGCCCAGGTCCACTTCGCAGGCGGCGTGGCCGAACGGTGCGTCCTCGATGCGGCCGGAGCGTAGCGCGCGCACTGCGTCGGCGAGCAGTTCGGCATAGAGCGTAAAGCCCACTTCCTCGATCTGGCCGGACTGGTTCTCGCCGAGCAGTTCGCCGGCGCCGCGGATCTCCAGGTCATGCGTGGCCAGGACGAAACCGGAGCCGAGTTCGCCGAGTTGTTCGATCGCTTCCAGGCGTTTCTCCGCATCGGGCGACAGCGCGCGCTTGCTCGGCACCAGCAGGTAGGCGTAGGCGCGGTGATGGCTGCGGCCGACGCGGCCGCGCAATTGGTGCAGCTGCGCCAGGCCGAGGTGGTCGGCGCGGTCGATGAGAATGGTGTTGGCGGTCGGCACGTCGATGCCGGATTCGATGATGGTGGTGCAGACCAGGATGTTGAAGCGGCCGTGGTAGAAGTCGAGCATCACCTGCTCGAGTTCGCGCTCGCGCATCTGGCCGTGGGCGAAGCGCACGCGGCCTTCCGGCACCAGCTTCTGCAGGTCGGCGGAGAAACGCTCGATGCTGCGCACCTCATTGTGCAGCACGTAGATCTGGCCGCCGCGGCGCAGCTCGCGCAGGCAGGCTTCGTAGACCAGGGCGTTGTCCCATTCGGCGACGAAAGTGCGGATGGCCAGGCGCGAAGCCGGCGGCGTGGCGATGATCGACATGTCGCGCAGGCCCGCCAGGCTCATGTTGAGGGTGCGCGGAATCGGCGTGGCGGTGAGGGTGAGCAGGTGCACCTCGGCGCGCAGGTTCTTCAGCCGCTCTTTGTGGCGCACGCCGAAGCGGTGCTCCTCGTCCACCACCACCAAGCCCAGGTCCTTGAAGCGCACGTCGTCCTGCAGCAGGCGATGGGTGCCGATGACGATATCGATCTTGCCGTCGCGCAGATCCTCCAGCAGGGCGGTCTGCTCCTTGGCGGTGCGCATGCGCGACAGGCCGGCGATGCGCAAGGGCCAGTCGGCGAAACGGTCGCGGAAATTCTTTTCGTGCTGCTGCACCAGCAGGGTGGTCGGCGCCAGCACGCAGACCTGCTTGCCGGCGCGCGCGGCGGTGAAGCAGGCGCGCATCGCCACCTCGGTCTTGCCGAAGCCGACGTCGCCGCAGACCACGCGGTCCATCGGCTTGGTGCCGGCCAGGTCGGCCAGCACGGCGTCTATGGCCTTCTGCTGGTCGATGGTCGGCTGGAACGGGAAGCCTTCGCAGAAGCGGTCATAGTCGGCCTGGTCGAAGGCCATCGGCGTGCCGGGCTTGGCGGCGCGGCGCGCCTGCACCTGCAGCAGCTCGGCGGCGACGTCGGCGGCTTTCTCGCGCGCCTTGGCGGTGGCCTTGGACCAGCGCTCGGAGCCGAGGCTGTGCAGCGGCGCGGCTTCGGTGTCGGCGCCGGTATAGCGGTGAATCAGGTTGAGCGAGGCGACTGGCACATAGAGCTTGTCGCCATCGGCGTATTCCAGCACCAGGTATTCGGCCTCGACACCGCCGGCGTCGAGCTTCTGCAGTCCCAGGTAACGGCCGACGCCGTGCTCGATGTGGACTACCGGCGAGCCCGGCTTGAGGTCGTTGAGATCGCGCAGGATGGTTTCAGGATCGCGGATCTTGCCGCGCTTGCGCGCCGACAGCGTCACCGGCGCGCGCTGGCCGAACACCTGCGCCTCGGCGATGACGGCGACGCCCGCCGCGGCGACGCGGAAGCTGTCCTGCAAGGGACCGAGGGTGATGCCGTAGCGGTTGCGGTCGGCGGCGAAGTCCGGCCAGCTGTCATGCACGCGGCTGAGCAGGCCGAGCGGCTTGAGCCAGTCGAGCAGGGCCTCGCGGCGGCCGGCCGACTCGGCCACGAACAGTACGCGGTCGGCGCTGGCGGCGAGGAAGCTGCGCACGGCTTCCGCACCGGCGGACAGCATTTCGACGCCGGCGTCCGCCTCGACGCCGATGCCGACCGAGGCGTAGGCGGCGAGATGCTTTTCCGCCAGCGCCGGCTGCAGGAACAGGTCGGCCGGCTTCATCAGCGGCCGTTCCAGGTTGCCGGAGTAGCGCTCGTGGCGCTCCTCGATCTGCTTCCACTCGGTGGCCAGCGCCGCGGCGATGTCGTCGACCGCGACCATCAGGCTGTCGCCGGGCAGGTAGTCGAACAGGGTCGCCGTGCCGCCACTCTCCGCATTGAAGAACAGCGGCAGATAAGCCTCGATGCCGCCGGGCATGAGTTTCTTGCTGACTTCGTTATAAACGCGCGAGCGCGCCGGGTCGCCGGGGAAATACTCACGGTAGCGCCGTCGGAAGGTCTCGATACCCTCCTTGTCGGTGGGGAATTCGCGCGCCGGCAGCAGGCGGATCTCCGGCACCTTTTCGGTGGAGCGCTGCGTTTCCGGATCGAACTGGCGGATGCTCTCCACCTCGTCGTCGAACAGGTCGAGGCGGTAAGCCACGGCCGAGCCCATCGGGAACAAGTCGATCAGCGCGCCGCGCACGGCGAACTCGCCCTGGGTCTGCACTTCCGACACGCTCTGGTAGCCGGCGGCGACCAGGCGCTCGCGGAAAGCCAGCGGCGGCAGCTTGTCGCCGGCCTGGAGCAGCAGCATGCGGCCGTCCAGCCAGGCCCGCGGCGGCAGCCGTTCCAGCAGGGTGCCGGCGGTGACGATCAATACTCCGCGGCTCAGCTCGGGCAGCCGATACAGGGCGGCGAGGCGGTCGGAGAGGATTTCCTGGTGCGGCGAGAACGGATCGTAGGGCAGCGTCTCCGTATCCGGGAAATGCGTTACCGGCTGTCGCCCGCCGAGGAAGAAGCGCAGCTCCTCTTCCAGGCGGTAGGCATGCTGCTCGCCCGCGGTGACCGCCACCACCAGACCGTCATGCCGGGCGGCGGCTTCGGCGATGGCCAGGGCCGTCGACGGGCCGGGCAGGGCGGACCAGCGCACGCGCGCGCCGGCCGCCGCGGGCAAGGGCAGGGTGCTCAGTACGGGAGAGGCGGTGTCGGACACGGAGGGGGAAGCCATGGGGGCCGCGGATTATCGCGCCCCGCTGGCGCGGCGGCTACCCCGGGGGGACGGATCGCGCTTGGCCGGGATTGGATGCCCGGGCAATTCCTTCGCTATGCTCGGGGATGGATTTGCAGAGAAGCGGCAATCCGGCATGGAGTAAGAAGGATCACGGGCTTGACTTAAAGAATGAATAGGAGTTCAATTCTTTAAGAAGTGAATAGAGGTTCAATGTATGGCCTATCGCGAGACGGCACTGGTGCGGGCGCGCAAGGACAGCGTACGCCACTCCATCCTCGAAGCGGCGCGCAGCCTGGTTGGGCAGGGCGGCTTCCGCGCGGCGCAGATGAGCGCGGTGGCGGCGGCGGCGGGTGTGGCCACCGGCACCATCTACCGTTATTTCCCGACCCAGATCGATTTGTTCGCCGAAGTGTTCCGCGGCAACTCGCAGCGCGAGGTCGATGCGATGCAGTCTGCCGCCGCCACGGCAGGCAGCTGCTCGCAGCGCCTGAGTCTTGCCGTCAGCACCTTCATTACCCGCGCCCTGCGCAATCGTCGCCTGGCCTATGCCCTGATCGCCGAGCCGGTCGATCCGCAGGTCGAGGCCGAGCGTCTCAACTACCGCCAGGCCTACGCGAAGATTCTGGAAGCGTTGCTGGAGGAAGGCATGGTCAGCGGCGAATTCGTCCGGCAGGACGCCCGCATCACCGCAGCCGCACTGGTCGGCCTGCTGGGCGAAACCATGCTCGGGCCGCTGCTGCATTCCACCCCCACGGCGCGGCAATCCGTCGCCGATTCGATCATTGCACTGTGCCTGCGCGCAGTAGGAGTAAAACCATGAACCAGCCGATGAGCACCAGCTTCATCACCCACGAAGTCAGCAACCAGGCGCCGCCGCTGGCGCCGTACGATGCCTACGCCACTGACCTCCCGCTGCGCGACGCACTGCTGCGCGAAGGCGGCGGCTGGGCCGAGAAGGAAATTGCGGCGTTCGGGCCGGTGGCCGGCGGCGAGCTGATGCAGCTCGGCTTCACCGCCAACGAGAACAAGCCGAAGTTGAAGCCCTTCGACCGCTACGGCAACCGCATCGACGAGGTCGAATTCCATCCGGCCTATCACCGCATCATGGAACTGGGCATCAGCCACGGCATTCCCAGTTTCGCCTGGCGTCATGCCGACAAGGTGGGTGCGCACGTGGCGCGCGCCGCCCTGGCCTATCTGCATGCCGAGCCGGAGCAGGGCAATGGCTGCCCGCTGACCATGACCTATGCCTGCGTGCCGGCGCTGCGCCACGCGCCGGAGCTGGCCAAAACCTGGCTGCCGCGCGTCACCTCGACCGAATACGACCAGCGCTTCATCCCGGCCTGGGACAAGCGCGGCAATACCATCGGCATGGGCATGACCGAGAAACAGGGCGGCTCCGATGTCCGCTCCAACACCACCCGCGCCTATCCGGTCGGCGGCCGCGGCACCGGGCAGCTCTATGAGCTGGTTGGGCACAAATGGTTCTTCTCGGCGCCGATGTGCGATGCCTTCCTGGTGCTGGCCCAGGCCGATGCCGGCATCTCCTGCTTCCTGCTGCCGCGTTTCCGCCCGGACGGTACGCGCAACGCCATCCGCATCCAGCGCCTGAAGGAGAAGCTGGGCGACTGGTCCAACGCCAGTTCGGAGGTTGAGTTCCAGGGAGCGCTGGCCTGGATGGTCGGCGAGGAAGGGCGCGGCGTGGCGACCATTCTGGAGATGGTGGCGCTGACCCGCCAGGATTGCCTGATCGGCTCCAGCGGCATCATCCGCCAGGCGCTGGTGCAGGCGGTGCATCATGCCCGTCACCGCAAGGCCTTCGGCAAGTTCCTGGTGGACCAGCCGCTGATGCAGAACGTGCTGGCCGACCTGGCGCTGGAATCCGAGGCCGCGGTGGCGCTGACCCTGCGCGTAGCGCGCGCGGTCGACGCAACGGCGCGCGATCCGCAGGAAGCGGCGTTTGCGCGCATCGCCACCGCCATCGGCAAGTACTGGGTGTGCAAGCGCTGCCCGCCCTTCGTTAACGAGGCGCAGGAGTGCCTGGGCGGGGCCGGCTATGTGGAGGAATCGATCCTGCCGCGCCTGTACCGGCAGGCGCCGCTCAACTCGATTTGGGAAGGCAGCGGCAATATCCAGTGCCTGGATGTGCTGCGCGCCCTGGCGCGCGAGCCGGCCACGCGTGAGGCCCTGTTTGGAGAATTTGCAGCGGCCAAAGGGGGACACCCGGCGCTGGATGCGGAAGTCGCTCGCCTGGCGCGCGATCTGGCCGACACCGATACGCTGGAACTGCGTTCGCGCTTCCTGGTGGAGCGCATGGCGTTGGCTTTGCAGGCTTCATTGCTGGTGCGTGCCGGCAACCGCCAGGTCGCGGATGCGTTCTGCGAGTCGCGGCTCGGCGGCAGCCATGGCCTGGCGTTCGGCACCTTGCCGGCACATGCACCGCTGAAAGCCTTGATCGATCGCGCCTTCGTTTAGAGCCTCAGGCTTCGCGCGCCAGGCGTGCTTCGTAAGCCTTGACGTGGCAGTAGGCGATTTCCAGCAGGGAAGTGAAGACACCGACATGCTCGCCGCGTGCGATCAGGTCGCCCAGGATGTGGTCGGCTTCGACCCGATTGCCGCTCTCGATATCGCGCAGCATCGAGGCGGTAAAGCTGGAACCGGGCTTGGTCAGCAGGCCGCGCGTGTCTTCCAGCACCGCGGCACGCGGCGCGCGGCCATAGGCGCTGGCCACCGCCGCGCATTCGTCCAGCAGCTGCAGCATCAGTTTCTTCCCCGCGGGCGTGGCGGCGACGACATCGCCGATGCTGGCGCGCATCAGGCAGGTCATGCCGGCCAGGCTGGCCAGCATCACCCATTTCTCCCACAG
>JAMFRN010000114.1 GCA_026224805.1 Nevskia soli
ACCGAACTTGCCGGTGGTGACGACATTCATGTCCTTGTACTCCTGCTTGTCCATGTAAGCGGAGTGCGGGTCCAGGCCCGACAGCATGCCGCGCAGGGCATTCTGCAGCAGGGTCTTGTCGTCCACCGGCTCGACGTATTCGGCTTTCACCTTGTCGAGGATCTGCACGAAGCTGCGCAGGTCGTCGAACGGCAGGCCGCCCTGCGTCTGTGCCGCCTGGCGCTCGGCCAGGACGCCATGGGTAATGGTGATGCTGGCGCCGAGGACGACGCCGGCCGTTAGGGCCAGAAGGACACGCGAGGAGGATGACATTTAGAGGAAACGGTTGAACACGACCGCAAGAAGATAGCACAGCGCCAACGCTTCAGACTGCGTCCGCGTCTTTCGGTTCAGCCAGCCGGGGCGTTTTCCGCCGCCGATCCGGCCCTGGCGCCGTTTGCGGCGTCCGGGCGGAGGATGAAATCCCCCATCGAATCAGCGTTCCAGCCAGTCCTTCGGGTCCATCGGATCGGCCCCCCGGCGCACCTCGAAGTACACCCCCGGCTGCTCGTAGCCGCCGGTATTGCCGGCCTTGGCGATGACGTCGCCGGCGTCGACCCACTCGCCGGCGGTGCGGGTGACGGCGCTGTTATGCCCATAGAGGGTGAAATAGCCTTTTTCGTGCTGCAGCACCACGATCAGGCCGTAGCTGCTGAGCCAGCCGACATAGGCGACGCGGCCGCGCGAGCTGGCGCGAACCGGGGCGCCTTCGGCGGCGGCGATCCACAGCCCCTTCCATTGCAGGCGTCCGCCGGCCTTGGGCTCGCCATAGCGGGCCAGCAGGTCACCGCGCAGCGGCCAGGCCATCTTGCCGCGCATCTGCGGGAACGACTTGTTGCCGCCGCTTGGCTCCACCGGCACGTCGGCCAGGGCCTGGCGCAGCTTCTCGATCAGCTCGCCGAGCTGCTTTTCGCTGGCTTGCAGGCCTTTCAGCTCCTCCGCCTCGCCGGCGATGCGCTCCGCCACCTTGCTCATTGCCGCAGCCCGCCCCTGCCGGTCCGCCTCCAGCGCGGACAGGGCTTTTTTGTGGCTGTCCTGCAGCGCCTGGAGGGAGTCGAGCTGGGCCTGGTACTGGATCTTCAGCTCGGCCACCTTCTTGAGGTCCGCGTCGATGGCGGCGATCGACGCCGCCCGCGCCCGGTTCAGGCTGTCGTAATAGACCAGCATGCGGTCGATCCGGTCGGGGTCCTGCTGGCTCAGCAACAGCTCGGCCTTGCCGCCGTGTCCCATCATGTAGCTGGCGCGCAACTGCCGCGCCAGCGCTTCCTTTTGCTCGGTCAGGCGCTGCTCGGCGGCGACCTGCTCGGCTTGCGCCTGGCGCACCTTGGCACTCTGCAGGTCGATCTGGGCGGCGATGCGGCGGGCCTCGCTGCCGGCCTCGTCGACCTTGTGCTCGGCCGCCTCGACCGCGGCACGCAACTGATCCTGCTCGCCTTTGTCGTGCTCGATGGTCTTGGACACGGCGTCGATGCGGCCGCGCACCTTGGCCAGATCCTCGGCGCTTTGCTGGTAGCGGTCGTCGCCGACGGCAGCCGCCGCGGCCGCCAGCAGGGCGACCGTCAGGAGGGGGGCGGATTTTCGGCTTTTCGGGATCATGCGGCGGGTGCGATAATGATAGTGGAACCTACAGGCCGAGATACTCAGCGCGCATGCCGATGTCACAGATTCTGGAATTTTTTAACCATCACCCCTACCTGTTCGCCGCTTTCGGCGGGGCCCTGCTGCTGTCCATCGCCAACGAGGTGCATGGCCTGATCACCGGCGGCGTGCGCCTGGCGCCGCTGCAGGCGGTGCGCCTGATCAACGACCGCGAAGCGATCGTGGTCGACCTGCGCGCCGTCGGCGACTACAAGAAAGGCCACCTGCTCAACGCCCTCAACCTGCCGGCGGCCAAGCTGGCGGAGCGGGCCGGCGAGCTGGGTAAGGACAAGAGCAAGCCGGTGCTGCTGTACTGCGCGCTCGGCAGCGTTGCCGGCGAGGCCGCGGCCCAGCTGCGCAAGCTCGGCTATAGTGAAGTCTATCCGCTGCGCGGCGGCATCAACGGCTGGCTCAGCAGCAATCTGCCGGTGACCGTCAAGTAGGCACAACCCAGTCCTCGATGAAACCCGTCCTCGTCTACAGCACGCGCATCTGCCCCTACTGCATCATGGCCAAGCGCCTGCTGTCGAACAAGGGCGTGCGTTACGAGGAAGTGCTGGTGGACCTGGATTGCAGCCGGCGCAGCGAGATGCTGCAGCGTTCCGGCGGCCGCCGCACGGTGCCGCAGATTTTCGTCGGCGATTGCCATGTCGGCGGCTATGACGACCTTGCCGCACTGGACCGCGCCGGACAGCTCGATCCGCTGCTGCAAGATCCCTGAAAGCCAAATAGCAGCAACCGCCGGCACGCAACGGCGGATTTCGTCAAACTCCCGCTTCGAAATCTCTTCAATCCGGTAATCCCATGTCAGAAGAAGTCTCCAACACCCCTACCCGCCAGGTGCTGCTGCAGCGCATCTATCTCAAGGACGCCTCGGTGGAAGTGCCGCAAGCACCGCAGGTGTTCACACGCCAGTGGAACCCGCAGCTGGACGTGCAGGTCGGCACCGCCACCGCCGCGCTGGGCAACGACATCCACCAGGTGATGCTGACCGTCACCGTCACCGCCAAGTTGGGCGAGGACACAGGGTTCCTGGTAGAAGTGCACCAGGCCGGCATCTTCCAGGTCGTCGGCTTTGCCGCCGAAAGCGATCTGCAGGCGATCCTCGCCGGCTACTGCCCCGGCGTGATCTTCCCCTTCGCCCGCGAAGCGGTGGCGGACCTGATCCAGCGCAGCGGCTTCCCGCCGGTGCTGCTGCAGCCGATCAACTTCGAAGCCCTCTACGTCGAGCATCTGGCGCGCTCGCGCGAACAGAACGCACAGAGCGCGGCCGCCGTCGGCAGCACCGTCCAGTAAGGCGCACTGCCGTGACCGAGCACAAGCCGATCACGGTACTGGGTGCGGGTGCTTTCGGCACGGCGTTAGCCATCCAGCTGTCGCGGCGAGGCGCCCCCACGTTCCTATGGGGGCGCGACGCCACGGTGATGGCGACCCTGCAGGAATCGCGCGAGAACCCGCGCTATCTGCGCGGCTGCGCCTTTCCGGCGCAGCTCACCGCCTCCGCCAACCTGGCCGAGGCGGTAAGCCATAGCGGCGATCTGCTGATCGCCACGCCAAGCCCGGCGCTGCGCGAGAGCTGCGAGCGGCTCAAGCCGCTGGTGCAGCCGGGCCAGGGCATCGCCTGCGCCTGCAAGGGGCTGGAGCCGGGCAGCGGGCGGCTGGCGCACGAGGTCATTGCCGATGTGCTGGGCAGCGGCCACGCCATCGCCATCGTCTCCGGGCCGACCTTCGCCAAGGAGCTGGGCCTGGGGCTGCCCACCGCGGTCACGGTCGCCTCCGCCGACGCGGCATTCGCGGTGCGGCTGGCGGCGGCCTTTCACGGCGACGGCTTCCGCGCCTACACCTCCAGCGATGTGATCGGGGTGGAGATCGGTGGCGCGGCGAAGAACGTGCTGGCCATCGCGGTGGGCATCGCCGACGGCCTGGGCCTGGGCGCCAATACCCGCGCGGCGATGATCACGCGCGGCCTCAACGAGATCCGCCGCCTCGGCGCGGCCCTGGGCGCGCAGGCAGAAACGCTGATGGGCCTGGCCGGCCTGGGCGACCTGGTGCTGACCTGCACCGACAACCAGTCGCGCAACCGCCGCTACGGCCTGCTGCTCGGTCAGGGCAAGAAGCCGGAAGAAGCGCAGGCGGCGATCGAAGGCGTGGTGGAAGGCGTGCGCGCCGCACCAGAAGTATTGCGGCTGGCGCGCAAGCTCGACGTCGAGCTGCCCCTGCTGGAAATGGCCGGCGCGGTGATTGCCGGCACGGTGACCCCGGTCGATGCATTGCGACGGCTGGCGGAGCGGCCGCTGCGGGCGGAAGCGGGGTAGTTGGTCACTATTCCATGGACGACATCATCCTCTGGTTCATCCCGGTGTTCGTCGCCTCTCTTGGCGCCGAGCTGTTCTGGGCGTGGAAGAAGCAGCGCGACATCTACGAGAGGAAGGACACGCTGGCCTGCCTGGCCATGGGCCTGGGCAATGTCATCATCGCCGCGCCGCTGAAGTTCTTCTGGCTGTGGCTGTTCACGCTGGTGTACCGGCATCACCTGTTCGAACTGCCGATGACGGCCTGGTGGAGCTGGGCGCTGCTGCTGGTGGGCGACGACTTCTGCTACTACTGGTTCCACCGCTACCACCACCGCATCCGCCTGCTCTGGTGCACCCACGTCAATCACCACTCCAGCCAGCGCTTCAATTTCGCTGCGGCCCTGCGCCAGCCCTGGACCGAGGCCATCACCGGCTACTGGTTCTGGCTGCCCTTGCCGCTGCTCGGCTTCCACCCGGCGGCGGTGTTGATCCAGATGTCGATCAGCCTGATCTACCAGTTCTTCGTCCACACCGAGGCGGTACGCAGCCTCGGCCCGCTGGAATGGCTGCTCAACACGCCCTCGCACCACCGCGTGCACCACGGCTCCAATCCGCGCTACCTGGACCGCAACTACGGCGGCATCTTCATCGTCTGGGACCGGCTGTTCGGCAGCTTCGAGCCGGAAGGCGAGCCAGTGCGCTATGGCCTGACCAAAAACATCCACACTTTCAACCCGCTGAAAATCGCTTTCCACGAATGGATCGCGATGTTTCGGGATCTTGCGCGGGCGCGCAACGCCGGCGAAGTGTGGCGAGCTGTTGCGAGTCCGCCGGGCAGCACTTCCGGCAGCACCCCAAACTAATCGCGCTGCGCGCTCCCGGCGTAGTCGAGCTGGCGCCAGGCCTCGTACACCGTCACCGCCACGGCATTGGACAGGTTCAGGCTGCGGATACCGGGACGTTGCGGCAGGTACAGCCGCTGCGACGGCGGCAGGGCATCCAGCAGTTCGGCGGGCAGGCCCCGCGTTTCCGGCCCGAACAGCAGCAGGTCATCCGCGCTGTAGCGCATGGCGTCGTAGCGGACGCCGCCGCGCGTGCTCAAAGCCAGCCAGCGCGCTGCCGGCAGTTCGGCGCGCAGCTGGTCAAGGCTGTCGTGGACGCGCAGCTCGGCGTATTCGTGGTAATCGAGCCCGGCGCGGCGCAGCTGTGCGTCGTCGAGGCTGAACCCCAGGGGACGCACCAGGTGCAGGCGGGCGCCGGTGTTGGCGCAGAGCCGGATGATGTTGCCGGTATTGGGCGGAATTTCCGGCTGGTACAGGACGATGCCGAGCATTGACGGGGTTAACGGTGAGGCAAGGAAATCAAGCGGTTGACAGGACTATACCTCGCGCCTAGTCTCGATAGTCCGGGGGTATCAAAAAAGGGCTGGTTCTTCATGTCCGCAAAATCCAGGGTTTTCAGCTTCGTCGCCGCCGCTGCCTTGCTCGGGGCCTCCGCCTCGGCCGCCGCGGTGGATAGTGTCGATGCCAGTTTCAGCACCGAAAGCGACAACACGCCGTCATCCGGCGCCATCGCCATGGACATCATCCTGCTGCGCCCGCTGAGCCTGATGGGCACCGTGCTCGGCACCGCGGTATTCGTCGCCGGCCTGCCGTTCGAGGCCATCTCGGGCGATATTTCAGGGCCAGCCAAGCGCCTGGTGGTGCAGCCCGCCAAGTTCACCTTCACGCGCCCGCTGGGCGACACCGGTGGACGCAGCAATTAATCGGACGATTCCCGTCTGCCCCGTTTCGCCGATCAATCCGGATCAACGCGGATAAATCAGGGAACAGGCCCGCACTACCGGGCCTGGCTTCAACCCCGCGGGCACAGCCGGGGTTGAAGCCGCAGCCGTGCTTCAGCGCAGCTGCCTGCCGTCGGTATCCAATACCCGCACTTCGCCGAGCTTGAGGGCGCGCACCGGCGCCTCGATCTTCGACAGGTCGCCCACCACGATCCAGGTCAGCTGCTCAGGCTTGACCAGCTTGGGCGCCACGGCGTTGAGCTGCTCCACCGTGAGGGAATCGACGCGCGGCACATAGGCGTTCCAGTAGTCGTCCGGCAGGCCGAATTCGATCAGGTGGCCGATGGCGCCGGCGACGCCGCCGGTGCTTTCGAAATCGCCGGGCAGGGAACGCACCTGGGCCTGCTTGGCCATGTCGACTTCCGCCGCGCCGAGCGGACGCGGGCCGAGCACGTCGACCAGCTCCTTGCGTATTTCATGCATCGAATCGGCGGTGCGCGGCTGTTCCACGTTGGCATAGGCCAGGAACACCTGCGGATTGCGCGCCTCGATCAGGCTGGAATTGGCGCCGTAGCTCCAGTGACGAGCTTCGCGCAGGTTCAGGTTGAGGCGTGAATCGAACATGCCGCCGATCGCGGTGTTGACGGTGTGCATCGCCTCTTCGTCCGGATCAGCCGCGGGCGGCGCCAGGTTGGCCGCCAGGATCAGCGACTGCGCCGAGTCCGGCTTGTCGATCAGGAAGATGCGCTGCGCGTCATGCTGCGGCGGCGGCACGATGTTCTTCACCGGCAGCGGCTCGGCCGGCGCATGCCAGCCGCCGAACTTCTGCTCCAGCAGCGGCTTGATCTGCGCCATGGTGGTGTCGCCGACCACCAGCAGGGTGGCGTTGTCGGGCCGCAGCCAGCGCCGCTGGAAACCGCTCAGGTCGTCGCGGGTAATGGCCTTGACGTCGCTTTCCAGGCCGAGGCCGGCATAGGCATAGGGATGGCCTTCGCCATACAGCTGACGCGACAGCACCCGCCGCGCCATGCCGAACGGCTCCGATTTTTCCTGCACGATGGCCGCCAGCAGGCGCTGCTTGACCCGCGCCAGCTCGGCATCGGGGAAGGTCGGTTGGCTCACCAGGGTCGCGTACAGATCGAGCGAGTCGGCCAGCTTCGGCGTGATCGCCGACAGGCCGATGAGGGAAGTGTCGCGATTATTGGAGCTGCCGATGCTGGCACCCAGCTCGGCTTCGCGCCGCGCAATCTCCAGCGAGCCGAGCTTGCCGGCGCCCTCGTCGAGCATGTCCAGGGCCAGCGAGGCGGTGCCGGACTTGCCGCCGACATCGGCGGCGCGGCCGGCGTTGAAGATCAGGCTGAAGTCCACCGCCGGCACGCCGTGGCGCTCGGCCAGCACCAGCTTGAGGCCGTTGGACAGGCTGTCGTGCTGCAGCGGCGGCAGCTTCAGCGCCGGCGGCTGCGTCAATGCCGGCAGCTTGCTGCGGTCGGCGCCGGCGGTGGCGGCCTGCAAATCCTGCTGCGGGTGCACTTCCAGGGTGAAGCTGCCCTGCGTCAGCCAGCGCTTGGCGGCGGCGCGCACATCATCCGGTGTGGCGTTGCGCTGGTAGTCCAGCTCGATGTGATAGTGCGCCGGATCGTCGTGGAAGGTCTGGTTGGCAGCGAGCAGGGCGGCCTTGCCACCGCCGCCGCCGACCTTGTCCAGGCCATGGATCATCGCGGCATAGCCGCCGGTGGTGATGCGCGCCAGCTCGGCCGGGGTGGGCCCGTCGCGCTCGATGCGCTCCAATTCCTCGCGCACCGCCTTTTCCACCACGCCGAGGTCGCCGCCCGGCTTGACCGTGGCGACGATCTGGAACTGACCGCCGATCTCGTTGCCATCGACGCCGGCCTCGATCTCAGCGGCGCTCTGATCGCGGTAGACCAGGCGCTCGTAGAGGCGGCTGTCCTTGCCGCCGCCAAGCACTTCGGCCAGCGTCAGCAGCAGTACGTTGTCGCGCTCGCCGTCACCCGGCACGTTCCACACCATGTAGACGCGCGGCAGCGGCACGCGATCGATGATGCTCATGCGCTTGTCACCCTGCATCGGCGCCGGCCAGCTCTGCACGTGCGCCACCGGCGGCCCCGGCGGCAGGTTGCCGAAGTAGTGCTCGACCTTGGCCTTGACCGCGGCGGTATCGACGTCGCCGGCGATGGCCAGCACGGCGTTGTTGGGGCCGTAGTAGGTGCCGAACCACTTCTTCACGTCGGCCAGGGTGGCGGCGTCGAGATCGGCCTCGCTGCCGATGGTGGTCCAGGAATAGGGATGGCCGGGCGGATAGGTCTGCGCGGCGATGATGTCGTCCACCGCGCCGTAGGGCTGGTTCTCGTCCTGGCGCTTTTCGTTCTCCACCACGCCGCGCTGCTGGTCGAGCTTGGCCTGGGTGATGGACTGGGCCATGTAGCCCATGCGGTCGGACTCCAGCCACAACGCGCGGTCCAGCGCCGAGGTCGGCACCGTCTCGAAGTAGTTGGTGCGGTCGACGTTGGTGGTGCCGTTCATGTCGGTGGCGCCGGCCGGTTCCAGCACCTGGAAGTAGTCCTTGTCGAAGTGCTGCGAGCCTTCGAACATCAGGTGCTCGAACAGGTGGGCGAAGCCGTGGCGCCCGGCCGGCTCGTTCTTGGAGCCGACGTGGTACCAGACGTTGAGCGCCACCACCGGCGTCTTGTGGTCCTCATGCACCAGCAGGGTCAGGCCATTGGGCAGGACGAAGCGCTGATAGGGGATGTCGACGTCGGGCAGGGCCGCCGCATTGGCGGCGGCGGTCTCGCCGGCGGCCCGGCCGCCGGGTCCGGCGATAGTCTCGTTATCGCCCTGGGAGGTCTGGGCGGCGCAGGCCGACAGGCAAAAAGCCGCGGCGAGTGGGACAATGAAGCGCATGGATACTCCGTTCTTGTTCTTGCCAGTGTAGAGTCTGGGCGCCATGAATGCGCTGCGCTCTGACCACGGAACACCCCCAGGCGTTCCACTGCTGTCGCTGGATACCGTGCGCCACCGGCTGGACGGCGCGACTTTCCTGCCCTCACCCAACCACGATGAGCGGCCGGACCCGTCCGATATCTCGCTGCTGGTGGTGCATGCCATCTCGCTGCCGCCGGACCAGTTCGGCGGGCACTGGATCGACGACCTGTTCCTCAACCGGCTCGATCCGCAGGCCCACCCCTACTTCGCCACCATCCACACCCGCCGGGTTTCGGCCCACGCCTGCATCTTCCGCGACGGCGCTATCACCCAGTATGTGCCGTTCGACCGGCGCGCCTGGCACGCCGGCGAATCGGTGTTCGAGGGCCGCAGCCGCTGCAACGATTTCTCCATCGGCATCGAGCTGGAAGGCTGCGACACGCAGCCGTTCAGCGATGCGCAGTATGCGACGCTGATCGCGGCAACCTCCGCGCTGTTGCCGGGCTATCCGGCGATCACGCCGCGGCGCATCACCGGGCACAGCGACATCGCCCCGCTGCGCAAGACCGACCCCGGCCCGCATTTCGACT
This sequence comes from Nevskia soli, assembly GCA_026224805.1. Taxonomy (GTDB): domain Bacteria; phylum Pseudomonadota; class Gammaproteobacteria; order Nevskiales; family Nevskiaceae; genus Nevskia; species Nevskia soli_A. The sequence continues at coordinate 9,285 of JAMFRN010000114.1, forward strand.
GGGCCCGTTACCGCGCTGGGCTGGAGGGCCTGTGAAGCTGCTCGCCATGCTGCTGGCCCTGGGCTTCGAGCGGCTGTTCTCGCCGCACCGCGACTCTGCCAATCGGCGCGAGATCTGGGCCTTCCTGCAAAAGCTCGTACCCTCGGCGACGTTCTGGCAGGCGGCGGCGATGCCGCCGCTGCTGGTGATCGTGCCGGCCTTGCTGGTGCTGCTGCTCCAGCGCGAGATCCACGGCGACCTGTTCAAGCTGCCATTCCAGGCGCTGCTGCTGTTCCTGTGCCTGGGGCCGCGTGATCTGGCCGACGATGTGCAGAAGCTGCGCGCCGCGCGCGCGGCCGGCGATAGCGAAACGGTGACGCGCCTGACTGGCACCCTGCAGATGGGCCCGGAGCCGGATGCCGACCACCGCAGCCTGCTCGGCGCCCTGTTCATCCAGTCGCACGAGCGCCTGTTCGGCACGCTGTGGTGGTTTCTCGCCGCCGGCCCGGCAGGCGCGGTGCTGTACCGGCTGGCCAGCCGCCTGCCGGTACTGATCACGGACGCGGACAGCCCGGCGGCGCGCAGCGCGGCGCTGCTGCATGCCGTCCTGGCCTGGCTGCCGGTACGCCTGACCAGCGTGCTCTATGGCCTCGCCGGCAGCATGGACGACGCCGTGACCGCCTGGAACCACTTGCGGCAGAGCGCCCACCCCGACTGGAAGCGGCAGACCTGGACGGTGCTCGCCACCGTCGCCAGCGCCGCGCTCGACTGGGAGGACAGCGCCGGCCCGGTGGTGGCTTCCTCGCTCGACGCGGCGCTGGGCGAGGTGCTGCGCATGCAGCAGCGCGCACTGCTGATCCTGCTGGCGCTGGCGGCGCTGTTCACCGCCGGCATCTGGATCGCATGAAGCCTGCCCGCGGGGCACTTCACCGCAGGCTGCGCCACCTGGCTCTCGCCGCGCTGGCCGGCCTGCTGCTCCCTCCTGCCGTCGGGGCCGCCGCCGACGCCGCGGCGCCGCGGCGGGTGGTGACGCTGGCGCCGCACCTGACCGAGCTGGCCTGCGCCGCCGGCGGCTGCGCCAGGCTGGTGGGTGTTTCGGCTTACAGCGACTACCCGCCGCAGGTGAAAAGCCTGCCGCAGATCAGCGACGCCACAACGGTAAACCTGGAAGCGGTACTGGGCCTGAAGCCGGACCTGGTGCTGGCCTGGGATGGCGGCACACCGCCGGAAACCATCGCACGGCTGCGCGGACTCGGCCTGCGGGTGGAACCGCTGCGGGTGCGCGGACTGGAGGACGTGGCGCTGGCGCTGCAACAGACCGGCGCGCTGCTGGGGACGACGGACCCGGCGGCGCAGGCGGCACAGGCCTACCGCGCGCGGCTGGCGCAGCTGCGGGCGCGCTGGCGCGGCGCGGCGCCGATCCGCGTGGTCTACCAGATCGAGACCGCGCCGGCCTACACCATCAACCGCGACAGCCCGATCAGCGAGGCGATAGCGCTGTGCGGCGGCGTCAATGTCTTCGCCGACCTGCCACGCTTGGCAGCGCCGGTCAGCGACGAAGCGATGCTCGCCGCCAGGCCCGAGGTGGTGATCTTCGGCGGCGAGGAAAACGCGCGCTCGATCCACGACTACTGGGCGCGGCTGGCCGGCGCGCCGGCGCAGCGCGACGGCAACCTCTACCCGGTCGACGCCAATCTGCTGGGACGGGCCACGCCGCGCCTGCTGGACGGAGTGGAGCAGGTTTGCACCGTTCTGGATCAGGCGCGGACGCGGCGCGACGCCGCGCAGGCGCCCGGGCACTAATTTCCACCCGGCAATTCGCTGCGAACCGCATTGAGGGGGCGGGATCGCCCTTCGCTTCTGGCAAAATACGCCTCTATGTCGCGCCCCTCCCCGCTGCCCTCCCCCATCCTTTCGGTTCGCCACCTCAAGGTCTACTTCCGCCCGCGCAGCATCTGGCCCTGGCAGCGGCACGGCCGCATCCACGCGGTCGATGACCTGCACCTGGACCTGCGCGCCGGCGAGACCCTGGGCATCGTCGGCGAGTCGGGCTGCGGCAAGTCGACGCTGGCGCGGGCCCTGATCGGCCTGCAGGCACCGACCTCTGGCTCGATCCGCTATGCCGGCCGCGAGCTGGCCGGGCTGTCGAAGAAGGACTGGCAGCCGCTGCGGCGCGAGTTGCAGATGGTGTTCCAGGACCCGCTGGGCAGCCTCAACCCGAAGATGACCATCGGCCAGATCGTGGCCGAGCCGCTGCGCGCGCTGTGCCCGGAGATCGACGCCGCCGAGCATCCGCAGCGGGTGGCGGAGATGCTGGAGCGGGTGGGCCTGTCGCGCGACATCGTCGACCGCCATCCGCATGAATTCTCCGGCGGCCAGGCGCAGCGCATCGGCATCGCCCGCGCCCTCATCGTCAAGCCCAAGGTGCTGATCTGCGATGAAGCCGTATCCGCCCTGGATGTGTCGGTGCGGGCGCAGATCGTCAACCTGCTGGTGGAGCTGCGCCAGGAATACGGCCTGACGCTGATCTTCATCGCCCACGACCTGGCCATCGTGCGCTATCTCTGCGACCGTGTGCTGGTGATGTACCTGGGCAAGGTGATGGAGCAGGCCGGCGCCGCCGACCTGTTCGGCACGCCCAAGCATCCCTATACCCGGGCGCTGATGGCGGCCGCGCCGGCAGGAGCCGCGGCGCCCGCCGTCGAGGCAAGCGGCGACAAGAAGAAAGCGAAGAAGCGCCGGCCGCCGGCCGGGGACCTGCCCAACCCGGCGCATCCGCCGATGGGCTGCGTCTACCACACGCGCTGCCCGCTGATGGAGACGGCCTGTGTCGGCGCGGTGCCGAGCCTGCGCCGCGTCGGCCCGGAGCACTACGCCGCCTGCCACTTCGTGGCCGCCCCGGACAGCGCCGAGCTGCAGCGCTGAGCCCCGCGGCGGGTGATGCGCAAGACCGGCGCCATGCCGCAAGGTACTGATCGTTCCCCTGCAGCCGGGCGTTCCCGGCCCCGTCGCCTTGCCTAATAAAAAACGGTAAATTGCTGGAAGGAAGTTCCGTCGACGGCGCGGCAGGGACCGTTATCGGACCTCCACATCATGTTTGTCGTTATCGGCAAGAAGGAAGGTTTTGGCTTTATGGCTAATCGTGAAACGGGGACGGTGAAGTGGTTCGACAACGCCAAGGGCTACGGCTTCATCCAGCGTGGCGGAGGCGACGATGTGTTCGTGCACTTCAAGCAGATTCGCGGTGAGGGTTTCCGCACCCTGCAGGAAGGGCAGGAAGTGCAGTTCAACGTAATACAGGGACAGAAAGGCCCGCAGGCCGAGGACGTGGCTCTGGTCTAGGCTGCATCGCGGCAAAAACCCTGGCGCCGGACGGGAAACCGACCGGCGCTTTTTTTATAGGGTTTTGTTTGCTTGTTTGAACAGTCCGGTCAGGGACGACCGGCGGCTTGGACAGGATGTCCCATCTGTAGGGCGGCCCCGACACGGCGCTTGCGCAGCTCTGTAGGTCGGATCAAGCGAAGCGGATCCGACTTTGCCCAATCATGGTGAGCATGTCGGTTCCGGGCGCGATGCGCCCTTGAACCGACCTACACTAACTGCAGGCCGTCAGCCGTGCGCGGCGCCGGCGGCGGCGCTCAGGAAAGCCTTCTTCATGGCCGCGCTGGAGACGCTCAGGCCGCCCAGGGACCAGCCGCCATCCACCGGCAGCACCACGCCGGTGACGTAGCGGGCGTAGGGACTGCTCAGCCAGAGGCAGGCGTTGGCGATGTCATCGGTGCTGCCGAAATGGCCCAGCGGCACACTCTCGGCCACCAGCTTGCGCGTCGCCTCGTTCGGCGCCAAGCGGCTCATGCCCTCGGTGCCGTCGATCGGACCCGGCGTCACCGAGTTGATGCGCACGCCGGCGGCGGCCCACTCCATCGCCGCGACGCGGGTCACCATGTCGACGCCGGCCTTGGCGGCGCAGACGTGCATCTGGTTTTCCATCGGGATATAGGCCTGCGGCGCGGAGATGTTGACGATGGAGGCACCGGGCTTGCTCAGGTAAGGGAAGGCGGAGCGCAGCACGTGGAAGGTGCCGAGCAGATCGATATCGACCACCGACTTGAAGCCGTTCGGCGAAATGCCCAGCGCCGGCGCCGGGAAATTGCCGGCGGCGCCGGAGATCAGCACGTCGATATCGCCCAGGCGCGACTGGGTTTCCTTGAAGGCGCCTTCGACCGCGGCGTAATCGCGCACATCCACAGCGAAGCCGATGGCTTCGCCGCCATGCGTCTTCAGCGCCGCCACCGCCGCATCCACCTTGTCCTGCTTGCGCGAGATCACAGCGAGCCTGGCGCCGGCCTTGGCGAAGGTATGGGCCACGCCGAGGTTGATGCCGCTGGTGCCGCCGGCGATGAACACCGTCTTGCCGCTGAAATCGAATGGGACGCTCATCTGGATCTTCTCCTCGCTTTTTTGTTTGATCGGGCGGCCGAGCGACTCTAAGCCGGTGGCGTGTAGCGCAGCTCCTGCAGGAACTGGCCGTGCAGCGCGGGCGTGGCGGCCAGCACGCTGGTGGTGTCCAGCGTCAGCGGCGCGCCTTGCAGATCGGTGAACTTGCCGCCGGCCTCGTGGACGATGACGCTGCAGGCGGCGATGTCGAGGATGTTCACATCGGACTCGATCACCGCGTCGAGCTTGCCCGCCGCCAGCCAGTGGTAATGCAGAAAATCGCCGTAGCCGCGGATGCGGTTGAGGCGCGGAATGAGGCCGCCGAGCCGGCCCCAAGCCTCGCTGCGCGCCAGCCGCGCCAGGTTGCCGGTGGACAGGGTGGCCTTGCCGATGTCGCCGATGGCGGTGACGCGCAGGCGCTCGCCGTCGAGCCAGGCGCCCTGGCCTTTTTCAGCCCAGGCGATTTCGCCGATGCCGCCGCTCCAGCACGGTGCCGACGACACGCCCAGCACCAGCTCGCCGCGCCGCATCAGCGCGATCTGCACCGAGAACAGCGGGTAGCCGCGCACGAAGGCCTTGGTGCCGTCGATCGGATCGATCAGCCAGATGTGCTCGGCATCGCCGGTCTCGCGGCCCAGCTCCTCGCCATAGAAGCCGTGTCCGGGGAAATGGGTCTTCAGCACCGCCTTGATCGCGGTTTCGGCGGCGACGTCGACCTCGGTCACCGGGCTGGCGTCTTCCTTGAAGCGAATCTGGAAATTGCCGCGATACGCCTTGCGGATCACGTCGGCGGCGGCTTCCGCGGCTTCGAGCGCGGCGTTGAGCAAAGCGCTGGGCATAGCTGTTCCTTATGGCCCCTTCTGCCTGGGACCGGATGCCAATAATACCGTCTCATCCCGTTGGATGAGCGCAAAGCGGCCCGCTCTGCCCTAGAATGGCGGCCTCGCAGGTGTTCCTGGCGCCAAACGCTAGGGATTAAACGGGAAGCCGGTGCGGAAAGTGCTTATCCACTTCCCATCCCGGCACTGCCCCCGCAACGGTAAATGGGAAAACGCGGCAACAAGCCACTGGAGCAATCCGGGAAGGCGCCGCTGAAACGGGATGCCCCGGCAGGGACGCCCGTTCATCCATGAGTCCGGAGACCGGCCCGCGATGGGGTCAGCCGTGGCCATGGGGAAACAATCCATGCCTGGCTGAATGTATTCACCGTTAGGCCTGCGGGGACGCAGGCCGCCGGAGCCATCATGAAAACCTTCGCCGTAGTCGGGCTGGCGCTCACGCCTGCCTTTGCTTTTGCCGCCGATCCTGTTGCTTCCTCTTCCGCCGACGCCGACCTGCAAGGCGTGGTGGTCACCGCCACCCGCACGCCTGTCCTGGCAGCCGATGAGCTGGCGCAGACCATCGTCATCGACCGCGCGCAGATCGAGCGCACCCAGGCCACCGACATCGCCCAGATCCTGCAGCAGTACGCCGGCCTGGACATCGGCCGCACCGGCGGGCCTGGACAGCCGGTCTCGGTGTTCGTGCGCGGCGGCAACAGCAACTACACGCTGATCCTGATCGACGGCGTGCGCGTCAACAACGGCTCCGACGGCACCGGCGCGCTGGCCAACATCACGCCGGAGATGATCGAGCGCATCGAGGTGGTGGAAGGTCCGCGCTCCAGCCTCTACGGCAGCGACGCGGTGGGCGGGGTGATCAACATCATCACGCGCCGCCCCGGCCCGGCGCAGATCGAGGCCAACGTCGGCGGCGGCTCCTTCGGCACCACCCAGGGTGGCGCCGCATTCCGCGACGCCGGGACGGTGGACGGGTACGCCTGGGGCGTGGCGCTGGGCGCGCAGCAGCAGTATGTCGCCGGCTTCCCGACCTTCACCGGCGCCGAGCAGGACGCCAACTACCGCAACCGCAGCCTCAATGGCACCGGCGACCTTCAGCTCGGCGGCGTCAAGCTGGAAGCGCGGGCCTGGAATGCCAATGGCTATTCCAAGTACTACAACGCCAACTACGATTCGGTCACCTTCCTGCCTAACGGCACCTATTCCTTCGCCGACGAGAATTTCCTCAACAGCATCTATGCGCTGCAGGCCACGACGCACTTCACCGACAACTGGGAAAGCGACCTGACCCTGAGCCGCGGCGAAGACGACCTGCACCAGCGGCAGGTGGCCGACTTCGTCCGCACCATCCGGCCGCAGGCAGACTGGCACAACGTGTTGGGCCTGGGCGATCACAACCGCCTGTCGTTCGGCGCCATCGCCAGCCGCGAGCGCGTCGACGCCCTGTCCTTCGGCACCGGCATCGACGAGGCCGTGGACAACGACTACGCCTACCTGCAGGACGAGCTGAACTACTGGCGTAACCACGCCGTACTGGCGGTTAACTACACCCACGACGGCACCTTCGGCGAGCGCTTCAACTGGAACGCCGAGTACGGTTTTGATCTCACCAGCAGCACCAAGCTGATCGCCGACGCCGGCTCCGCCTTCCGCGCCCCCACCGCCAACGACCGCTTCGGCTACGGCGGCAATCCCGACCTGCAGCCGGAAAAGGCGCTCAACTACGAGCTGGGCCTGAAGCAGCAGATCGGCACGCACCAGGTGGTGGACCTGCGCCTGTTCCGCACCGACGTGCACGACCTGATCGAGGGCGTGCCCACCGCCACGCCGCCGCTGTTCTACACCACCGTCAACGTCACCGACAGCCGCAGCGACGGCGTGCAGCTCGACTGGAGCTACATCGACGAGCTGTGGACCGCCAAGGCCGGCGGCATCGCGCAGAACCCGCGCAACCTGCAGACCGATTCGGAGCTGCTGCGCCGCGCGCGCCTCAGCGCCAATGCCATGCTGGAGCGTCATCTGGGCCGTTACGACGTCGGCGCAAACTTCTACACCGCCGGCCGGCGCGAGGACGTCGGCGCCGTCAGCGGGCTGGCCACCACCGACGGCGGCTACGGCCTGCTCGACCTGACCGCCGGCGTGCGGCTGACCCGCGACCTGCGCTTCGACCTGCGCGGCAGCAATGTACTCAATCATCACTACCAGACCGCCAACGGCTACAACCAGGCCGGTAGCGCGGTGTATGCCACGCTGCGCTACGCCCTGCCGCTCTGATGCCGTATCGCGCCCCTCCCCACAAGGGGAGGGGCGCAAACCCTGCCGCTAGCGTTAAGCTTCAGCTTCCATATCCTCACCGGCAGCGCGCATTCATGGGCCACCGACTCAGCAAAATCGTCACCCGTACCGGCGACAAGGGCGAAACCGGCCTGGCTTCAGGCGAACGCCTGTCGAAGAGCGCGCCGCGGGTGCAGGCGCTGGGCGAGGTGGACGAGCTGAATTGCGTGGTCGGCCTGCTGCTGGTGCAGGAACTGCCGGAGGCGATGCGCGCCTCGTTGTCGCTGACCCAGCATGAGTTGTTCGACCTGGGCGGGGAACTGTCCCTGCCTGGCGCGGCGCTGATCAAGGAAAGCTATCTGCTGCGGCTCGAAACCGAGCTGGGCGGGCTTAACGAGACTTTGCCGCCGCTGAAGGAATTCGTTTTGCCGGGGGGCAATCCTCCGGCTGCCTATGCGCATCTGGCGCGGGCAGTGGCGCGACGCGCCGAGCGGGCGCTGTGGTTGCTCAATGCGGAGGAGCCGCTGAGTCCGCTGGCGCCGCAGTATCTCAATCGGCTTTCGGATTACCTGTTTGTTTGCGCGCGCGTTCTTGCGCGGCAGGATGGCGGCAGCGAAGTTTCCTGGAAGCGTCAGAGCTTGAGTCCGCCTTGCCTGGGATCTCAGGAATTTGAAGATCTTCCAACGATGCGCTTCGCTACGCTCAGCACATCCTACGGGCTTCTCCACGCTTAGCGCTTCAGCGAAGCAAGTACCAGGCAAATAGCCAGGATCGCCAACAAAGCTGCCGCAACGAACATCCAGGCACGAGCCTCCTTCCCCAAGGCCCGAATCTCCGGAATGGAAGAATTCAGGAATTCGCCGGAATAGATATACCGGTTGAACTCAACCATGCGCCCGCCCAGATAGGGGGACTTCAACAGCCCCGTGGGCGAACCCAGCCTCGCATAGACAACCGGGTCTTTGTCTTTCAACAACAACCTGAGTTGTTCGCTCTTGACCACACCAAATACTCCGATCGCAAGCGCGAGGCACATCCCAAGGATGGCGAGTTGCAGCAACACGCAGGCTGCTGAACGAGGCTATGGCTGCAGCGCAGGACTACGCAACCACCACCGGAATCTTCCCGATCTTCGCCTGCCACTCCCTCGGCCCGGTCTGGTGCACCGAAGACCCCTTGGAGTCGACGGCGACCGTCACAGGCATATCCTTCACCTCGAACTCGTAGATGGCTTCCATGCCGAGATCAGCGAAGGCCACGGTGCGCGAGGCCTTGATCGCCTTGGAGACAAGGTAGGCGGCACCGCCGACGGCCATCAGGTACACGGCCTTGTTGTCGCGGATGGCGTCGATGGCGATCTGCCCGCGCTCGGACTTGCCGACCATGCCGAGCAGGCCGGTCTGTTCCAGCATCTGGCGGGTGAACTTGTCCATGCGGGTGGCAGTGGTGGGGCCGGCGGGGCCGACCACTTCGTCGCGCACCGGGTCGACCGGGCCGACGTAGTAGATGAAGCGGTTGGTGAAATCGACCGGCAGCTTCTCGCCCTTGTTGAGCATGTCGATCATGCGCTTGTGCGCGGCGTCGCGGCCGGTGAGGAGCTTGCCGTTGAGCAGGATCACTTCGCCCGGCTTCCAGCTGGCCACTTCCTCGCGGGTGACGGTGTCGAGATTGACGCGGCGGCCCTTGGAGGTGTCGTAGGTGAGCTTGGGCCAGTCTTCCAGCGAGGGCGGATCGAGCGCCACCGGGCCGGAGCCGTCGAGCACGAAGTGGGCGTGACGGGTGGCGGCGCAGTTGGGGATCATCGCCACCGGCAGGTTGGCGGCGTGGGTCGGGTAGTCGAGGATCTTGACGTCGAGCACGGTGGTCAGGCCACCGAGGCCCTGTGCGCCGATGCCCAGCGCATTGACCTTCTCGTACAGCTCGATGCGCAGCTCTTCCAGCTTGTTCTTCGGGCCGCGTGCGATCAGCTGCGGCATGTCGATCGATTCCATCAGCGCTGCTTTGGCCAGCAGCATGGCCTTTTCGGCGGTGCCACCGATGCCGATACCGAGCATGCCAGGCGGGCACCAGCCGGCGCCCATGGTCGGCACAGTCTTCAGCACCCAGTCGACGATGGAGTCGGAGGGGTTGAGCATGACGAACTTGGATTTGGCCTCGGAGCCGCCGCCCTTGGCGGCGACAATCACGTCGAGCTGGTCGCCCGGCACCACCGAGACGTTGACCACGGCCGGGGTGTTGTCCTTGGTGTTCTTGCGGGTGAAAGCCGGATCGGCCAGCACCGAGGCGCGCAGCTTGTTGTCCGGGTGGTTGTAGGCGCGGCGCACACCTTCGTTGACCATGTCTTCCACACCCATGGTGGCGCCATCCCAGCGGATGTTCATGCCGATCTTGAGGAAGACGGTGACGATGCCAGTGTCCTGGCAGATCGGACGATGGCCCTCGGCGCAGAGGCGTGAGTTGATCAGAATCTGGGCGATGGCGTCCTTGGCGGCCGGCGACTGCTCGCGCTCGTAGGCGTCGGCGAGGTTCCGGATGTAGTCGACCGGGTGGTAATAGGAGATGTACTGGAGGGCGTCGGCTACGCTCTGGATCAGGTCGTCTTGCTTGATGGTGGTCATGGGGGCTTCAGTGGCTGGAGGTGGCAACGTCTGGCTGGGGCGCACTGTAAACGGATGCGCAGTTCAGGCCAACCGTGGCGCCGCGGCCGGCTACCGCCGCGGCGAGGAATATTTGTTCTGAAACAAGGACTAATCCGCGGGGCGCCGCGTACTGAGGGTCTGTCCGGAGACGCGCGGATGCGCGGGCGATGCCGTCTCGCCGCGATGCGGGATCCGATCCCCGATCAGCTCATATTCCGGTCATGGAACAACCCTACGGTGACCGCGATGGCGTATTCCCTTGGCGCGCAAGGCGATGCCCATCAATACCCAAAACCTTGAAACGGAGTTCATCATGCACATGACCAGGATCGGTCGCAGATGCAAAGCTGCCGCTGTTTTCGCCGCCGCCGCCATCGCGGGATTCAATGCAGCCCAGGCCGCGGCCCCTTATTCGGCCTTCGTCTTCACGCTGGGCAGCAGCGAACCGACGATCTACAACTTCATCAACTCGGCCACCAAAACGCTCGACATGACCATGTACGAGTTGAGCGACTCCACCGCGGTCGCAGACCTGGTGGCGCTGGAGAAAGCGGGCGTCGCCGTGCGGGTAATTCTGGACCGGGAGGAAACGTCGACCAACGCCTCCGCCTACAAAACGCTCAAGGCGGCCGGCGTCGGCGTGGTCTACTCGTCCTCGGCGTTCACCTACACGCACCAGAAAACCATCACGGTCGATAGCAAGGAATCATTGATCCTCACCGGGAACCTCACCTCCGAGTACTATCCGACCAACCGCGACTATGGCGTCTTCGACAACGACGCCAACGACGTCGCCGCGATCGAGAAGGTTTTCAGCGCGGACTACGCCCACAAGTCGATCACGCCGAGCGATGGCGACAATCTGCTGTGGTCGCCGACCACCGCCGAGGACCGCCTGCTGTCGGTCATCAACGGCGCCACCACGACCCTCGATATCGAAGAGGAAGAGTTCAGCGACAGCGCCCTCATCGACGCCATCGCCAACGCCGCTTCGAACGGCGTCACAGTGCGCGTGGTGCTGGAAGACCCTTCGGACTACTCTTCCGAGGTTTCTAAGGTCGAGAACGCGGGCGCCACGGTGGTGGGCTATTCGTCCAGCACCGGCTTCTACATCCACGCCAAGGCGATCGTCGCCGACTACGGCCTGTCGACGCAGACGGTCGAGGCGGGGTCGATGAACATGACCAGCAACTCGCTCGGCAGCAACCGCGAGCTGGGCATCATCCTCACCGACTCCGGCGTGGCGACGGTGATCGAGACCGCGTTCAACAGCGACTATGCCGGCGGCGCATCCCAGTAGAGGACAGCGGGATTTCCGGGCGGGGAGATCCCCGCCCGGATTTTACTGGCGCGGCACGCGGAAGCCGAACTTGCGCGTCTCACCCTCATCGCGCAGCGAGAACGGGGTAAAATTGGTGTCGCGATCGAAGGTGTCGACTCCCTCGGCGCGCTTGAGGCGGCCGACCACCCAGTAGACCAGGGGCGTGGACAGCACCTCGACGCCGACCTTGAAGGTCCAGTTGAAGGCGATCACGGCGAACAGGGCCTGGTTGGTCCAGATGCCGGCGAAGGCGATGGGATAGAACAGCAACGAGTCCACCGCCTGACCGCAGACGGTGGAGCCGACGGTGCGGGTCCACAGCCAGCGGCCTTCGGTGAAGACCTTCATCTTGGCCAGCACGAAGGAGTTGACGAAGTCGCCGCAGAGGTAGGCGAACATGCTGGCGGCGACGATGCGCCAGGTGCCTCCGAACACCACCTGCAGCGCCGGTTGCAGGGTGGCGTTGTAGGGCTCGGTGGGACTGGCCGGGACATGCACGATGAACTGCGTCATGACGCTGGCGAAGATCAGCGCGCCGAACCCGGCCCAGGCGACGCGGCGGGCGCGGGCGTAGCCGTAGACCTCGGTGATGACGTCGTCGAACAGGTAACTGATCGGAAAGAACAGGTTGCCGGCGCCGAAGCTGGCGGCGCCGATCAGCGGCAGGGTCACGGTGCAGACCTTGGCCGGGCCGATCAGGTTGGAGCAGAGCAGCACCACGACCATGCCGCACATCAGGAATTCGTAATAGCGAAAGCTGCGCATGGTCGGTCCGGGTCAGCCGAGAAGTTACTGGTTGTGGGATAAGGACAGTCTACAGTTGCTGCGCTTTCAGCGCGCTCTCGATGCTCTGCCGCAGGCTGCCGATCACCTGCCCGCGCCCGGCCCACCAGCCGATCTGAAGATAGGCCTTGGTCAGCCAGCGCGCCGGGCCCTTGCCGCTGTCGGCGGCGAGACTATCGCGGTAGTAGCGGAAGATCGCGTCGACGCGAGCGCCGATGGCGCCGGTCAGCTCTTCAATCTTGAACTGGCCCGCCGGCCAATCGCACAGCGGCTCCTCCTGCGCCACCGCGCCGATCAGCGGGATGATCGGGAGCGAGCCGTTCTCATCGAGCCAGGCGGCGGGCTGCGTCCGCAGCAGATCGGCATAGCCCTGGGCGACGATGGGATTCTCCTTGGGCAGGCGGAAATACTGCTGCAGGAAGCGCTGGCAGTTGCGGCGGCCGAGCTGATAGTCGTGCTTGCGGAATTCCTTGTCGAGGAAGCCGAAGAAACCCTGCATCGGACCACCGGCGATCCAGTACGGCGCGGCCTGCGGCGAATTCGAATCGAGCGGCGCGATGAGGAAGCGGTTGTAGACCGAAGGATCGTGGGCCAGGGCGATGTCGGCGGGCCGGAAGCGGCATTGCGCGATGAACGAGAACAGCATCGGCAGAATGAGCTGGTGCGGCGGCCCCAGCAACACCTCGCTGCCGTCACCGGGCCGGCCGACGAAGGGGGCAATCATCATCACGGCGCTGCTGGCGCTCGCGCCATCCGAGGGGCTGTCGTTCTCATCGCCGGCCAGCACCTCGCGGGCGAGATCCAGCGGCTCGTTGTTGAAGATGCCGCCGTCCACGGCGACGAAATCGTAAGGTGTCGGCGCCTGATCCTTGGGCCAGGGCGGCGGCACCAGCACTTCGCGCTGGGCGGCATCCGTGGCGTCCGGGTTGTCGAAGCGGCGCGCGTTGTAGTCCTTGCCGTCGCGCGACAGCCGCCGCGGCTTGAGGAAGATCGGGAAGGCGCCGGAAGCCAGGGCGGCGGCGCCGAGGCTGGCCCAGTCCGGTGCCTGGGCGCTGGCCAGCGCGCTGACGCGCAGATGGCCCTGTGTGCTGGTGGTGGGCGCCGGGCTGTCTTCGCCGCCGACCAGGAAGCCGAGATAGTCGTCATGCGCGTAGAGCGTGTCGCTGGCGGGCCTGAGGCCGCGGTAGCTGATGTCGTAGGGCACGCCGCGCAGGTTGCCGACGGTGAAGCGGGTGACGAAGGGGCGCGAGACATAGGGCCGCTCGCGCCGCGCCGCATGGTAGCCGAGACCGCGCGCCAGGATGTCGTCGATCACCTGGCAATTGAGCAGGGAAGGCAGCTCGCCGCCGGCGAGATCGCCGGTGCCGAGCATCGGCCGGATGTCGATGTCCTCGACCCAGGCCCGGTAAAACGGATTTTGCACGGCCTCCGCATTCGGCTCGCGCCGGGCGTTCAGGCGCGCGTGGGGGAAGTCGTAGGGGAGCGCGATGGCCAGCAGGGTGGCGCACATGGCGCCGGCGGAGGCGCCACTGGCCACGTCGAGGGAGATGTCGTGCTGCGGCACGTTCTCGCCGCGCGCCTTGGCGTCGTACCAGGCGTCCAGCGCCTCGAACAGGAAATCCAGCACGCCGGCGGTATAGGCGCCGGCCGAGACTGCGCCGGCCATGGCCAGGCCGATCTTGAATGTCGCTTTTGGTGTGGTCATTACAGGGCCCCAAGCCCTTCATGCTGCTTTTCCCGATAATAAGCGATGCAAGAAGCCGGCATCCCCGCCCCGCCATCCCGTACGCTCGATAACCGGCTGCAGCGCCTGCTCGGCCTGGTCGAGCGTTACCGCCTGCTGCTGGCCCTGGCCAGCTTCGGCATGGGCGTGGCGAGCTTCGTGCTGGTGCAGCGTGACGAGCGCCTGGCGCAATGGATCGCCCTGCTGCTGGTACTGAACTGGCTGCTGATCGTTTCGGAAAGCACGCTGGGGCAGTGGCTGTCGCGATTCCGCTGGGCGCGCTTCTCGCCGTTCGTGCTGCGCTACGGCATGCAGGCGGTACATCAGCAGACGTTCTTCTTCTGCCTGCCCTTCCTGCTCTCCACCACCACCTGGGGCAGCGGCCAGGCATTGTTCACCGGCACCGCCATCGCCGCGGCGATGGTTTCGATGTGGGATCCGCTGTATTACGGCCTGATCGCGCCGCGCCCGGCGCTACACCTGGCCTTCCACGGCTTCGCCATGTACCTGGCGATGCTCACGGTGCCGCCCCTGCTGTGGCAGCTCACCACCACGCAGAGCCTGGCCCTGGCGTCGGTCACCATCGGCGTGCTGTCTCTGCCCAGCCTGGCCAGCCTGATCGCCACGCGCAGCCCCAAATACAATGTGGGGCGTTGGGCGCTACTTCTCGGCGCCGCCGGCGCGCTGGGCCTGCTGTCCTGGGTGGCGCGCGCTTGGGTGCCCCCAGCCACGCTATGGCTGGGCCAGGGCGTGATCAGCGCGGATGTCGATGCCGACAAGCGCGAGCCGGGCGCCACGCTGAAAACGGTCAGCGATCAGATCCTGCGCCGCGACGGCCTCTGCGCCTTCACCTCCATTCACGCGCCGCGCGGCCTGCACGAGCAGGTGTTCCATCGCTGGCTGTTTCTCGGCAGGGAAGTGACGCGCGTCCCGCTGCAGATCACCGGAGGCGGCAAACAGGGTTATCGTGCCTGGAGCTGCAAGCAGAGCTTTCCTGCCGATGCCGCGGGACGCTGGACGGTGCAGGTGGTGACCGATGCGGAGCAGCTGATCGGGGAAGTGCGGTTCCGGGTGGAGCCGGCCGGCGCGCCGTAGCCGCGAAGCTGCCTCAGCTTCGCGGCATCGCCTACCATTTGAATCCGGGCAATAGCGTCATACCGGCGCAAGCCGGTATCCAGGGATTCGGGCCGCACACTTCGCTCCTCTGGATCCCGGCTTGCGCCGGT
>JAMFRN010000115.1 GCA_026224805.1 Nevskia soli
ATCACCAGGGCCATCTGCGACAGGAGGACCAGCACGCCCACCGCCGTACTATTGGCGGCGTAGTAGGCCCACATGGTGATGCCCAGCACCGGTGCGAAGCACAGGGCGAACATCAGCGCGCCGCGGTTCTGGCGCTGCTTCATCGCCGGGGGGATCACGGTGAAGCGCCGGCGCCCGGCCCAGAACACCGCCGTAGCCAGCAGCATCATGGCCGCGGGGACGCCGAAGGCCACCTTGGGGCCGTAGGTCTCCAGCCAGATCGGGCACATGAAGATGGAGACGGACGAGCCCAGGTTGATCGAGAAATAGAAGTAGCTGAAGGCTTTGGAGATCAGGTGCTGGTTCTTCTCCGTGAACTGGTCGCCGACATTGGTGGAGACGCAGGACTTGATGCCGGTGCCGAAGGCGGTCAGGAACAGGCCCGCCGCCAACGCGGAGGGGCCGCTGACCAGCGCCACCACCGCGCAGCCGGCGCAATAGAACAACGCCAGGAACATGATGGTCTTGAACTTGCCCCAGAACACGTCCGCCAGGATGGCGGCGAAGAAGGGGAAGAAATAGGCGCCGAACTTGAACAGCGATTGCCAGATGGTGGCCTTGGCGTCGCCGAAGTGCAGGTGCTGCACCATGTAGACGGTGAGGATGGAATTGATGCCGTAGTAGCAGAAGCGCTCGGCCAATTCGTTGGCAATGATGAACGGGATGCCGGGCGGCATCCGCTCGGCGGACTGGGTGGTAGCGGTCATGGAGAATCGTTCTGTGAGGGGCGGCTGGGCCGCACTGATGGCTAAATAATGCTCGAAAGTGCTGCGGCTTGTCTAAGCAAGGGCCGGACCAGGGGGTTTTCCGGGCTTCATCAGGGGTTCGTTTGCAGCCAGAACGTCACCGGACCGTCATTGACCAGGCTGACCTGCATATCCGCCCCGAATACGCCGCTGCCGGTGTTTGGCCATTCCCCGCGGGCATGCGCCACCAGTGTTTCAAACAGCTCCCTGGCCCGCGCCGGTTCGGCCGCGCTGGTAAAGCTGGGCCTGGCTCCCTTGGCGGTATCGGCGGCCAGGGTGAATTGCGGCACCAGCAGCAGGCCGCCGCCCGTGTCGCGCAGGCTCAGGTTCATGCGGCCCTGGGCGTCGGAGAAGACGCGGTAGCCGAGCAGCCGTTCCAGCAGGCGCCGGGCCTGGGCCTCGCCATCGCCGGGCTGCACGCCGACCAGCACCAGCAGGCCGGGGCCAATGGCAGCGACGGTCTCGCCGGCCACCTCGACGGCAGCCCGCCGCACCCTTTGCAGTAGCCCGATCACCCATATGCCCCTGATAATTGCCGGATGCAAACTTTACTGCGCTGGACGCTGATCGTCCTCGGCCAGGTTCCCTTGCCGCTGCTGCACGGCCTGGGCTGGCTGCTGGGCAATCTGCTCTGGCTGCTGCCCAACGGCTTCCGCGCCATCACCCTGCGCCACCTGGAGCTGTGCTTCCCCGAGCGCACACCGGCCGAGCGCGCGCGCATCGCGCGGCTCAGCCTGATCGAGAGCGGCAAGGCGGTATGCGAGGCGCCGGCGCTATGGTTCGGCGCCGAATCGCGGCTGCGGCGCTGGATCGGGGACGAGGCGGCGCTGCGCAAGCTGCGTACCGCCGTGGCCGGCGGCAACGGCGCGATCATGCTGACGCCGCACCTCGGCGCCTGGGAAGCCGCCAGCTTCTTCTGTTCCCAGGCCGGGCCGATCACGGTGCTGTACAAGCCGCAGAAAGGCGTTTCCGACGCGGTGATCCTGCGGGGGCGCAGCCGGCTCGGGGTGAAGCCGGTGCCGACCAGCAGCGGCGGCGTCAAAGCCCTGCTCGGCGCACTGAAGCGCGGCGAGCTGGTCGGCATCCTGCCCGACCACGATCCGCCGGACGAGTCCGGCACGCGCTTCGCCCCCTTGTTCGGCATCCCCGCCAACACCATGGACCTGGTCGGCAAGCTGGCCTCTCGCGGCGGCGCGCCTGTGTGGTTCGTCAGCGCCGAGCGCCTGTCCTGGGGGCGCGGCTTCCGCTTCCACCTGGAGCGGGCGCCGCACGGCATCGACGATCCCGAGCTGAGCCCGGCGGCCCTGAACCAGGGCGTGGAAGCCTGCGTGGCGCGGCTGCCGGAACAGTATTGGTGGAGTTACAAGCGCTACCGCCGCCGGCCGCCGGGGGCAGCGGACCCTTACGTCAACCTGTAGGGCGGCCTGAGCGAAGCGGAGCGACAGTAGGGTGGGTGAAGCGAAGCGCAACCCACCATTGCCGGCGAAGCGGTGGGTTACGCCGCGAAGCGGCTCCACCCACCCTACATTGTCTGGAGATCGGCCTTCAGATCAACGAGGGGCAGCATTGTCGCCCTGAAGGGCGACCTACTATAGTACGGCGCGCCCGGGGAACTTCGGGCCGGCGGCCCGGTCACAAAGGCCCGCCTCACTACCCCAAAAACAAGCCAACCATCCCCATCCATGGAAAATCAGATCCTCATCGAGGCGCGTGAGCTGTCGCGGCGCTACGGCGCGACGATGGCGGTAAGCGGCCTCAACCTGACCCTGCGCAAGGGCGAAATCCTCGGCCTGCTCGGCCCCAACGGCGCCGGCAAGTCCACCACCATGAAGATGCTCGCCGGCTGTCTCGCGCCGAGCGGCGGCGAGATCAAGATCAACGGCGTCGACCTGGCGCAGGACGCCCGGGCGGCCAAGAGCAGCCTCGGCTACCTGCCGGAGCAGCCGCCGCTGTATCCGGAGCTGACGGTAAACGAGTACCTGCGCTTCTGCGCCGGCCTACACGGCATTCCGGGCGCCGAACGCGAAGCCGCGGTGACGCGCTCGAAGCAGGCCTGCGGCCTGACCGACGTGGCGGAGCGGCTGATTCACAACCTGTCGAAGGGCTACCAGCAGCGCGTTGGCCTGGCCCAGGCCATCATCCACCGGCCGCCGGTGATCATTCTCGACGAACCCACGGTGGGCCTGGACCCGATCCAGATCCGCGAGATCCGCACCCTGATCAAGCAGCTCGGCGAAAGCCATAGCGTGATCCTGTCCAGCCACATCCTGCCGGAGATCCAGGCGGTGTGCAGCCGCGTCATGATCATCAACAAGGGCGGCTCGGTGTACTCGGAGTCGATCGAGAACACCGCGCAGCATCGAGTCGAAAGCGTCATCGCCGGCCTGCGCCGGCCGCCTTCGATCGAGACCCTCAAGGGCCTGCCCGGCGTGAACCGCGCCGAGGCTCTGGACGGCGGCCTGTTCCGCCTGGCCGTGGACAAGGGCGCGGATCCGCGCGAGGCGCTGGCGGAGGCTGCGGCGAAGAACGGCTGGGGCCTGTTTGAGCTGCGCTCGCAAGCCAAGACGCTGGAGGAGGTATTCGTCGAACTCACCTCGGGCGACATCACCGTTCACGAAACGCAGAAGGAAGCGGCATGAGCACTGTCCTTACCATCGCGCGCAATGAAGCGCGCCGCATCTTCGTCTCGCCGCTGGCCTGGGCAGTGCTGTTCGTGCTGCAGCTGATCCTCGGCTTCATCTTCGCCACCATGCTGTTCGGCTACGCGCAGAACGCGCAGGTCTCCGACCAGTACCAGGGCGTGGCGGACTACATCGGCGGCGGCCTGTTCGGCTTCGCCACGGTGCTGCTGCTGCTGGTGATGCCGCTGATGACCATGCGGCTGTTCGCCGAGGAGCGCAAGAGCGGCAGCATCACCCTGCTGTTCTCGGCGCCGGCCTCGCTGATCGAGATCGTGCTGGGCAAGTTCCTCGGTCTCGTCTCCTTCATGCTGGCGACGCTGGTGCTGCTGGCGATCATGCCGCTGACCCTGCTCTCGGGCACGCACCTGGACGTGGGCTTCATCGCCGCCGGCCTGCTCGGTCTGTTCCTGATGATGCTGGCGTTCGGCGCGGCCGGCCTGTTCGTGTCCACGCTGACGCGCGAGCCGACCATCGCCGCGGTGCTGAGCTTCGGCCTGCTGCTGCTGGTGTGGCTGATCCAGATCGTCGCCAACCAGCAGATCCCGTTCGCCGCGGTGTTCGGCTATCTGTCGCTGATCGGGCATTTTGAAAGCCTGCGCAGGGGCATCTTCAATACGGCGGACGTCGTCTACTACATCCTGTTCACCGTGTTCTTCCTGTGGCTGGCCGTGCTGCGGCTGGATATCGAGCGCAACTAAAGCGACGCGCCGTGCGGCGGCCACGCCGGCCGCCACGGCGATTCACGCATTGATCAAAGCCCTATGAAATCCAAGAATTCCAAACTACTGCAACAACTGATCAACGGCCTGCTCATCGCCGTGGTCATCGTCCTGCTCGGCTTCCTCTCGGTCCGCTACAAGCTGGAAGCGGACTGGACCGCCGGCGGCCGCAACACCCTGACCGCCGCCAGTCAGAAGCTGCTCAAGCAGATGCCGGAGCCGATCAAGTTCACCGGCTTCCTCTACCCGGACTCGGACAACCGCCGCGACATCGACATGTGGATCGCCCGCTACAAGCGCGTGAAGCCCGACATCTCGGTGGAGTTCGTCGATCCGTCGAAGGACCCGGCCAAGGTCAAGGACTACAAGATCGACCAGCCGGGCGAGGTGGTGGTGGAATACCAGGGCCGTCGCGAGACGCTGCGCGTGCTGTCCGAGTCCGTCGTCACCGGCGCGCTGCAGCGCCTGATGGATTCCGGCGAGCACTACGTGGTGTTCCTCGAAGGCCACGGCGAGCGCACCCTCAACCCGAGCAGCAACGACGAGGAAGGCGCCTCGCAGAACGGCTATGTGCAGCTGGCCGGAGCGCTGCGCGAGAAGGGCCTCAAGGTGCAGGGCCTGAACCTGGTGAAGACGCCGAAGGTTCCGGACAATACCTCGGTACTGGTCATCGCCAGCCCGACGCAGAAGCTGCTCGACGGTGAAATCAAAATCATCGACGACTACGTCAAGCAGGGCGGCAATCTGCTGTGGCTAAATGACCCGGCGCAGCCGGCCGGCCTGGAAGCCGTTGGCAAGACCCTCGGCGTCACCTGGGAAAATGGCTTCGCCGTGTTCCCAGATTACAAGGAACTCGGCACCGGCAGCCCGGCGATCTATCTGGCCACCGACTACCCGCCGAACCCGGTGACGCGCGATTTCCTGGACGTCACCGCCTTCCCGCTGGTGCGCCCGCTGACCTTCGACCAGGACGCCGACCGCGCCGCCGGCTGGGACGTGCTGCCGCTGCTGCAAACCAGCGAGCGCTCCTGGCTGGAAACCGGCCCGATGCAAGGCCCCATCACCTTTGATCCAAAGACCGGCGACAAGCCCGGCCCGCTGCTGATCGGCATCACCCTGTCGCGTCCGGCTCCGCAGGCGGCAGCGCCCGCCGCGCCGGCCACGCCGCTGGCCAAGCCCGAAGCCGACAAGCCGGCAGGGCGGGTGCAGCGCGTGGCGGTGGTCGGCGATTCCGACTTCCTCGCCGACGCCAACCTGGGCCAGCTCGGCAACAAGCAGCTCGGCCTCAACCTGATCCAGTGGCTGGCCTCGCGCGACTCGCTGCTCAACATCGACGTGCCCAAGGCGCCGGACACCTCGCTGTATCTGCCGGGCTGGGCGACGTGGCTGGTGGTGGTCGGCTACACCCTGCTGCTGCCGGTGCTGCTGCTCGGCTTCGGCATCACGCGCTGGGTGCGGCGGCGCCGCAAGTAATCCATCAGGCCTGATCCCGCGGAGATTTTCGTGAAGCAGATGCGACTCAACCTGATCCTCATGGCCATCGTGCTGGCGCTGGCCGGCGCGCTCTACTTCGGCCAGAAGAAAGAGCCCCCCAAGGGTCAGCCGCTGACCGCGCTGACCGTGAGCAACATCAGCAAGATCACCCTGCATCATCCGAATGCGGCGGACATCGTGCTGGAGAAGCGCAAGGAAGGCCAGTGGGCGTTGACCGCGCCGGTGCAAGTGGCCGCCGATCCCTACGAGCTGAGTTCCCTGCTCAACGTGGCGACGGCGGAAACCAAGTCGGCCATCGATCCGAAGGACGTGAAGCTGGCCGACCTGGGGCTCGACCCGCCCGCGTTCAGCCTCACGCTCAACGATACGAAGATCGACTTTGGCGGCACCGAGCCGCTCAACTACCACCGCTATGTAGAAACCGGCGGCAAGATCGGCCAGATCGACGATCCGCCTGCTTCCGCGCTGGACGCCGACTACTCCGACCTGGTGGCCAAGTACGTGCTGCCGCAGGGCGCGCAGATCGCCAGCATCACCGTGCCGGGACTGAAGGTGAGCCGCTCGGCTGACGGCAAGTCCTGGACCGCCGATCCCTCCGACCCGAAGGCTGGCAGTGACGAGCTGCAGAAATTCGTCGATGCCTGGATCGGCGCACGCGCCCTGTGGAACGCCGCCAGCCCGGCCGATGCCAAGCCGGTGCCCAACCAGCAGACGGTGCAGGTGGCGCTACAGGACGGCAGCACCCTCAGCTTCAACATCGTCGGCCGCGACCCACAACTGGTGCTGGAACGCGCCGACCTCAAGGTCCAGTACGACCTGGCCAAGACCGATGTCGACAAGCTGCTGAAGCTGCCGGAGTCGACGCCGCCGCCGGCCACCGAACAGAAAGCGCCCGCCGGACCGGACAAGAAAGCGGAAACCCCACCGCCGGCTACAGCGGCTGCACCTTCCAAACCGTAATCCTGAAACCCGCCTCTCGGCGGGTTTTCTTTTTCAGCCGCATTAGTAAAGCCCCGTTCGCCCCGAGCGCCAGCGTAGCGGGCGTATCGAGGGGCCAGCGCATCCTCGCCCATGGCACTAGCAATTTGCGCCAACGCCAGAATCGGCGAAACTCACCGCCATGCCCGAACTCCCCGAAGTCGAAACCATCCGCCGCGGTGTCGAGCCGCATGTCGTCGGCCACACCATCCGCGAAGTCATCGTGCGTGACAGCCGCCTGCGCTGGCCCATCCCCGCCGAGTTCGCCGACTTTGCCCGCGGCAAGAAAATCCGCGCCGTCTCGCGTCGCGGCAAATACCTGATCTTCGACCTCGGCGGCGACCGCCTTATCGTCCACCTGGGTATGACCGGAAGATTGTTGGTGCTTGAACCCGGCACCCCGCTGAAGAAGCACGATCACGTTGATCTGCTGATCTCCGGAAAAGTGCTGCTGCGCTTCAACGACCCGCGCAGATTCGGTGCCGTGCTGCCCTGGCCCGCCGCCGACACCCATCATGTCCTGCTCGCCGAGATGGGCCCCGAGCCATTCTCCGAGGAATTCTCCGGCAACTATTTATTTGAACGCTCGCGCGGTCGCCGCGCCGCCGTGAAATTGTTCATCATGGATGGACGCATCGTCGTCGGCGTCGGCAACATCTACGCCTCCGAGGCGCTGTTCTATGCCGGCATCCGCCCCAAGACCGCCGCCGGCAAAGTCACCCGCGCCCAGTACGCCAAACTCGCCAAGGCGATTATCGATGTGCTGCGCGTCGCCATCGAACATGGCGGCACCACCCTGCGGGATTTTCGCGGCAGCGATGGTTCCAATGGGTACTTCAAGCAGGAGCTGCGGGTTTATGACCGCGAGGGGCTACCTTGCTATGTTTGCAAGACGCGGATCAAGCGGTTGGTGTTAGGGCAGCGGTCGAGTTTTTATTGTCCGACGTGTCAGCGTTAGAGCTTATGTCATTCTGAGTCTTCTTCAAAAGTTTAAACAAGAATCGGTGTAGTAGTGGAAATCTAAGTCCGCCTTCGTGCTAAAGCTGACGTACGTTAAGTCCGAAGAATCGGAGCACTTTCGTCGTACGTCCATTGACTACTGGCAAATCTTCTCGGTTGAGCCAACCCAGTAGTTCTTGGATATTCGCTTGGTCGAACTCACTCAACTTGTACTCCGAGTTGTATAGTTATCCTTGATAATCGTCTCTTCGAAATGTGGTCGATTCCATTCGCAGTTTCGTTTTTTTGACTGCTCCCGTTGCGCAAACGCACACCGCGCAGTTTCATAGGGGGTGCGGCCAGATTCTTCGCTGTACTCAGAATGACAATGTGCGAGGGTGGTGCTGGTCCCTCGATACACCCGCTACGCGGGCACTCGGGACGAACGCAGGTCGGGGCTATCGGAGACGAAAAGCACCCCTCCCCTCAATCCCCTCCCGCAA
>JAMFRN010000116.1 GCA_026224805.1 Nevskia soli
CCGGCCCGAACTTCGCCGCGGTCAGCGCCTGTACCACTTCGGTGCATGCGATCGGCACGGCGATGCGCATGATCCAGTGCGGCGATGCGGAGGTATTCATCGCCGGCGGCGCCGAGGCGGGGTCGAGCCCGGCGGGCATGGCGGGTTTCTGCCAGGCCCGAGCCTTGTCCACGCGCAACGACGCGCCACAGCAGGCAAGCCGTCCCTGGGACAAGGATCGTGACGGTTTCGTGCTGGGCGACGGTGCCGGCGTGGTGATCCTGGAAGAGTACGAGTTCGCCAAGGCACGCGGTGCGCGCATTTACGGCGAGCTGGTCGGCCTCGGCATGTCGGGCGATGCCTACCACATCACCCTGCCGCCGGAAGACGGCAATGGCGCGCGGCGCGCCATGCAGAACGCCCTGAAGGATGCCGGCCTGAATCCCGAGGACGTGGACTACATCAACGCGCATGGCACGTCGACCCCGGCGGGCGACCAGGCCGAAAGCACCGCCATCAAGGGCGCCTTCGGCGATCATGCCAAAAAAGTCGCGGTGAGCTCGACCAAGTCGATGACCGGGCACCTGCTTGGCGCGGCGGGCGGCATCGAGGCGGTGTTTTCGCTGCTGGCACTGCGCGACCAGGTGATTCCACCGACCATCAACCTGGACAATCCGAGCGAGGGCTGCGATCTGGACTACGTGCCGCACACGGCGCGCAAGGCCAGGCTGGATATCGTGATGTCGAATTCCTTCGGCTTCGGCGGTACCAACGGCACGCTGATATTCAAGCGTTTCCAGTAGCAGAACCAGGCGCGGGGCACTGATGCTGCGCGCCGAAATCCAGGGCAAGCTCGATCTGTTGTCGCTGCACCGGCTTGCGCCGGAGCGCTATCCATTCCTGCTCGAAAGCGTGGCCGGGCATCCGCTGGCCGGGCGCTACGACATCCTGTTCGCGTTTCCGCAGGAGGCGCTGGAAACGGGGCGGGAGGGCCTGGACCATGCGGCCTTCTTCGACCGCCTCAGCAGCGGGTTCGAGCAGATGCTTTGCGCCCCCAGCCATGGCCTGCCGTTTTGCGGCGGCTGGTTCCTGCTGCTCGGTTACGAGGCGGCGCGCGGCGTGGAAACGCGCTTGCACCTGCCGGACTCGCCCTACCGTCTGCCGGATGCGCTGGCGGTGCGCTGTACCGCGGCCGTCGTCGTCGACCGCGAGACAGGCCGCAGCCTGCTGGTTGCGGAAAGCGAAGCGGCGCAACTGGAGCAGTTGCAAGCGGACTGCCAGGTGCTTAAGGCCTCGCCGGAGCCACCTGAAGGTTCGCTGCTGGCCGACATCGACGAGGATCCGGAGCCGCAGTTCCTGCGCGGCGTCGAAGCGATTCTGGAATACCTGCATGCCGGCGACATTTTCCAGGTCAACCTGTCACGCGCCTGGCGCGCACGCTTGCGCGCCGGCGTGGATTACCTGGATGTGTACTCCCGCCTGCGCCGCGCCAATCCGGCGCCATTCGCCGGCCTGGCGCGCTGGCGCGACAGTGCGGTGCTCAGTTCCTCGCCGGAGCGGCTGGTCAACGTGGAAGGCGGAGTGGTGCAAACCCGGCCGATCGCCGGCACCCATGCGCGCTTGAGCAATCCGCAGGAGGACGAGCGTCAGCGCGCCGGTCTGCTGGCCAGCCTGAAGGAGCGCGCCGAACACCTGATGCTGATCGACCTGGAGCGCAACGACCTCGGCCGCATCTGCGCGCCCGGCAGCGTCGAGGTCAGCGAGCTGATGTGCATCGAAAGCTATACCCATGTGCATCACATCGTTTCCAACGTGCGCGGCCGCCTGCGTTCCGGCGTCGGCCCGGGCGAAGTGCTGCGCGCGGTGTTCCCGGGCGGCACCATCACCGGCTGCCCCAAGGTGCGGGCGATGGAGATCATCGCCGAGCTGGAGGGTGTCGGACGCGGCCCCTATACCGGGGCGATGGGCTACCTGTCCCGCTGCGGGCGCATGGATACCAATATCCTGATCCGCAGCCTGTTCTGCGAGGACGGGGCGGTGAGTCTGCGCGCCGGCGCCGGCATTGTGGCCGATTCGCGCCCGCTGGCTGAGCTGGCGGAGTCGCGCATCAAGGCGCGCGGCCTGCTGCTGGCCCTGGGGGCGCAGGTATGAGCGATGCGGTTCAGGCGCTGCTGAATGGCGTGCCTCTGGCCGAATCGCTGCTGAGCAGCCGGGGTTTGCACTACGGCGACGGCGTCTTCAGAACCTTATTGAAGTATAACGGGCAATTGCTTGATTATAAACTTCAATTTCTTAAACTTGCGCATGATGCACAGGCCCTGGGCCTGGAGCCGCCCGCGACCGAGCTGTTGCTCGCGGAGGCCGTGTCGGTCAGCGCTGGCGCGGCCAGCGGCGTGGTCAAGATCCTGTTGCTGCGCAGCGGCGCCGGGCGCGGCTATGCGCCGCGAACGGATCAGGCCGACCGTCTCGTGCTGGCCTATCCGCTGCCGGCTTATCCGGCGGAACACTGGCAACAGGGCATCAGCGCCTTCCGCTGCGGCCTGCGCCTTGGGCGCCAGCCGGCGCTGGCCGGCATCAAGCACCTCAACCGGCTGGAGCAGGTACTGGCATCGCGGGACTGGCCGGACGGCGCGGCCGAGGGCATCCTGTGCGACGAGCGGGGCGCCCCGGTATGCGGCACGCGCAGCAATCTGTTCTGGATCGAGGCTGGACGCCTGCATACGCCGGCGCTGGACGGCTGCGGCGTGGCAGGGATGATGCGTGACAAGGTGCTGGCCTGTGCCACCGCCCTGGGCCTGGAGGTCCGCATCGAATCGCGGCCCTGGTCGAAGCTGCTGGACGCCGACGAGGCGTTTGTCAGCAACAGCCTGATCGGCATCTGGCCGCTGCGCGCCCTGGAACAACGCGTGTGGCCGGCTCCGGGGCCGCTGACCCTGCGGCTGATGAGCGTGCTGCGGCATCCGTATACTGCTACATAGAATATGACTCGACCCAAAAAGAAGAAAAAGTCACGTTTCGGCCTGCTCCTGACTCTGCTGCTGGGCGTGCTGGCCGGCCTCGGCGCCGATGCCTGGATGCAGCTCAATGCACCGCTGCCGGTCGGCTCAGACACCACGGTGGAACTGGAGGCCCGGCAGCGCCTGAGCTCGCTGTCGCGACAGATGGAGGAGCGCGGCCTGTTCGACAGCGACCGGCAGCGCCTGTACCTGGTGATCTATGCGCGCCTGCATGGCGAAGCGGCCCAGCTCAAAGCCGGCGAATATGCGCTCGAGCCCGGCGTGTCGCCATTGGGTCTGCTGACCGTGCTGACCTCGGGCAAGACCGTGCTGCACGAGCTGCGCCTGGTCGAGGGCTGGCGCTTCGCCCAGGCCTGGAAGCTGATCCAGTCCGATCCGAACATCAGCCATACCCTGGCCGATGCCGACAATGCGGCGATCATGCAGGCCATCGGCAAGCCCGACATCGATCCCGAAGGGCGCTTCTTTCCGAGCACTTATCGCTTTCCCAAGAAGACCACGGACGTGAGCTTCCTGCGCAACGCTTATGCCGAGATGGACAAGGTCCTTGCCGCCGAGTGGGCGGCGCGCGCGCCAAACCTGCTCTATGCGATGCCGGCCCAGGCACTGATCATGGCGACGCTGGTGGAGAAGGAATCGGCGGTGGCGAGCGAGCGCCCGGTCATCGCCGGGGTATTCCTGCGCCGCCTGCAGACCGGCATGCGCCTGCAAACCGATCCCGCCGTGATCTACGGCCTGGGCGATGCCTACGACGGCAATATCCACAGCGAAGACCTGCGTACCGACACGCCTTACAACACCTATACCCGAGACGGCATGCCGCCGACGCCGATCTGCCTGCCGGGCCGCGAGGCGATCCACGCGGCCCTGCACCCGGATGACGGCACGGCCCTGTATTTTGTCGCCAAGGGCGACGGCACCCACCAGTTTTCCAGCACGCTGGAGGAGCACAATGCTGCGGTGATGCGCTATCAGATCAAGCCGCACCTGCATCCATGAGACCACATAGTTCATCATCATGGGCGAGATCACCCGGTCTCATGGATGCGTCGACTCGCGACGCTAGGATCCCCACGCTGCTCGCGCCGTTGCCATGACCCCATGAGCCACACCGGAAAATTCATTGTGCTTGAAGGCGGCGAGGGCGCCGGCAAGTCCACGCATGCGCGCGCCGTCAAGGACTGGCTGGAGCAGCGCGGCCGCGAGGTGGTGCTGACGCGCGAGCCGGGCGGTTCGCCGCTGGCCGAAGCGATCCGCGGCGTGGTGCTGGGCGACTGGCCGGAAGGCATGGACGCGACCACCGAGGCCCTGCTGATCTTCGCCGCCCGCGCGGCCCATCTGCATGCCCTGATCCGCCCGGCGCTGGCGCAGGGCAAGGATGTGGTCTGCGACCGCTTCGTCGACGCCAGTTATGCCTACCAAGGCGCCGGGCGCGGCCTCGGCGGCGCCACCATCGCCGGGCTGGAAAGCCTGACCCTGGGAAGCTTACGTCCGGATCTGGTGCTGCTGCTCGACATCGATCCGCAGCAGGGCCTGCAGCGCGCCAAGCGCCGCGGCGAGGAAAACCGTTTCGAGGCGGAAACCCTGGAATTCATGAGCAGGGTGCGGGATGAATACCTGCGCCGCGCCCGGGCCGAGCCAGAACGCTACGCGGTGATCGACGCAGCGCAGCCGCAGCAGCAGGTGGCTGTCGATCTGCTGCGTGTTCTGGAGGCCCGGCTGTGAGCGAAGCCCTGCAATTGCTGCCCTGGCAGGCGCCGCTGTGGCGCCTGGCGGCGCAGGCCATCGAGCAGGACCGGCTCGGCCATGCCCTGCTGCTGAGCGGGCTGCGCGGCACCGGCAAGCGCTCCTTCGCCCGCATCCTGGCGGCGGCGCTTTGGTGCAAGACCCCGCTGGCGCAGCGCCTGCCGTGCGGGCGCTGCGACGATTGCCGGCAGGTGCTGTCCGAAGCGCATCCGGGCTATACCGCGCTGCGCGTGGAAGAGGACAAGCGCGATATTTCCATCGACGCGGTGCGCATGCTGTGCGAGCGCATGGGCATGACCAGCCACGACGGCCGCTCCAAGGTGGCCATCATCGATCCGGCGGACTCGCTCAACCGCAACGGCGTCAACGCCCTGCTCAAGACCATCGAGGAACCGCCGCCGCGGACCCATCTGCTGCTGATCTCGGAACGTCCCCTGGCCCTGCCGGCGACCCTGCGCAGCCGCTGCCAGCAGCTGCGCTTTGCCATCCCCGCGCGGAACGAGGCCCTGGGCTGGTTGGCGCAGTCCGGCGCCGCCGCGCCGGCGGAAGCCGCCGCGGCCCTGGATGCCGCGCATGGCGCCCCGCTGCTGGCCCTGCAACTGCTACAGGACAAGAGCCTGGAGTTGCAGCAGAGCTGGCACGCGGCGCTGCTGGATCTGGCGGCCGGGCGCAGCGAGCCGCTGAAGGCCGCGGCCGGGGTGGGCGAGGCGCAGGCCCAGGCTTTCCTGCGCTGGCTCTATGGCTGGCTGCTGGATCTGTTGCGTGCCGGGCTGCTGCCGGGGCAGGGCGGCGACATCGAAGCGCTGGCCCGGACGCTGCCGCGCCATGCGCTCGATCGCTACGTCTCGGAAGTGCAGGAGAACCTGCGCCGGCTTGAATTCAATGCCAAGGCGCAACTGGTCCTGGAGGCGGTGCTGATCCGCTGGCGCGCGCTGGTTGCATTAGGCCAGCGGACTTAGCAAGAATGGGCCAGAATGGCTCGAAGAGCCGGTGCGGCACCAGCCACGGATAGGGGAGAGCAACGACAGAAATGAGCACGATGACGCGCCCCGGCGGCGCTCCCGGCATGCTGACGCTGAACATCAAGGACAAGAGCGCCTTGTATGCGTCCTACATGCCCTTCATCAAGAATGGCGGCCTGTTCATCCCCACCAACAAACAGTACCGCCTGGGGGATGAGGTGTTCCTGTTGCTGACCCTGATGGATGGCGCGGAACGGCTGCCGGTTGCCGCCAAGGTGGTCTGGCTGACGCCGCGCGGCGCGCAGGGCAAGCGCCAGCAGGGCATCGGCGTGCAGTTCAGCAGCCAGGATGGCGGTGAAACGCAGAAGAAGATCGACGTCTACCTGGCCGGCGTGGTCGCGGACCGGCCGACGCACACCATGTAGGAAACTGTCGGCTCGGTTGGGGCGCTCAGTTCTTGGCCGGCAAGCCGTTTTCCAGGGTGTAGGCGTCAAAGCCCTTTTCGCTCAGCACGAATACCGCCACGGAGCTACGGCGGCCGGTATCGCACACGGCGATATAGGTCTGCTGCGGATCCAGCGTCGATAATTTCATGCGCAGCATGTACAGCGGCAGATTGATGCTGTCCGGCAGGTGCGCGCGCTGGTATTCGCTGGGCAGGCGCACATCGAGCCATTTGGCCTTGCCGGCCTGCACCAGGTTCTGCGCTTCGTCATAGGCGAGCCGGCGCGCGATCGGATCGTTCAGCAGCAGGCGGAAATCCTGTTTCGACAGGCGCATCAGCCGGCCGCGCGTCAACATGGTGACGGTGGCGTTGCGCTCGGCATCGGCGATCAGCGATTCCTCGCCAAAACAGGAGCCGGAATCCAGCTCGGCCAGGCGCATCGCTTTCTGGTTCGGCGCCTCGCGCGTCACCATGCAGCGTCCTTCCATGATGACGTAGAAGAAATCGCCGGGCTCGCCCTGGCGCACGACGACCTGGCCCGGATCGACCCGCACTTCCTGCATGCGCATGAACATGGCCTGCAGATTGGACGGGGGAATCAGCTGGAACACGCGCATCTGCAGCAGCTTGGTCATCCAGTCGCCGTCTTTGGCGACGCCGCTTGAGGTGAGTTCGCCGACCTCGAAGCGGCCGCTCTGGTCCCAGGTGAGCATGACGTCGAGCAGGCTGGCGTCCACCGCCAGGTAGCGCGTCTCGCGCAGGCAGCGCGCCGCGACCTTGCGCGGCGACTGATGGGCAATGCGGTGAAACGAACTGGGCTCGCCGGCGCGGATCACTGCCAGGCTCTTGCCGCTCGCATCCTCCAGCTGCACTTCCCCGGCAACCAGAAACATGGCCGCCTCGGCCACATCGCCGACCCTGAACAGGTAATCACCCGCTCCGGCCTCCACCAGGGTGGACTTGCGCGCCAGGTTCTGCTGGCTTTCAGGCCTCAGGGCGTTGAGCGGGATGTAATTGACGAAGAGCGCGGGATCGACCGCAGCATCCATAAACAGCTCCGGCTTTATTATTCGGCGACGGGAGACGTGAACACCTTATCATGGGGCGCAATGGCTTTCTGCGACCTGTGCATCATTTATTGCGCCTGCATCTGAAAAGTCAGCGGGGTTGCGATACGTCCGCATCAGCTAGCGCAGGCGCCGGCCTGCGCTGCCGGATCAGGATCGAAGATCAACTTGAACTTTTGTTTTCAACATATTGATTTTGGAAAATAAAACCAATACTAAACCAGCCGTGCAAGCGGCCGGCCCGTTGAAGCTGCTGACCTTGAACACCCACAAGGGCTTTACCACCTTCAACCGCCGCTTCGTTCTGCATGAGCTGCGCGAAGCCGTGCGCGATGTCGCCGCCGACATCGTGTTCCTGCAGGAAGTGATCGGCGTCCACCAACGGCACGCGGCCCGGCATGCCAACTGGCCGGCACAGCCGCAGTATCAGTTCCTGGCCGAATCGATCTGGGGTAACGTGGCCTACGGCGGCAACGCGGTGTATCAGCATGGCGATCACGGCAACGCCATCCTGTCCAAATACCCGATCGTGCGTTACCGCAATCACGACATTTCACTGAACCGCATGGAACGGCGCGGCGTCCTGCATTGCGTCATCGGCATGCCGCAGACGGGTCGGGAGGTTCACCTGATCTGCACCCATCTGAGCCTGCGCGAGGCTCATCGTCTGCGGCAGCTGCAGCAACTGTGCGGCATCATCGCCTCCGAGGTGCCGCCGCAGGCTGCGTTGTTCGTCGCCGGGGACTTCAACGACTGGCGCGGGCGGGCACATCAGGTGTTGCAACGCGCCGCCGGCTTGAAAGAGGCCTTCATCGAAGGCGGCGGACAGGCCGCGGCATCTTTCCCGGCACGGTGGCCGCTGCTGCAACTCGACCGCATCTACTTCAGGAACGCCAGCCTGGTGCACAGCGATGTATTGAGAGCAAAACCCTGGTCGCGGCTATCGGACCATTTGCCTCTATACGCGGAAGCCGTGCTCGCTCCCACTGTTTAAAGAATGCCGTCGAGCGGCGAGGACGCCGAGGCATAGCGCCGCCGCGGCATGCGCCCGGCGCGGAAGGCCTGGCGGCCGGCGATGATGGCGTGTTTCATGGCGCTGGCCATCAGGATCGGATCTTTGGCCTCGGCGATGGCGGTATTCATCAGCACGCCGTCGCAGCCCAGTTCCATGGCGATGGCGGCGTCCGAGGCGGTGCCGACGCCGGCATCGACGATGATCGGCACCCGGGCGTTCTCGACGATGCTGAGGATGTTGTAGCGGTTCTGCACCCCCAGGCCGGAGCCGATCGGGGCGGCCAGCGGCATCACGGCGACGCAGCCAATCTCCTCCAGGCGCTTGGCGATGACCGGATCGTCGCTGGTATAGACCATCACCTCGAATCCCTCCTTCACCAGTTGCTCGGCCGCAACCAGGGTGGCGGTCACGTCGGGGAACAGGGTCTTGGCGTCAGCCAGCACTTCCAGCTTGACCAGCCGGTGATCATCCAGCAGTTCACGTGCCAGGCGGCAGGTGCGCACGGCATCCTCGGCGGTATAGCAGCCGGCGGTATTGGGCAGGATGGTGTAGCGGTCCGGCGGCAGCACCTCCAGCAGATTGGGCTCGCCCGGATTCTGGCCCAGGTTGATGCGGCGGATGGCCACGGTGACGATCTCCGCGCCG
>JAMFRN010000117.1 GCA_026224805.1 Nevskia soli
ATCAACGGCCACCAGTGCGGGCCGGGGCTAGCCATCTTTCGCTTCAATCACGAAGGCGTGACCGCGACGATGGTGTCCTACTCGGTGCCGATCACGCGCGAGAAGAGCCAGATGAACATGAGCTTCACGCACAGGGCCTATCCGCAAGGCAGCAAGGAAGCGCTGATCGCCAAGCATCTCGTCGATCACATGATCGGCGGCGCCGAGGGCGAGGAATCCGCCGGCTTCGAAAGCGTCGACTTCATCGTGTGGAACCACAAGAAGTATCGGCCGCGTCCGCTGCTGTGCGACGGCGACGGCCCGATCCTCAAGTATCGGCAGTGGTTCAAGCAGTTCTATCCGGGCTGGGAAAACTCCGACAAGATTTGAGCCGTTCCCATTGGTATCGACGACGCGCGCGCGGCCAAGGCCGCGCGCGGGTCTGGTTTTGGTGATTTGAAGAAAAGTCGGTGGCAGTACTCGCCACCGACCGCGACGGCACCGCGCACAAGCTCGAAGCCGAACGCGGCCGCCCGCTAATGGAAGTGCTGCGCGAAGCCAACCTGGGCGTGGAAGGCACCTGCGGCGGCGCCTGCGCCTGCGGCACCTGCCACGTCTACGTCGGCGCGGCCTGGGCCGAGCGCCTGCCGTCGAAAAGCGAAGACGAACAGATGATGCTGGAAGCCATCGCCGAACTGGTCGAGGTGCGCCCCGCTTCGCGCTTGTCGTGCCAGATCCCGATGAGCGAGGAACTATCCGGCATTGAGGTGGAGATCGGGCCGGTTCCCTAAGAATCCGCTGCCGGGGCCGGGGCAACCTTGTCCGCTTGCGCTACGCTGCTCCCACCAGGCCACGCAGGAGCGGTAGATGACCTCCTTGTCCGAGCAGTTCGCCCCACCCGGCGGCTGGCATCCCGCCGCCGTATCGCGCATCGCGCCGATCGACCTGCGCGGCAGCGGCCCGCGGGCCCGGCTGCTGGCCTGGGCGCTGGGCCTGTTCGTCAAGGGCGATCCGCCGGCAATCTTTCTGGTGCTGATGCGCCACTGGCGCCTGTTCCGCGCATGGCTGTCCTTTGCCGCGCGGTTGATGCCGTTCGGCAAACTGGACCGGCGCGATACCGAGCTGGCCATCCTACGCGTGGGTTGGTTGTGCAGCTGTCGCTACGAGTGGGGCCAGCATGTGGCCATCGGCCTGCGCGTGGGGCTGACGCCGCGGCAGATCGCTAGCGTGGCGCAGGGCGCCGACGCGCCTGACTGGGAGCCGCGCCAGGCGGCGCTGCTGCGGGCGGTGGACGAACTGCAGGAGCGTCGCATCCTGTCGCAGCCGACCTGGGATGCCCTGGCCGCGCACTACGACGAGAAGAAACTGCTGGAGCTGGTGCTGCTGATCGGCCACTACCAGATGCTGGCCGGCCTGCTCAATAGCCTGGGCCTGCCGCTGGAGCCTTCCGCTGAGGAGGCGCTGGCGCGGGCGCCGATTCACGGCGCGGCACCAGCTTAGGCGGCGGGCGCGAGGCCCGCCGCACCGGCCGCTACAGCGCCGCCCTGACCCGCGCCGCTTCGGTGGAAGGGTTGGCGCCGAACAGGCGCTTGAACTCGCGGCTGAACTGCGAGGGGCTCTCGTAGCCGACGCGCTGCGCGGCGGTGCTGGCGCCCATTCCTTCGTGCACCATCAGCAGGCGCGCCTGGTGCAGGCGGATGGTCTTGAGATACTGCAGCGGCGAGCAGGAGGTCACCGCCTTGAAGTGATGGTGGAAGGCGGACAGGCTCATGCTGGCCTCGTCCGCCATGCTCTCCACGTCGAGCGGGCTGGAATAATTGGCATGGACATGGCGCAGCACCTTGCCGATGCGGCCGCAATGGCTCTGGCGCGTGGCCAGGGCGCGCAGGGCGGCGCCCTGCTCGCCGCACAGCACGCGGTAGACAATCTCGCGCACGATCTGCGGGCCGAGGATGCGCGCGTCGACTGGGCTGGCCAGGCAGTCAAGCAGGCGCACCACGGCGCTGCTCAGCGCATGGTCCAGCGGCGTGGCGTAGATGCCGCAGGGCGTCTGCGGCCCTTCCGGCAAGTGGTCATCCATTTCCAGTAGCAGTTCCGCCAGGCAGCTCAGTTCCACCTTGACCCGCACCCCGTACAGCGGCAGTTCGGGGCTGGCCTCGGTTTCCGCCTCGAACGGCATCGGCACCGAGGTGACCAGGTAGTTGCTCTGGTCGTAGGTGAACACCCGGTCGGCCAGGTAGCAGCGCTTGCGGCCCTGTACCAGCACCGAGATGGCCGGCTCGTATACCACCGGTGTACGCTTCATCGGGCGCGTGCTGTGCATCAGTTCCACGCCGGGCACGACAGTGGCATTGATGCCTTCCTGGCGCACCTGGGCCTCGATCAGTTCGACCATGTGCAGGCGCGCGGCTTCAATCGTAAAACCCATCTTCGGATCCTGCCGTTGCGATGGCAACGCGATGCGCGAAACTCTACACCGGCGGCGCGGCGAGGCAAGCCCCCAGTCCCGCCTTCTGGAGAAATAGGCAAGCATTGAGCAGCATCCGCTATCGCAGCCGGTTCTCCGCTCCGCGAGAATCTGCACCATGACGGAAAGGAGCCTTCTGATGAACAACCCGGCAAGGAACTGCTGATCACGGGGATTTCGCGCGGCCTCGGCCGCGCCCTGGCGGAAGCCGCGCTGGCCCGCGGCGACCGCGTTATCGGTACCAGCCGTAACGGCCGCAGCGACCTGCCCGCTTCGCCGCGCCTGCATGTGATCCCGCTGGACGTATCCGACCCCGAGCAGATCAGCCCGGCCGTGCGCCGCGCCATGCAGCTGTGCCCGCGGCTCGATGTGGTGGTGAACAACGCCGGCTATGGCCTGCTCGGCGCGGTGGAGGAAGTCAGCACCACGGAAGCTTATGAACTGTTCGCCGCCAACTTCTTCGGCGCCTACCACCTGACCCAGGCGGTGCTGCCGCTGCTGCGGGAGCAGCGCAGCGGCCACTTGCTCTACATCTCCTCCATCGCCGGCCTGGCGCCGCAGCCGGGATCGGGGCTCTACGCCGCCAGCAAGGCAGCGTTGGAAGGCATGTCGGAAAGTCTGGCGGCGGAACTGGCGCCGCTGGGCATCCGCGTCAGCATCGTCGAGCCCGGCGCGCTGCGCACGGATTTCCACTCCGCCCGCTCGCTGCAGATTGCCAGCCGCAGCATCGACGACTACGCGCAGACCAGCGGGCGCACAGTACAGCGCCTCAGCGAACTGGATGGCCAGCAGCCCGGCGATCCGGAACTGGCGGCGCAAGCCCTGCTCGAACTGGTGGATGCGCCGCAGCCGCCGCTGCGCCTGCTGCTCGGCTCCGACGCCCTGCAGCGCGCCCGGATCAAGCTGGCGCAGATGGCGGGCAACATTGACCGCTGGGAAAGCCTGACGCGCAGCACCGACTATGCCGAGGCAATAGCCTGAAGCCGGCGTTACCGCAAATCGGACTGGCAAAAAAAATGGGCCGGCGCGCAGCCGCGCCGGCCCACCCCAAACGCTTGAAAGCTACGCCTGCCCCAGCCTGGTGATGGCCTGGTTGGTGAGGTACTTGTTGTAGACATCCACGCCGTTGTCGGAGAGCTGGGACTTGTAGCCGCCGGTGGTGGACTGGGTGTGGATGATGCGGCTCATGCG
>JAMFRN010000118.1 GCA_026224805.1 Nevskia soli
CAGCAACAGGCACCATGCCCAGGCCCGCAAGGCTCGAGTGTGCATTTTCATGGGTTCACCTGATCCGTGGCGGCGGCGCTCAAAGAAGATGAAGCTGGAGGCGGCGCACCCTCGCTGACCCACTGCACGATCATGGCGATGGTGGCGGCATCCAGGCAGGGTTGTGTGATCGGGCAGCCGTCGGGCATCTGCGCGCCGACGGCGGCGGTGCCCATGATCTTCTGCACCAGATAGCTGTTGGCCGGATCGCCGGGCAGGATGCGATCGAGTGTCGGCACCTCCTGGCTAGGCACGTTGACGATCATGTCGTAGGCCACGCCGGCGCTCAGCTGCATGCCTTCCGGCGCACTGGCGCCGGCGTGGCACTTGGAACAGATCGGCGTGAACACCTGATCCTGGATGGTTTCAAAAGCGACCGTGGCGCCGCTGCTCGAACCGGAACTCGAACCGGAGCTGGAACTTGCACCGGAACTGGAACTGGAGCCGGAACCGATCGGGTTGCCGTTCTGGTCCAAGCCCTCGCCATTGCCGGCGCAGGCGGCCAAGGCCAGCGCGGCAATTACAAATGAGAATGCAGCAGAGCGGCTCATCACACGCGGTCCCCTTGGTTGATCGACGATGCCGGGCCATACCGCGTCCCGCCGCGAGGCGGGACGCGGTGATGCATCAGTTGTTCTGCGCACCTGCATTCACCCAGGAGATGAACATGTTGATCTGCGCCTGCGTCAGGCAGGGCTGCGTCACCGGGCAACCATCGGGCATCTGCGCGCCCTTGGCGGCCGTGCCCATGATTTTCTGGATCAGGTAGCTGTTGGTCGGATCATTGGGCTTGATGCGATCGAGCGTGGGCTCCTCGATGCTGGCGACGTTGACGATGTTGCTGAAGCTGTTGCCCGCCGTGAGGTTCTGGACGCCCGGCAGCGAGCTGCCCTGGCCGGTGTGGCAGGTCGAGCAGATCGGCGTGAAGAACTGCGTCTGCAACTGCGTCAGCGTCGTGGCAGCCGGGGGCGCTCCGGCGTTGTCGACAGTCACGCTCAGGTCCGCCGAGGTGAAGCTGTTGTTATCGGCATCCATGGCCGTGGCGGTCAGCGCCACGCTGCCGTTGGCGGCGGTGCTGCTGTTCCACTGCACCGTGAAAGGCGCGGCCGTGGCGGTGCCGATGGAAGTGCCGCCGGCAAAGAACTGCACCTGGGTGACAGCGTTGATGTCCTGCACCGTCGCGGTCACCGGCACTGTTCCGCTGACTGAGGCACTGGCGGCCGGAGCGGTGATGCTGACGGCGCTGGTGAAGGCCGGGGCCGTGGCGCCCGGATCGATGCGGCCATAGGTGCCGTCGGCTTCGGCATTGGTACCGGCGGTGAAGAACAAGGTGTTGAGCGGCTGGTTCAGACCATCGGCGCCATTACCGAAAGCCAGCGCCCACAGGCCGGGAATCTGCAGCGCGCTGCCCTGGCCATTGCTGACCTGGCCGACCAAAGCTCCGCTGGTCGGATCGAAAGCATCGATCACGCCGCTGCCGTTGTCGGTGGAGCCGTCGCCGAAGTTGCCCACCAGCAGATCGCCGCCGAGCGTGCCGAAATCGCTGGGCGCCAGGGCCATGCCCCAGGGACCATTCAGCGCACCGCCCGCGGCGACCAGGGTCTTGACGAAATTGCCGCTGGTATCGAACACGTCGACTTGGCCCAGGCCGGAGCCGGGGATGTTGGCGGCGAAAGTCCGCGCACGAACCGACTGGACATAGGTATAACCACCGCTGGAGCTGCTCGAGCTACTGGAACTGCTGGAGCCACTCGAGCTGCTTGAACTGCTGGAGCTGCTGGAACCGCCGGATGCCGCACTGGCGCTGGCCGCAGCGTAAGCGACGTAGATCTGCGTGGTACCGCCGCTGGTGATGGCCTGGATGCCGTACGGCGCATAACCCGACGGCAGCTTGGGATCGGTGAATGGGAAGCTGCCGGTGGTTCCGGCTACGGAAACCACCTTGAAGGCGTTGTTGAGGACATCGATCTTGTTGTTCTTGAAGTCGGCGGCGTAGATGAAGTTGCCGCTGCCGTCGTTGGCGAAAGCCAGGCCGGTGTACACGGCGCCGTCAGTGGCGGTGTAGGCGAGCACCGCACCTGCGGCTTCGGACCAGCCGTAGATGCTTCCGGTCAGGCCGTCGAAGATGAAATTGGCGGGTCCGGCGGTGGCGCCGCTGCCGATGACGAAATCGGTGCTGCTGCCGGTATTGAAAACAATTCCCGTGGGCGAGGCCGGGAGCGTGCCGTTGGCGGGCAGCTTGACCACCAGGGGATTGCTGTCGCCCAGACCGTCGTACAGGGTCGAGGTGCTGGTGCCCTGATTGGAGAGCCAGGACGGCGCACCGGTGCCGAACACCAGGCCCCAAGGATTGATCAGGTTCGGATCGACATGGCTGGCCGAGGCCGAGCCATCCGAAACCAGATTGGCCTTGTCCGCGACCAAGTTGGTCAGTGTGTAGGGGCCGGCCGCGGCGGAGCCGCCGCTCGAACCGCTGCTGCTGGAACTGCCGCCTGAGCCCGATGACCCCGACCCGCCGCCGCTGCAGGCGGAGAGCAGAGTCACACCGATTGCCAGCAATAGTCTCTTGGACGATGCGCCTTGAAATGCCATGTCAAATCTCCTGTCCCGTAGTTCGATCAGCGACGCGCAAAGGCCTGGGCGCAGCGCGAGCTGCGCAGCCATCGCGGAGGTTCACGGCGAAGAGGCCTGCCTCGAACGCCGGCTCCGCAATTTGCCGTCTGTGGGATGAGTGCCTGCGCGCAACCGAAAAGTTACGCAGGAGAGGAAAGTTTTTTGCGGGGAGCTGCTTCAGGTGATGGCGAGTACCGCGCGCAGGTGGATGCGGACGGGAAGCAACGATTCAGCGCGCAGGAGTATCGTGCGCGGCGCCGCCATCAGGATACTGCGAGGTACTACAAGAACCTTCCGGCCGCAGCAGCGACAGCGCGGTGCAGACATTGATTGCCGGGGCGCCACTGCCATCGGTGCTGCTGCGGCTGAGTAGGTCGTAGACGGACGCCGCATCGAGACGGGAGTTGAGCGAGAGCAGCAGGGCGGCGGCACCGCTGACATGCGCCGCGGCCAGCGACGAACCGGAGACGAAGTCGTAATGCCCGCCCGGCGTCAGGGTCAGCACCTCGCGCCCTGGCGCATGCAGCACCGCGGCGCTGGCCGAGGAGCGCTCGATGGCATCGACGGCGATGACGCCGGGCACCCCGACCGGAAAGCCGTCGGTGCGGCCGTCGGGAGGCACTGCGCCGACCACCACGATGCCACGCTTCAGGGCGTATTGCACCAGCTGCGCCAGCAGCGGATCGGCAGGCCCGCCCAGGCTCAGATTGATCACGCGCGCACCGGACTCGATGGCGATGGTCAGGGCCTGCGCCAGGGTGAAGGAATTGCACTGCGCTCCGTCGGCTAGCGGCTGCATCTGCCAGCAGGCCTTGAGCGCGAAAATACGTACGCCGGGGGCGACGCCGACGATGCCCTCATGATTGTTGGCGTCGGCGGCGATCACGCCGGCAACCTCGGTGCCGTGTCGATCCGCCTCGAACTGTCGGGCATCGTCGTCGACGAAATTGCGCAGCGCCTCCACCCGCCCCTGCAGATCAGGATGCGTGCTGTCCATGCCGGTATCGATCACCGCCACGCGCACGCCGTCGCCGCGCGACCAGTGCTGCGCATCGCCGGCGTCGATCTGGGCGAAGCCGCGCTGCAGGCCGACATAGGGATCGTTATAGCCGCCGGACAGGGTGCCGAAGGTCTGCAGCGGCTGCGCCAGGCTCACCCGCGGATCGTGCGCCAATTGCTCCAGCGTTTTCTCCCGCGAGTCCCCCGCGGGAATTTCCAGCACCACGCAGTGCACCTGCAAGGGCGCGATCGGCCAGGCCGCAACCTCGTGCAGGCCGTAGTCCCGCTCGATCGCGGCGACCTCGGCGCGGGCGCTGCCACTGGCGCTGTACAACGGCATGCTGTCGTAGCCGCGCGGAGTCGAGCCGGCATGCGCCGCCACCGGCTCGGGCGGATCGGCCACCGTGAGCAGGATCAGGCTCCCCGGCGCCGCGCGCATCTGCGCGGCGGCCGGATCGGCGCTGCCGGGCACGGCGGCGCAAGCCGCCAGGTACAGCGCAGGCAGCAGGGCGATGCCTCGCATCACGGCGAGGGCCGGGCCGCCGCGTCGACCGGCTCGGCGAAACGAACACCCGGATTGGAGCGCAGCTGCGCCAGGGCCGGCTGGGTGGCCACGGCGACGCGCACCGACAGCGGCGCCAGGGAATACACGCCGGCGTCGCTGGGGCCGGCCACGATCTGCAGATGCGACTGCGCCAGCAAGGCCTGCAACTCACCCAGCGTCAGCGTCGGCGCCAGCACGGCGCGGATGGTGGCGTGCGCGGCGCCCTCCGGCGCTGCGCTCAGGGTCTGGTAGACAGGCGCTCCCGCCGCCGCAACCACTGTTTGCCGCGGTGCATCGCGCGTCCACAGGGCCGCACTGAGCGCGGCGATGCCCACCGCCTCGATCAGCACCGCCGCCAGCAGCCCGCGCGCGAACGAGCCGGAGGCCCTGCGGCGCACCACGGGCAGCGCCTCTTCCTCATCGATGCGCTGCCAAAGGCGTTGCAGCGATGCCGCCGCGGCGGCATCCGCGCCGGCCTCAGGCTGCGCCGGTCGGTTCATCGCGCCATGCAGGCGCATCTGGAAATCGAATTCCTCGCGGCAGTCGCCGCAATCCACCAGATGCTGTTCAACCGTGCGGCGCTCTTCACCCGAGGCGCGGCCGTTCACCACCCAAGGGATCAACTCCCAGGCGCGGCGGTGGATCGAAAATGCATCATCCGACTGGTTCATGGCTTGCCTCTTTCGGTCATGCCGCCGAGCGTCGGCAGCAAATTGCGCAACTTGACCCGCGCATGGAACATGCGCGCCTTCACCGTGCTCACCGGGCACTCCATGATCTCTCCGATCTCCTCGCAGGAATGCCCCATGTAGTACGCCAGCTCCAGGGTGGTGCGCTGCTCCTGCGGCAGGTGGCGCAGGCCCTTGCCGACCCAGTCGCGCAGCTCCTGCTCGGCCTGCAGCTCCGGCGTGCCGGTGTCCTCGTAGTCCTCGCTCAGCGGCTCGGTGGCCGTGCCACCCGCGCGGCGCAAGGTCTTGAGGGTGCAACGGTAGGCGATGCCCATGATCCAGGTGGATACCTGGGAGGCGCCGCGGAACTCGCCGCCCTTCTGCCAAACCACCCAGAAGGTATCGTTGATGGCCTCATCGATCAGCTCCGGGCGCTGGGTCAGCCGGCTCAGGAACCGCCCGAGGCGGGGGTAATAGCCGGAATAGAGGGTGCCGAACGCCTCACGGTCGCCCAGCGCCACGCGGCGCAGCAGCGCCAGTTCGCGGTCGTTGTCCGCCGTTCTCGCTTCCACCTGGGGTGGGTTCACCATTTCCGCTCGCATGGCACCGGTTTCGCTCCTTCGCGCATAGCCGTCCTCACCGTGAGTGCCCGCAACGGTCGCAAAGGTTGCGGCAGGGGCGAGCCCCCATCGGCGCGCCTTTCAAGGCGGCCCGGTCAGCCGGGAGTCTGTCAAAAATGCCACAACACCGTCCCCACCAGCCGATTGACCGCCATGCCGCCGTAGAACAGCTGGCGCGCCGTGCCGTCAGTGCCGATATAGGACAGGTCCAGTTGCACCCGGCGGAAATCGTAGCCCAGGCCGGCATTCCAGTAGACATAACCGGTATTCACCGCCCAGCGCAGGTCGTAGTAGCCGACTCCGGCGTTGAGGGAAAACGCATGCGGCAGGGGCTGGTGCAGGGCCAGATCATAGGCCAGCGTGGCCCGGCCGGTGACCGAGGTGCGGCGGTCTATGATCGAGGTGTCCGGAGAGAAGGCGACCGTGGCAAACAACCGGTCGGCGTAGGCCAGCGTGCCGGACAGTTCCTCGTAGTTGTAGTGCCGCCCCGTGTTATTCCAGGGATAGTCGTGATGCACCGCCGCAACCCGGCTGCTCCAATCCTTGGCGAACAGCCATTGATAGCCGGCATAGGGATCAAACTCGAGGGTGACCGTATCGGAGGGATCGCGCTTGACGCTGGTCGTCCCAAGGCCGGCAAACCAGCCGGACTGGCTGTAGTAATGGATATCCGCCTGCCCGGCGGGCAGGTTGTCGCTTTGCGTAAGGCCGCGATAAACGTAGTCGCTGCTGGCGCCGAGCGAGCCGCCCCAGCCCTGGGCGCCAGCCGCCAGCGGCGCCGCCAGCACCAGCAAAGCCAGCACCCGGCCGCAGCAACGCCCGACACCCCCCCCTGGAAATCGCATCGATGGCCCTACTTCGGTTCAGGCGGCAATTATCAGCACGAGGTGGGCGTCTTTGGCAAAGCGGGCTCCACCTGGGCCGTATGGATGGCCGACGCGGCACTGACTCCGATCACCCGCTAGAATCCGGCAAAACCACACCTCGCTCCGGAGCCTCCGATGAAACCTTACGGCCGCAAAGTCGCCATCCTCGGCGGCGCGCGCATCCCCTTTGCCCGCCAGAACACTGCCTACGCCACGCGCAGCAACCAGGACATGCTCACCGCCGCGCTGAAGGGCGTGGTCGACAAGTTCCAGCTGCACGGCGAGCGTCTCGGCGAAGTCGCCGCCGGCGCGGTGCTGAAGCACTCGCGCGATTTCAACCTGACGCGCGAGAGCACGCTTTCCTGCGGCCTGTCGATGGAAACCCCGGCCTATGACCTGCAGCAGGCCTGCGGCACCAGCCTGGAGACGGCGATCACGGTGGGCAGCAAGATCGCCCTGGGCATGATCGAATCCGGCATTGCCGGCGGCGTGGATACCGCCTCGGATGCGCCGATCGGCGTCAGCGAGGGTCTGCGCAAGATCCTGCTGGAAGCCAACCGCGCCAAGACCACCGGCCAGCGCCTCGCCGCACTGGCCAAATTCCGGCCCCGGGACCTGTCGCCGCTGATTCCCGGCGTCAGCGAACCGCGCACCAAGATGTCGATGGGCCAGCACACCGAGGTGATGGCCAAGGAGTGGAAGATCCCGCGCGAGGCGCAGGACCAGCTGGCGCTGGAATCCCATCAGAAAGCGGCACTGGCCTATGAGAAGGGCTTCTTCGCCGACATGATCGTGCCCTATGCCGGCCTGGAGCGCGACAACAACCTGCGCGGCGATTCGACCCTGGAAAAGCTGGCCAAGCTCAAGCCCGCCTTCGACAAGGTCAACGGCACCCTCACCGCCGCCAACAGCACACCGCTCACCGATGGCGCCTCAGCCGTGCTGCTGGCCTCGGAGGACTGGGCCAAGTCGCGCGGCCTGAAGACCCTGGCCTTCCTCACCAGCTATGAAACCGCCGCGGTGGATTTCTTCGAGCGCAAGGAAGGCCTGCTGATGGCGCCCTCCTACGCCGTACCGCGCATGCTGGAGCGCAACGGCCTGAAGTTGCAGGACTTCGATTTCTACGAGATCCACGAAGCCTTCGCCGCGCAGGTGCTGTGCACCCTCAAGGCCTGGGAAGACCCCAGGTTCTGCAAGGACCGCCTCGGCCTGGGCAAGCCACTGGGCAGCATCGACCGCGCCAAGCTCAACATTCACGGCAGCAGCCTGGCGCTGGGCCATCCCTTCGCCG
>JAMFRN010000119.1 GCA_026224805.1 Nevskia soli
CTTTGCTACAGCCGGAGCACTCCGGAATGCCATTGAATAAGCGATAATTCTCCCATGTGGACATGGTTTCACCAGTTGGCCTCCCCGCCGACCTTCTACCGTTTCGCCGACGTCCTGGCGCCGTGGCTGCTCGGCCTTGCCGTGCTGCTCATCGGCGTGGGCGTCTACGGCGGCCTGTTCCTGGCACCGCCCGACTATCAGCAGGGTGACGCCTTCCGCATCATCTATGTGCATGTGCCCGCAGCGGCCCTGTCGCTCACCATCTACACCCTGATGGCGGTGGCCGGCGGCATTGCCCTGATCTGGCGCATGAAGCTGGCCGAGGTGGCGGTGGTTGCCGCCGCGCCGGTCGGCGCCAGCTTCACCGCCCTGGCCCTGCTCACCGGCATGCTGTGGGGCAAGCCCACCTGGGGCGCCTACTGGGTATGGGACGCGCGCCTGACCTCCGAATTGGTGCTGCTGTTCCTCTATGCCGGTGTGATCGGCCTCAACCAGGCTTATGCCGACCCCCGCGCCGGCGCCCGCGCCTGCGCCTGGCTGGCCCTGGTCGGCGTGATCAACGTGCCGATCGTGCATTTCTCGGTGACCTGGTGGAACTCCCTGCACCAGGGCGCCAGCATCCTCAGCGTCGAAGGCATCCGCAATCCCAAGATCAGCGGCGACATGCTGTGGCCGCTGCTGGTCAGCCTGGGCGGCTTCTACCTGTTCTTCGGCGCGGTGTGGCTGCGCCGCATGCAGAACGAGGTGCTGTGGCGCGAGCGCAATGCGCGCTGGGCGCAGGCGATGGTGGCGGCATGAACCCAAAATATGCGCTGTTCATCTGGAGCAGCTACGCCCTGGCCCTGGCGGTGGTGCTGTGGAACGCATTCACCCCCTATCTGCGACGCAACGATTTGAAGCGGCGCTTGTCTGAATCACTCGAAGAATCCGGGGATAACGAAGAATGACCAAGCGCCAGAAGCGGATGGCGGCAGTGGCGGCGCTGGTGCTCGGCGTGGGCCTGGCCGCGGCGCTGGGCTTCACCGCCTTCCGCAAGAACATGATGTATTTCTACACGCCGTCCGACCTGCTCTCCGGCAAGCTCGCCGCCGGCGCCGCCCTGCAGCTCGGCGGCCTGGTGGAGAAGGGCAGCCTCAAGCGCGGCGAGGGCCTGGCCATCGAGTTCGTCATGAGCGACTGCCACAACGCCGTGCCGGTGCATTACGAAGGCGTGCTGCCCG
The DNA here is from genome assembly GCA_026224805.1 of Nevskia soli. GTDB lineage: Bacteria > Pseudomonadota > Gammaproteobacteria > Nevskiales > Nevskiaceae > Nevskia > Nevskia soli_A. The sequence continues at coordinate 1,221 of JAMFRN010000119.1, forward strand.
ACCTGTTCCGCGAAGGGCAGGGCGTCATCGCCACCGGCCACATGGACGGGCAGAACGTGTTTGTCGCCAGCACCATCCTGGCCAAGCACGACGAGAATTACATGCCGCCCAACGTGGCCAAGGCGGTGGGCGAGGTCGACGGCAAGCATTCCTGCGCGCCGTTCAAGTCGGTTACCACCGCATCCAACTGAGTCCGCGCCAACCATGATCCCCGAACTCGGCCACTTTGCGGTGATCCTGGCGCTCGGCGTGGCGCTGCTTCAGGCCATCGTGCCGCTGCTCGGCTGGCGCCGGCGCGACGCGCGCCTGCTCGCCTTCGCCGGCTCCGCCGCGCAGGGGCAGTTCCTGTGCGTCGCCGCGGCTTATGCCTGCCTCACCTATTGCTTCGTCACCAAGGATTTCTCGGTGGCCTACGTGATGGAGAACGATCACAGCCAGCTGCCCCTGATCTATCGCATCACCGCCGTGTGGGGCGCGCATGAAGGCTCGCTGCTGCTGTGGGTGCTGATCCTCGCCGGCTGGACCCTGGCGGTGTCGGTGTTCAACCGCCGCCTGCCGCTGGACATGAGCGCCCTGGTGCTGTCGGTGCTGGGCATGATCAGCACCGGCTTCTATCTGTTCATCCTGCTCACCTCCAGCCCCTTCACCCGCTTGGTGCCGGCGGCGACGGAAGGGCGCGATCTCAACCCGATCCTGCAGGACCCTGGCCTGGCGGTGCATCCGCCCATGCTCTACATGGGCTATGTCGGCTTCTCGGTCGCCTTCGCCTTCGCCATCGCCGCCCTCATCACCGGCCGGCTTGATGCCGCCTGGGCCCGCTGGACCCGCCCCTGGACTACCACCGCCTGGATGTTCCTGACCATGGGCATCACCCTCGGTTCCTGGTGGGCTTATAAAGAACTCGGCTGGGGCGGCTGGTGGTTCTGGGACCCGGTGGAAAACGCCTCCTTCATGCCCTGGCTCGCCGGCACCGCCCTGATCCACTCGCTGGCGGTGACGGAAAAACGCGGGCTGCTGAAAAGCTGGACCGTGCTGCTCGCCATCCTCGCGTTCTCCCTGTCCCTGCTCGGCACCTTCCTGGTCCGCTCCGGCGTGCTGGTCTCGGTGCACGCCTTCGCCAGCGATCCTTCGCGCGGCGAATTCATCCTTGCCTTCATGGCGGTGGTGGTGGGCGGCGCGCTGACGCTCTACGCTTGGCGCGCGCCCAAGCTGGCCAGCAGCGGCGAACTCAAGCTGTTCTCGCGCGAAGGCCTGCTGCTGTTCAACAACGTTTTCCTGGTTGCCGCCTGCGCCGCCGTCCTGCTCGGCACGCTCTATCCGCTGGCGCTGGACGCCATGGGCCTGGGCAAGATCTCGGTCGGGCCGCCGTACTTCAATTCCGTGTTCCTGCCGATGATCGCGCCGCTGTTCCTGCTGGTCGGCCTGGCCGCGGTGGTGCCGTGGAAGCGTGGCGACTGGCGCGAGACCGTGCGCCGCCTCAAGCTGCCCGCGCTCGTCGCCGTGGTGCTGATGGTGGTGCTGCCCTTCGCCCTGCATGGACGCACCACGCCGCTGGCCGCGGCCGGCGCCCTGCTCGGCAGCTGGGCCATCTTCGCCGCGGCGCAGGACGTGTGGCGCCGCGTGCGCGCCAAGCCGGATTTGCGCAGCGGCGTGAGCGCGGTGCCGCGCGCCGTGTGGGGCATGACCCTGGCCCACATCGGCCTCGGCATCTGGGCGCTCGGCGTCAGCGGCGTGATCAGCTTCGGCGACGAGAAGGATGTGCGCCTCGCCCGCGGCGCCGAAACCGAGATCGGCGGCTACACCTTCCGCTTCGTCGGAGAGGGCGATCAGGCCGGACCGAACTACACCGCCCAGCAGGGCACCGTCGCGGTAGAACGCAACGGCAAGCCCATCGCTATGTTGCATCCGCAGAAGCGCCTGTATCCCTCGCAGGGCACCGTCATCACCCAGTCCTCTATCGACACCGGTCTGCTGCGCGACCTCTATGTCTCGCTCGGCGAGGGCTACGACGATGGCAGCTGGAGCCTGCGCGTCTACTACAAGCCGGTGATCCGCATGATCTGGCTCGGCGGCGTGTTCATGTTCTTCGGCGGGCTGCTGGCGGCGAGTGACAAGCGCTACCGGCTGGCTCGTGCTGCGGAGCGGCGCGCCAGCGAAGCGATAGAAGCAGCGGCCGCCTAATCCATGCGCTTCCTTATTCCCCTGCTGGTCCTGCTGGCCCTGATCGCCTTGTTCTATGTCGGCATGCAGCGCGATCCGCGCCTGGTGCCCAGCCCGCTGGTGGGCAAGGCCGCGCCGGCCTCGACCTGCCGACGCTCGACGGCACGCCGCCGCGCATGACCCAGACCGATTTGCAGGGCGCGCCGGTGCTGGTCAACTTCTTCGCCAGCTGGTGCGCCGGCTGCCAGGAAGAGCATCCCTACCTGATGCAGCTCACCCAGGGCGGTCAGGTCAAGCTGCTCGGCATCGACTACAAGGACGCCGAGTCCGACCTGCGCCCCTGGCTCGGCCGCAAGGGCAATCCCTACGGCCAGATCCTCACCGATCTGGAAGGCCGCGCCGGCATCGACTGGGGCGTCTACGGTGTGCCGGAGACTTTCGTGCTCGACTCCAAGGGCACCATCGTCTACAAGCAGATCGGGCCGCTGACGCCGGAAGTGTGGGAGCACGACATCCAGCCGCTGCTGAAGGCCGCGTCCTGATGCCCTCTCCTATAAGCACAACGTCGTCCCCGCGAAGGCGGGGACCCAGTTTTGCTTTTTACCTGCCTTTGCGCGAAGTTCAAAACTGGATTCCCGCCTTCGCGGGAATGACGAAGTGGGTGGGGGCGGCGCTGTTGGTGCTGACCATGTTCACGGCCAACGCCGAAGTCGAAACCGTCAAGCCTCCGATCGAACTCACCGCCCAGCAGGAAGCGCTGTACAAGGGCCTGCTGCCCGAGCTGCGCTGCCTGGTGTGCCAGAACGAATCCCTGGCCGAATCGCAGGCCTCGCTCGCCGCCGACCTGCGCTATGAAGTGCGCGGCCTCGTCGCCAAGGGCGAGGACGAGGCGCAGATCAAGAAATACCTCACCGACCGCTACGGCGACTTCGTGCTGTACAAGCCGCCGATGGAGCGCCGTACCGCGCTGCTGTGGGCCGGGCCGGCGTTGCTGCTGCTGCTTGGCCTGGTGATGCTGTTCGCTTACGCCCGCCGCCAGCGTCCCGCGCCGGCTACACCACTCAAGAACGACGAAGCCGCGCTTCGCAAGATACTGGACGAGGCGCCATGACGCAGCTGTGGTTTCTGATGGCGGCGCTGCTCCTGGCCGTCGCCGCGGTGATGACGCGCCCCTGGTGGCTCGGCGCAACACGCAACACCCTGCGCCGCCGCGGCGCCAACGTCACCGCCTACCGCACCCGCCTGGCCGAACTGGAGACGGAGCGTGAAGCCGGCCTGGTTTCGGCGCAGGATGTCGAAGCGCTCAAGACCGAGCTTGCGGCGCGCCTGCTCAGCGAAGCCCAGGTGGAGGACAAGCCCGAGCAGGCAGGTGTACAGGCCGGCGCCGGCCGCCGCTGGCTGCCGGCTCTGCTCACCACCGCGCTGCTGCTGGTTTTTGCCGGCGGCTGGTACGGCTTCAGCGGCAGCTGGAAGGCGCAGCAGCAGCTGGCCGAGGGCGCGGCGCAGAGCGACCAGGTTGCCGCCATGGTGCAGCGACTGGTGGAAAAGCTGCAGCAGCAGCCGGACGACCCCGAGGGCTGGTCCATGCTCGGCCGCTCCTATTTCGTCACGCAGCATTTCGAGGAGTCCGCAAAGGCTTACGGCGAGGCCAATGCCCGCGCCGCGCAGCCCAATCCGGAGTGGCTGGCCGGGCAGGGCGAGGCGCTGGCCTTCGCCCGCGACCGCGATCTCCAGGGCACCCCGGCGCAGCTGTTCGATCGCGCCCTGGCCGTTGCCCCCGGGTATGGCAAGGCCCTGTGGTATTCCGGCATGGCCGCCGCCCAGGCCGGCGACCTGGCCACCGCCAAGCTGCGCTGGACCACGCTGATGGCCCAGCCGGACCTGCCGCCGCAGATGCGTGAAGTGCTGCAGGCCCATTTGCAGGAGCTGGCCGGCCAGCCCACGGGCCCGGGTGCTGGACCAGGCGCCGGCCCCGGCCCGGCCCCGATCATGGGCGGCGCTGCCGCCGCCGGGCCGTCCGCCGCCCCGGCCGCCTCCGGCCCGCCGCTGGACCTGCACGTCACCCTGGCCCCCGAACTCGCCGGCAAGATCCCGCCCGGCGCCGTGCTGTTCGTCTTCGCCAAGGCCGAGCAGGGCCCGCCGATGCCGCTGGCGGTGCAGCGCCTGCCGGGGCAGCTGCCGCCGCTGGAAGTGAAGCTCGACGACAGCATGGCCATGGCGCCCTCGCTCAAGCTGTCCGCGTTCGACCGCTACATCGTCACCGCCCGCCTCAGCGGGGGCGGCGGTGCCCAGTCCCAGTCCGGCGACCTGGAAGGCAGCCTGCATGTGGGGCGCGATCAGGCTGGCAAGCCGCTGGAGCTGCGGATTGACAAGATCGTGCCGTGAAGCTGGGAACGGATGGCAACGGGTTCCGTGGTCCTGCCGGAAAGGCAACGAAGCCGGGTGTAGGGCGGCCTGTGGCCGCCGGAACCGCTGCGGAGGGCCACGGCGGCCACAGGCCGCCCTACGGTTGCTGAAAATGACCCCTCAGCCACCCGTCTATCGCCCCCGGGCACTGCTTTTCCGTCACCCGATTTCTTTAAAATCGCGTTTTCGCCGCCATATCGTCCCCGAGTCAGCCCCATGAGCACTACCCAGGTATTCGATCTGCCGGCGCTGCCGCCGACCCTGCCGTCCTTCGTCAAGGCCGGCCTCTCGGCCTCGCGCCGGCCCCACGGCACGCCCAGCCTGCCGGACTGGCAGGTGCGGGTGCGGGCCCTGCGCGTGGACCGGGCCCGCCTCAACGCTTACAGCGCCCTGTGCGGCCTGCCGGAATCGCCGGAGCTGCCGATCCTCTATCCGCAGGTGCTGGCCACGCCGCTGTTCCTCAACCTGATGACACGCCCGGGTTTCCCGCTGCCGCTACTGGGCCTGGTGCACGTGCGCAACGAGGTGGAGCAGGAGCGCCCGCTGCGCGTCGACGAGACCTTCGACCTGAGCATCCGCATCGGCGAGGGCCGCCAGGTCAAGGCCGGGTTCGAGTTCGACCTGATCATGGAAGCTACCCCGGTGGAAAGCGAGCCGGTCTGGCGCGCGGTGATGACCGTGATCCATCGTGGTGCAAAGCAGCCCTCGCCCAAGGGCGCCAAGGGCAAGGCGCCGCCGGCCACGGTGGACGCCCGCCTGTCCGAATACCTGGCCCTGTCGGCCCCGGAGGACACCGGCCGCCGCTACGCCAAGGTTTCCCAGGATTACAACCCGATCCACCTGTATGGCTTCACCGCCAAGCTGTTCGGTTTCCCGCGCGCCATCGGCCACGGCCTGTGGTCCGCGGCGCGCTGCCTGGCGCTGCTGCAGGCGCGGCTGCCGGCCGCGCCGCGTGCCTATTCGGTGCAGTTCAAGCAGCCCCTGCTGCTGCCGGGCCGGGCCGCCTTGCGCTACGCCATCGACAAGGGCACGGTCGAATTCGCCCTGCTTTCCGCCAGCAGCGACAAGGTCCATCTGAGCGGCACGCTGCGTTAAACTATTGCGCCTCGCATCAACGCCTCATGTCTCCAACAAGCTGAACGGACTCAGCATTCACGATTCATTTCCGGGGTCTCATCACATATGCGAATCAGAAAAGCCGTTTTCCCCGTCGCCGGTCTCGGCACACGCTTTCTGCCGGCCACCAAGGCCAGCGCCAAGGAAATGCTGCCGATCGTCGACAAGCCCCTGATCCAGTACGCAGTGCAGGAAGCGATCTCGGCGGGAGCGGAAGAGCTGATTTTCATCACCGGCCGCTCGAAGAATTCCATCATGGATCACTTCGACAAGGCCTACGAGTTGGAAGCCGAGCTGGCCAGCCGTGGCAAGAACAAGCTGCTCGAGACCGTGCAGGAAATCCTGCCGCCGGGCATCACCTGCATCTTCATCCGCCAGGCCGAAGCTCTCGGCCTGGGCCACGCCGTGCTGTGCGCCTGGCCGGCGGTGGGTGACGAGGACTTCTCCGTGATCCTCGCCGACGACCTCATCGACGGCCGCCTGCGCCCCTGCCTGGCGCAGATGCAGCGCGTCTACCAGGAATACGGCACCAGCGTCATCGCCACCGAGCGCGTGTCGCCGGATGAAGTCTCCAACTACGGCATCGTCGACACCCAGCCGGTGGGGCCGGGCCTGGGCGAGATCCGCCGCATCGTGGAAAAGCCCAAGAAAGAGGATGCGCCGAGCAACCTCGCGGTGGTCGGCCGCTACATCCTGACCCCGCGCATTTTCAAGCTGCTGGAGCGCACGCAGCGCGGCGCCGGCGGCGAGATTCAGCTGACCGATGCGATCAGCATGATGATCCAGGAGCAGACCGTGCTCGCCTACGAATTCGAAGGCGTGCGCTACGACTGCGGCAGCAAGCTGGGTTATCTGAAAGCGAATGTGGAATATGCACTCAAGCACCCGGAGCTGGCCGACGGCTTTCGGGAATATCTGGAACATCTGACCGGCGATTGGAAGCAGCCGGAGAAACTACTGAAGGCCGCCAAGAAATGAGGGGCTAGGCGCACAGTCGCCGTTTCACCTGTCATTCTGGGCGGAGCGAAGGATCTGGCCCCCACCGGATCCTCCGCTGCGCTCAGGATGGCAAGAGTAGCGGCACTGCACGCCCGGCTCCCCGGTCAGCGGCAATGGAGCATGCAATGACTGGAGCGAAGTATCAGAGCCTGATCGAGTCATCCTCGATCCAGGGTGGCAATGCCGCCTACGTGGAGGACCTCTACGAGCAATACCTGAGCGACCCGGAATCGGTCGACACCGAATGGCGCGCCTATTTCCGCGGCGTGCAGGGGCCTTCCGGCACCGCCGACGTGCCGCACGGCCCGGTGCGGGCCAAGTTCGAGAAGCTGGCGCGTGAAGGCATCCGCGCCATCGCCGTGGCCAGCCCCGCCGCCGACGTGCGCGCGCTGGAGAAGCAGGCCGCGGTGCTGCGCCTGATCAACTACTACCGCGTGCGCGGCCACCAGGCGGCCAAGCTTGATCCGCTCAAGCTGGCGCCGATCACCACCGTGCCCGATCTGGACCCGGCCTTCCACGGCCTCGGCCCCGAGGACATGGACACCGTCTTCAACACCGGCTCGCTGGCCGCAGCCGACCGCATGTCGCTGCGCGACATCATCACGCTGGTCAAGTCGGTCTACACCGACACCATCGGCTCCGAATACATGTACGTCACGGAAACGGCGCAGAAGCGCTGGATCCAGAAGCGCCTGGAAGGCGAGGCCTTCAAGCCCAAGCTCACCGTCGAGCAGAAGAAGGAAGTGCTGACCCAGCTCGCCGCCGCCGAAGGCATCGAGCGCTACCTCGGCAACAAGTACGTCGGCCAGAAGCGCTTCTCGCTCGAAGGCGGCGACTCGCTGATCCCGATGATGGATGAGATCATGCGCATCTCCGCCACGCGCGGCGTGGAGGAGCTGGTCATCGGCATGGCCCATCGCGGCCGCCTCAACGTGCTGGTCAACGTGCTGGGCAAGTCGCCCAAGGACCTGTTCGCCGAATTCGAGGGCAAGTACTCGGCCGATTCGCTCAGCCGCGCCGGCGACGTCAAGTACCACCTGGGCTTCTCCACCGACGTGGAAGTGGCCGGCAAGCGCCTGCACCTGGTGCTGGCCTTCAACCCCTCGCATCTGGAAATCGTCAACCCGGTGGTGGAAGGCTCGGTCAAGGCCCGCCAGACCCGCCGCAAGGACGAGCGCGGCGACCGCGTGCTGCCCGTGCTGATCCACGGCGACGCCGCCTTCGCTGGCCAGGGCGTGGTGATGGAAACGCTGCAGCTGTCGCACTCCAAGGGCTACAGCACCGGCGGCACCATCCACATCATCGTCAACAACCAGATCGGCTTCACCACCCCGAACCCGATCGAAGCGCGCGAAGGCCATGAGGCCCGCACCTCGCGCTACTGCACCGACATCGCCAAGATGCTCGAAGCGCCGGTGTTCCACGTCAACGGCGACGACCCCGAAGCCGTGGTCTTCGTCACCCGCCTGGCCACCGACTTCCGCAACCAGTTCCACAAGGATGTGATCGTGGACATGTGTTGCTACCGCCGCCACGGCCACAACGAGGCCGACGAGCCGGCGGCGACGCAGCCGGTGATGTACGCCGCGATCAAGAAGCAGCCCACCACCTTCACCCTCTACGCCCAGCAGCTGGCGCAGGAAGGCGTGGTGCCCAAGGACGAGGCCGAGCGCCTGGCCCGCGCCTACCGCGACAGCCTGGACAAGGGCGAGAACACCGCCCGCACCACCCTGGGCATGGTCGGCAACCAGTACACCGTGAACTGGGCCAACTACCAGAAGGGCACCTGGGACACCCCGGCGGACACCGCCGTCAGCGCCGACACCCTCAAGGGCCTGGCCGACCGTCTCAACAAGCTGCCGGATGGCTTTACCCTCCATCCCACCGTCGACAAGGTCCACCAGAACCGCATCAAGATGGCCGCCGGCGATCTGCCGATGGACTGGGGCTACGCCGAGACCATGGCCTACGCCACCCTGGTGCACGAAGGCTTCGCCGTGCGCCTCTGCGGCCAGGACTCGCGCCGCGGCACCTTCTCCCATCGCCATGCCACCCTGCATGACTTCAACAACGGCGACCGCTATACCCCGCTGCGTCATCTGGATGCCGACAAGAACCGCTTCGTCGTCAACGACACCCTGCTCTCCGAAGAGGGCGTGCTCGGCTTCGAATACGGCTACAGCAGCACCGATCCGGACTCCCTGGTGATCTGGGAAGCGCAGTTCGGCGACTTCGCCAACGGCGCCCAGGTGGTGATGGACCAGTTCATCGCCGCCGGCCAGTCCAAGTGGGGCCGCTTCTGCGGGCTCACCCTGTTCCTGCCGCACGGCTACGAAGGGCAGGGGCCGGAGCATTCCTCCGCCCGCTTGGAGCGTTACCTGCAATTGTGCGCGGGCAACAACATGCAGGTCTGCGTGCCTTCCACCCCGGCGCAGTTCTTCCACATGATCCGCCGGCAGATGAAGCGCAGCATTCGCCTGCCGCTGATCGTGATGACGCCCAAGTCCCTGCTGCGCCACAAGCTCTCCGTCTCCACCCTGGAAGACCTGAGCAAGGGCAGCTTCCAGTCCGTCATCGGCGAGACCCAGCCGCTCGACGCGCAGAAGGTCAAGCGCATCGTCTTCTGCTCCGGCAAGGTCTACTACGATCTGCTCGACGCCCGCACCAAGCAGAAGAAGGACGACGTGGCCCTCATCCGCATCGAGCAGCTCTATCCCTTCCCGCGCGCCGACTACCAGGCCGCCATCGCCGCCTATCCCAATGCCAAGGACGTGGTGTGGTGCCAGGAAGAGCCAGAGAACCAGGGCGCCTGGTACCAGATCAAGCACCGCCTGCGCACCTTCCTGGCCGAAGACCACCAGCTCTACTACGCCACCCGCAAGGGCAACTCCACCACCGCCGTGGGCTACCTCAAGGTCCACACCAAGGAACAGGAAGAGCTGGTCAACGAAGCCCTCAACGCCGGCCTGCCCCTCAAGGGCGGCGCCTGAGCTGCCGATGACCATGCCGCGCGCATTCCGCCTTTCCCGTCATTCCGGCGCAAGCCGGAATCCAGGGCCGGGAAGCGCGCGGCATCAGTTCCTGATTGTCTTCAAAACGCACAGTTTCAATCCCCTCTCCCCTTGGGGGAGAGGGTTAGGGTGAGGGGTGCGCCGGCGCAGCCGGCGTAACGTAACCCCCAGCCCAGCCCCCTAAACACGAACACCGAAAACAAAGCCCGGAGCCCCATCCTCATGAGCATCGAAATCAAAGTCCCCAACCTGCCGGAATCCGTCAGCGAGGCCACCGTCGCCACCTGGCACATCAAGGCCGGTGACGCCGTCACCCGCGAGCAGAACCTGGTGGACCTGGAAACGGACAAGGTGATGCTGGAAGTGCCCGCCACCGCCGACGGCGTGCTCAAGGAAATCCGCATCGCCGCAGGCACCGTGGTCAAGGCCGGCGACATCATCGGCGTGCTCGAAGAGGGCGGCGCCGCCGCTGCTCCCGCCCCCAAAGCTGAAGCCCCCACCAAGGCAGAAGCCCCCGCTGCGGCCGCGGCCGCCACCAACGGCGCCGCCGCCCCGGCCACCGCAGTCAAGCCCGCCGAAGACGACGCCCAAAGCCCCGCCGTGCGCAAGCTGCTCAGCGAGCTGGGCCTCTCCGCCAGCCAGGTCAGCGGCAGCGGCAAGGGCGGCCGCCTCACCAAGGAAGACGTGCAGGCCTACGCCGACAAGCAGAAGGCCGCGCCCGCTCCGGCCCCCGCCGCCAAGGCCGAAGCCCCCAAGCCCGCCCCCGCGCCGGTTGCCCGCCCCAGCGTCGGCGGCCGCACCGAGCAGCGCGTGCCGATGACCCGCATCCGCGCCCGCATCGCCGAGCGTCTGGTCGAAGCCCAGGCCACCGCCGCCATGCTCACCACCTTCAACGAGGTGGACCTCAAGGCCGTCTCCGAGCTGCGCGCCAAGTACAAGGACCAGTTCGAAAAGTCCCACGGCATCAAGCTCGGCTTCATGAGCTTCTTCGTCCGCGCCAGCATCGAAGCGCTCAAGAAATACCCCGCCGTAAACGCCTCCATCGACGGCAGCGATGTGGTCTATCACGGCTATTACGACATCGGCGTGGCCGTCTCCACCGAGCGCGGCCTCGTCGTCCCCACGCTGCGTGACGCGGACGGCCTCAGCCTGGCCGACGTGGAAAAAGGCATCGCCGAGCTGGGCGTCAAGGCCCGCAACAACAAGCTCACCATGGAGGACCTCACCGGCGGCACCTTCTCCATCACCAACGGCGGCGTCTTCGGCTCCATGATGTCCACGCCCATCCTCAACCCGCCGCAGGCCGCCATCCTCGGCATGCACGGCATCTTCGATCGCCCGGTAGTGGTCGCCGGCCAGATCGTCGTGCGCCCCATGATGTACTTGGCCCTGACTTACGATCATCGCCTTATCGACGGCCGCGAAGCCGTGCTGTTCCTGAAAGCTATCAAGGAACTGCTGGAGGATCCGGCGCGGTTGCTGTTGCAACTCTGAGGGTTACTGTTGCGAAAAAGGCGGGTCAGCGATAGCTGACCCGCCTTTTTTTATGGGCGCGGGGAGGGGGTGCCGTAGCGCGTATGTATGCCATGTGTGCCAGTATGAAAGGGTGGAATGCATGGTATGCATGGGGACGCGGAAGGCGAACTACGCTACCGCTAATCCACCTACAAGGGCTGCCCTGCTTTTTTACCGGGGGAGTGCCGTATGGCACATATAACTAATATTCAACTGCGATTTGCAATTGATTGAGGATGTTTGGGGGGAATTATGACTACGGTAGAAAACAAGGTCTCTATTGTTGTCCGGCTGGTCCTTTTCCTTGTGTTCACGATTGGAGTCGTCGCCTGCATTTACATGATCTCAGAAGGAAGGATGACAGATCGTGAGTCAGCTTTATTAGGCATCCTCGTCACTATTGAACCGCCCCGGTTTTCCCGGAGGCCCGTTGGTGTGAGTCAGGCCGCAAAGGCGAGACTCGGGATGTGTGAATAGTAAGTTGCTTCTGCCTCCGCCGGCGGGATGTTGCCGAGCGGCTCCATCA
>JAMFRN010000120.1 GCA_026224805.1 Nevskia soli
ACTTCCGAAACACGCTCGGCGCCCTTGGTGACCACCATGAAATTGATGATGGTCAGGATCACGAAGATGACGAAACCCACCGCGTAATTGCCGCCGACCACGAACTCGCCGAACGCCTGGATCACCCGTCCGGCCGCGTTCGCGCCCTCGTGACCGTGCAACAGGACGACGCGTGCCGACGCCACGTTCAGGGCCAGACGCAACAGGGTCACCACCAGCAGCACCGTCGGGAACGACGAGAATTCCAGCGGGCGCATCACATAAATGACCGCCAACAAAATGACGATGGCCAGCGCGATATTGAAGGTGAACAGCAAATCCAGGGCGAACGGCGCCAGCGGCACCACCATCATCGCCAGAATCAGCATCAGCAACACCGGCGCTCCGAGGCCGCTGCGTGCGATCCCGAGCAGTTGCGTCAAAAATGTGTTCTGGCTGGATTCCATGGCTGTTCGGAGAGCCCTGCTGCAAGTTCCGTTCTAGGCGGCCCGGATCACTGCACTTCAGCCCGGATCAGTCCGGATCGGGCTCCCCACCCGGAATGCCATCGATCACCGGTTCCGCCGGGGGCCGCGAGCCGCCGCGCCAGGCGCGCAGCTGATAGACGTAGGTCAGGACCCGCGCCACCGCCGAATACAGCGCGGCGGGAATCTCCTGCTCGATCTGCACGCCGCGATACAGCGCGCGCGCCAGCGGCGGCGCCGACACCAGGGGAATGCCATGTTGCCGCGCCAGTTCGCGGATGGTCGCCGCGATCTCACCCGCCCCCTTGGCCACCACGCACGGCGCGCGCATGCCCTCGCTGCTGTACTTGAGGGCGACAGCGTAGTGCGTTGGATTGGTCACCACGACATCGGCGCCCGGCACCTTCTCCATCATGCGGCGCTTCGACATCTCCATCTGCATGCGCCGCAGCCTGCCCTTGACCTCGGGACGGCCTTCACTGTGCTTCATTTCGTCGCGCACTTCCTGCTTCGACATGCGCAGGCGCTTGGCATGGGTCCATAGCTGATACGGCGCATCGATGGCCGCGACGACGATGAGCGTCATGGCCAGCAAGCCCAGCATGCCCAGGATCAGCGCGCCGCCGTCGGCGATGCCGCGTGCGGCCGGTTCGGCCGACAGCGCGGCCAGCGCCTCGCGCTTTTGCCACAGGTACGATGCGGCGATGCCGCCGATCCAGGCGAGTTTGACCAGTCCCTTGAGCAGTTCCATCGCGCCGTGCCCGGAGAACATCCGGCCGAGACCGCTGAGCGGATTGATGCGGGAGAAGTCGGGTTGCAGCGCCTGCGCGCTGAAGGTCCAGCCGCCGAGCAGCATTGGCGCCAGCAAGGCCGCGCAGACACAGGCGGCAAATAGCGGCACGCACAGCAGCAGAGCCTGCATGCAGGCGTTTCCGAACAATGCCGGCAGGGAATGGGCCTGCATCAAGGCAGAGGCATCGAAGCTCAATAGCTGCCTCATCTGCATTTCTGCCGCGGCCGCAATATGGCCTCCTGCCATCAGGGCCGATATGGTAGCTGCCCCAACCACAGCCGCCGCGCCGATCTCGCGCGAGCGCGGAACCTGGCCGCGCTTGCGTGCATCGCTGCGGCGCTTGGGGGTGGCGCTTTCGGTGCGCTCCTGGGCGCTGGCGCTCATACGGCCCTAGATACGATGCAGGTCGCCGATCCAGCCGGCAGCAAAGCTCCAGGCCTGATCGAGCAAGTCGGCCAACACCTGCGACAGCTGCGGCAGGGCGAAGTGCAGCGCAATCAGGCCGACGATCAGGGACAGCGGAAAGCCGATCGACAGGGCGTTCAGCGCCGGCGCGCTGCGGTTCATTACGCCAAAGCCGAGATTGACCAGCAGCAGCGCGGTCACCGCCGGCAAGGCGATGCGCAGGCCGCCGGAAAAACATATATCGCCGAACCGCGCCAGGGCCTGGAACGAAACCGCGTCCGGCATGGCGCTGCCTGGCGGAGCGGCCCGGAAGCTGTCGGCCAGCAACTGCACCAGGCGCAACAGGCCGCCAAAGCTGAGGAACAGCAGCAGGGCCGAGATCTGGTAGAACTGGCCCAGCATGGGTGCGGCAGCGCCGTGCAGAGGATCGGCGAGCTGGGCGAAGCCCAGACCCATGCCGTAAGACACCATCTCGCCGGCGAGCATGGTCGCCTCCATCACTAGCTGGAGCACAAAACCCAGGGCGGCGCCGATGATGAATTCGCGGCCGATCTGCAGCCACCAGGGTGCGCTGAACAGGGCCAACGGCAACGCCGGCGGCAGCATCGGCGCCATCACCAGAGTTAGCACCAGGGCCAGCATCAGGCGGATGCGTGGAGACACCGCCGGCGCGTTCAGCATCGGCGCGGTCATCACCATCCCGCCAATGCGCAGGAATGGCCAGAAATACATCTGCAGCCAGCCGGCCAGCATGGCATCGGTTACGGTCATACTAGTGCAAGGCGCCGGGTATGCCTTCGATCAGCCGCCGGGTAAACTCGGTAAGCATTTGCAACATCCACGGCCCCAGCAGCATCAGCGTCGCCGCCATCGCCAGAACCTTTGGAATGAAGGACAGGGTCATTTCGTTGATCTGCGTCGCGGCCTGGAACACGCCGACCAGCAGGCCCACCGTCAGGGACACCAGTAGCAGCGGCGCCGCCAGCAGGAGAGCCAGCTGCAAGGCCTGCTGGCCCAGGCTGAGAACGGCTTCCGGGGTCACGAGGGCACCACGAAACTCGCCGCCAGCGAACCCAT
>JAMFRN010000121.1 GCA_026224805.1 Nevskia soli
ACAAGCTGGAGAGCTTCAGGGTGTGGACGGATGAGGTGGTGTAGCTGCCTCTTATCGTCATTCGTAGGGTGTGCTGAGCGCAGCGAAGCGCACCGTTTACCGTGAATCTCCGCGCGATTGATGCGCTTCGCTGCGCTCAGCACATCCTACGATAGAAACAAAAAAAGCCGGGGCACCGCGAGGTGCCCCGGCTTTTGAACAATCAGCCGCTTACTTGGTCTTGCCGGCGGTCAACCCGCGCGCTTCGAGCAGCGGACCCACTTCCGGCGGCTTGCCGTAGAAGTCCACGAACAGCGAGGTGGGATCGGCGCTGAAGCCGCGCGACAGCACCTTGGCGCGCAGCAGGTCGCCGTTCTCGCGCTTCAGGCCGCCGTGCGTGTTCATCCAGTGCTCGGTGTCCTTGGCCAGCACGTCGCTCCAGATGTAGGCGTAGTAGCCCGCGGCGTAGCCGTTGGAGAAGACGTGGGAGAAGTACGGCGTGTGGTAGCGCGGCGGCACCAGGGCGTAGTCGATGTTGTTCTTCTTCAGCGCCGCGGCCTCGAACGCCATCACGTCCTTGGCTTCCGGTGTCTGTCCGGGCGCGATCTGGTGCCAGGACTGGTCGACGATCGCCGCCGACAGGTATTCGCCGGTGGTGAAGCCGGCGTTGAACTTGCGCGCCGCCAGCACCTTGTCCAGCAGTTCCTTGGGCATCGGCGCGCCGGTCTGGTAGTGCTTGGCGTAGTTGGCCAGCACCTGCGGATCATGCGACCACATCTCGTTGTACTGCGAGGGATATTCAACGAAGTCCGGCGGCGTGGCCGTGCCGGCGAACAGGGGGTACTGCACGTTGGAGAACATGCCGTGGATGGCATGGCCGAACTCGTGGAACATGCCGTTGACGTCGTCGAAGCTGAGCAGCACCGGCTGGCCTTCCGGCGGCTTCGGCAAGTTGAGGTTGTTGACCACCACCGGCTTCAGGCCGAGCAGCTTGGACTGGCTGATGTACTCGTTCATCCAGGCGCCGCCCTGCTTGTTGTCGCGCGCGAAGTAGTCGGCCAGGAACAGCGCCAGCGGCGTGCCGTCCTCGTTGAACACCTCGAACACGCGCACGTCCTTCTGGTACACCGGCAGGTCGGTGCGCTCCTTGAAGCTCAGGCCGTAGAGCTGATGCGCGGCGTAGAACACGCCGTCCTGCAGCACATGGTTGAGCTCGAAGTAGGGCTTCACCTGCGACTCGTCGAAGGCATAGCGCTTCTGGCGCAGCTGCTCGGCGTAGTAGGCCCAGTCCCAGGGCTGCAGCTGGAAGGCCTTGAGGTGATTGGTCTTGGCGTCGGCGTCGGCCAGCTTCTGCAATTCGGCGGCGTCCTTGCGCGCGTTGGCGAAGGCGCCCTGCGCCAGCTGCGCCAGCATCTTGTTCACCGCTTCCGGGGTACCGGCGGTCTCGTCCTCCAGCGCGTAAGAAGCGAAGTCCTTGTAGCCCAGCAGCACCGCCTTGTCGGCGCGCAGCTTGATGATCTGCGCCACGGTGGCGGTGCTGTCGTCGGGGCCGCCGTCGCCGCGGGCAATGGAGGCCTTGTAGATTTTCTCGCGCAACTCGCGGTTCTTCAGCTGCGCCAGGGGCGGCTGGCCGGTGGTGTTCATCAGGGTGAGAACCCACTTGCCGTCGAGCTTGCGGGTCTTCGCCGCTTCGGCGGCGGCGGCGATGCGGTCCGCCGGCAGCCCGTCGAGGTCGGACACCTGGTCCACCACCACGGCGCCGTCGTTGGTGGCTTTCAGCACCGTCTGCTGGAACTGCGTGGTGAGCGAGGAGATCTGCTCGTTGAGCTTGCGCAGCTTGTCCTTGTCCGCCTCCGACAGCTTGGCGCCGGCGCGTACGAACAGCACGTGATAACGCTCGAGCAGGCGCAGCGACTCGGCATCGAGGCCGAGGGTGGCGCGATCCTGGTACAGCTTGTCGACGCGGGCGTAGAGCGCCGGGTCGAGGAAGATGGCGTCCTGGTGCGCCGACAGCTTGGGCGCCATTTCGCCCTGGATCTTGTCCAGCTCGTCGCTGGTGTTGGACGAGGTCAGGTTGAAGAACACGCTGGAAACGCGCGCCAACTCGCGCCCGGAGCGCTCCAGCGCGACGATGGTGTTGTCGAAGCTCGGCGCTTCCGCGTTGTGGGCGATGGCGTCCACTTCCTTGCGCTGCGCCGCCATGCCCTCATCGAAGGCCGGCCGGTAGTCCGCATCCTTGATCTTGTCGAACGGCGGCAGGTTGTAGGGCAGGGTGCTGTCCTGGGCGAACGGCGAAGGCGCCAGCGTGGCGGCCGGCTGCGCCGGCGCGGGGGCGGGTGTCGTCGTGTTGTTACAGGCCACCAGTCCGGCTCCCATGGTGAACATTGTCGCGAGTGCCGCATAGCGCAGCTTTGAAGCTCTCATTACTCTACTCCCTTGATCACGGCGTATACGCGGCAACCGGCCCCATTTCGGGGCGGGGCGGCGTACGGCATTTAAGGATGGCTGAATCGCCAAAGCACACTTTTAACTTGGATGCAGCAAGCTGGCAATCGGTTTAAAGTGCACGGCTGCCAATGGGGGCGGGGGAGCCGGGGTGCGACGGTCGAACGCCGGCCGTCGGGCGCCGCCACGCGAAAATTCAGAGTCTTGGTCTTGGGGAAATGGGGATGAATGGCAGGTTGGTGAAGCCGGTATCGGCGGTGCTGTTGCTGAACCTGGGGTTTTCCTTGGGAGCCTGTTCCGGCGGAGGTTCGTCGGGCGGTGGTGGCTCCTCCTCCAGCAGCAGTTCTTCGTCCGGCGGGAGTTCCTCGTCCTCCGGCGGCGTGGCCATGTGCCCCAACATACCGCTGGCCAACGGCCTGATTGGCCAGACCAGCTATACCCTGGGGGCAGCCAACACCAACGGCCCTTCCGCCTCGACGTTGAACGCGCCGCAGGGCGCGCTAAGCCAGGATGGCGCGACGTGGTACCTCGCGGACACTCTCAACAACCGCATCCTGGGTTATTCCGCCGCCGCGTCCACCGGCATCGCCGGCGCCGCCGGCTTCGTCATCGGCCAGCCGAATGCCCAGAGCACCGCCGGCGGCACGGGTCCGGTATCCGGCAGTCCGATCAGTTTTTCCAATCCCGAGAAGGCGTCTGTCGGCACCGTCGGCGGCACTAGCTATCTGGTGGTGGCCGACAGCGGCAACAACCGCGTACTGATCTGGAACAAGCTGCCGACGGCGAACACCGCGCCCGATGTAGTGCTCGGCCAGCCGGACTTCACTTCCGGCGATGCCAACCACCCCAATGCCACGGTATCGGCGTCCAGTCTCAGCCACCCCACCGCGGCAGTGATTGGCAGCAAGGGACAGTTGATCGTGGTGGACAACCTCAACAGCCGCGTGCTGATCTGGAATGCCGTGCCGACCGTCAACGGCACGCCGGCCGACATCGAGCTGGGCCAGAACGCGCTGGCCTCCCTCTCGTCTGATCCGGAGCAGACCGCCAACTGCACCAGTAACAACCCCGCCAGCCCCGGCACTTCCTGGTGCTTCACCACCAACATCCAGAGTATCGACCAGCCCATAATCACCAGCACGCCGACCTATAACCTGGCGATGCGCCTGCCGTCCGACGTATGGACGGATGGCGCGCATCTGCTGGTTTCCGATACCTACAATAATCGCGTTCTGTTCTGGTCGAGCGTGCCCAACAGTATGAACCTGCTGGCCGCCGCCGTGATCGGTGCGAATCAGTTCGGCACCTACACACCTGCCGGCGGTTCCGGAACGACGGGCATGAGCGCTCCCTTCGGCGTGGCATCGGATGGCAGGGATGTATTCGTCGGTGATAGCAACAATAACCGCGTGCTGGAGTTCGCCAACTATCTGAGCGCTCCCGCCAGTGGTGCGTCGGCGAGCGACGTGTTCGGCCAATCTGATTTTACCCACAACACCGCCGACGATCCCGATCAGAACGCCCTGATCGGAGACCAGCGCACCAACCCTGCTACCGACGGCATCACCGCGGGCACGATGGATCACCCTACTGGTGTATTCGCCACGTCCAGCAACGATTTGTTCGTGACCGACAGCAACAACAACCGCGTGCTGCATTTCGCCATATCGTCCGGCGTCGACGGCACCGAGAATTACATTCCCTGCAGTCCCTGAGCAGCCCAGGCAGGCGATTGCGGAAACGAAAAAGGCGGCCAGCGGCCGCCTTTTTCTTGCTGCCGCTACGGCTCAGCGTTGGATATTGCGGCCGTAGAAGATTTCCATGATCTCGTGGTCGACGCGCTCGCGGATGCGCTTGGCGTCGCGCGGCGGCAGTTCCGAGACGCCTTCGCCGAACAGGTAGGTGTCCAGGTCGAGCTGCTTCAGGCGCATCTTGGTGTGGAAGATGTTCTCCTGGTAGACGTTGACGTCCACCATGTCGTAGCGCTCCTTGATGTCGCGCGAGATGAAGTTCTGGATCGAGTCGATCGAGTGGTCGATGTAGTGCTTCATGCCGCGCACGTTGCGGGTGAAGCCGCGCACGCGGTAGTCCATCACCACGATGTCCGACTCGAAGCTCTTGATCAGGAAGTTCAGGCACTTCAGCGGCGAAATCTTGCCGCAGGTGGAGACGTCGATGTCGGCGCGGAAGGTGCTGATGCCGGCGTCCGGATGCGTTTCCGGATAGGTGTGGACGGTGATGTGGCTCTTGTCCAGATGCGCCACCACCGAATCCTTCTCCACCAGTCCGGGGGTGGTCAGGCCGTCATGGTGGCCTTCGGAGATCAGCATGGTCACCGAGGCGCCCTGCGGATCGTAGTCCTGGCGCGCCACGTTGAGGATGTTGGCGCCGACGATGTCCGCTACCTCGGTGAGGATGGTGGTCAGGCGCTCGGCGTTGTAGGCCTCGTCGATGTACTCGATGTATTCCTGCTGATGCTGCGTGCTGCGCGCATAGCAGATGTCATAGATGTTGAAGCTCAGCGTCTTCGTCAGGTTGTTGAAACCGAGCAGCTTGAGCTTGGGATTATTGGTGGCCTTGGTCAACGCAGGCATCTCCGAAAAAAGCTGAAAACCGCGGTCGCCAGGAATCGCGGAAACGCGCATTATCCAGCCAAATTATTGCGAATGCGAGTACATCGGTCGGATGCCGCCGCAGGCGGCCTGTCCGGCACAGATTAAATGCCCGATCTTGAAGCCCTGGTGACAGCCCGGAAGGCGGCCGCCAGGCGGCTTTCAGGCCAGTTCGACCAGCTCGAAACCGTGGGTCACCGGGCAGGCCTGCTGCAGCATGATCGAGGCCGAGCAATACTTCTCGGCCGACAGCTGCACCGCCCGTTTCACCTGGTTTTCCGACAGGCCCTTGCCGCTGACGGTGAACTGCAGGTGGATCTTGGTGAAGACCTTGGGATCGGTCGCGGCGCGCTCGCCGGAAACGGCCACTTCGCAGCCGGCCACCGGCTGCCGGGCTTTCTTGAGGATATGCACGATATCCACGGCGGAGCAGGAACCGACCGAAACCAGCATCATTTCCATCGGCCGGGGCCCCAGGTTGCGGCCGCCGATTTCCGCCGGCCCATCAATCACCAGGCTATGTCCGCTGCCGGTTTCGGCGACGAACTCTGCATTTTCCACCCACTTTACCCGCGCTTCCATCATTGCTCCGGTTTTGGTGAAACTTGTCCGCGATCCGCCCAGGATTTGTGTTACTTTTCACCACTATAAGGCGAAAGCTGCCCAAAAATCTTTGGCCGGCCCGACAAAAATCAAGGGGATGTACGTGTTCGACAAACCAGTCGTCCAGGCTTTCGTGGCGATGGCGCACAAGCGCAGCTATCCCCCGAAGCACACTATTGTTCATGCCGGCAGCGTGCCGCAAACCCTGTACCTGATCCTGGAAGGATCGGTCAGCGTGCTGGTTGAGGACACCAACGGCCGCGAGATGGTGCTGGCCTATCTCAACCCCGGGGAATTCTTCGGCGAGATGTGCCTGTTTCCCGAACAGCAGGTCCGCACGGCAATTGTCCGCACCCGCACCGCGGCGCTGGTGGCGGAAGTCGGCTACCAGGCGTTCCGCAGCTTCAACCGCGAGCATCCGGACATCATGTTCGAGGTGGCGGGGCAGCTGGCTACCCGTCTGCGCGATACCAGCCGCCGCCTGCGCGACCTGACCTTCCTCGATGTCGCCGGCCGCCTCGCCCGCACCCTGCTCGACCTGACCCAGCAGCCGGACGCCAAGGTCAACGCCAAGGGCACGGTGGTGCGCATCAGCCGGCAGGAGCTGGCGCGCATCGTCGGTTGCTCGCGCGAAATGGCTGGCCGCGTGCTGAAGAAGCTGGAAGAGGACGGGCTGGTCAGCACCCAGGGCCGCAGCATCCTGGTTGCCAGCGGCGGCCGCCTGGCGGAATACAAAACCGACTAGGCAGTGTCCCAGAAATAAACTACGTAACCCCTCTCCTTCGGGAGAGGGGCAGGGGCGAGGGGCACACCTTCAGCCGAGCACCTATCTGGTTGAAAGCGCGCGCCCCCGCCGCTTCGCGGCGGCCTCTCCCAAAGGGAGAGGCGAATGATCCGGCGCATTTAGGCGACGAACTTAAGGGGTAAGCACGCTAAGGTAAGAGCAGTGCTTTGAGGGCGGCACCGGGGCTCGACTGGCGCATCAGCGACTCGCCGATCAGGAAGCGCCGCACCTCCGCAGCCTGCATCCGCGCCACGTCGGCGCGGGTGAAGATGCCGCTTTCGGTGATGACTTCGTAGCCGGCGGGAATCAGCGGCAGCAGTTCCAGGGTGGTTTCCAGGCGGGTTTCGAAGGTGCGCAGGTTGCGGTTGTTGATGCCCAGCAGCACCGGCTGCGGCAGCTTCAGTGGCAGCACCGCTTCCAGCTCGGCCCGGTCATGCACTTCCACCAGCACGTCCATGCCCAGCTGGTGGGCCAGCAGGGCCAGTTCTTCCAGCTTTGCCGGCCGCAGGGCCGCGGCGATGAGCAGCACGCAGTCGGCGCCGATGGCGCGCGCTTCGATCACCTGCAGCGGATCGATCAGGAAATCCTTGCGGATCACCGGCAGCGCGCAGGCCGCCCGCGCCTGCTGCAGGTAGTCGTTGTGGCCCTGGAAGAACTTCTCGTCGGTGAGCACCGACAGGCAGGCGGCGCCGCCGCTGGCGTATTCGCGGGCGATCCAGGCCGGGTCGAAGTCGGCGCGGATCAGGCCCTTGCTGGGCGAGGCCTTCTTGATCTCGGCGATGATGCCGGCGCCGAGCTTGCCGGCCGCCGCGCCCAGGGCGCGCGCGAAGCCGCGCGGGGCGTCGGCTTGTGCAGCGGCTTGCTCCAGCGCCGCGCGCGTGGTGCGCTGCGCCAGCGCCGCGATCTCCTCGTGCTTTCGGGCCAGGATGGTGTCGAGAATGTCGGCCTTGGGAGCGTTCATGATTTCAGCTTCTGCGTGGTGGCGACGAACTGCTCCAGCTTGGCCCGCGCCGCGCCGCTGGCCAGGGTCTCGCCCGCCAGGGCGATGCCGGCGGCAATGGAGTCCGCGAGGCCGGCCGTATACAGCGCGGCGCCAGTGTTGAGCGCCACGATATCGCGGGCGATGCCGGGCTGGTTGTCCAGCGCCTGCAGCAGCATGGTTTTCGATTCCTGCGCGTTCTCCACACGCAGGTTGCGGCTGGCCGACATGGCGAAACCGAAGTCCTCCGGGTGCACTTCGTACTCGTGCACCTCGCCGTCGCGCAGCTCGCCCACCAGGGTGGCCGAGCCCAGCGAGATTTCGTCCATGCCGT
>JAMFRN010000122.1 GCA_026224805.1 Nevskia soli
AATCGATATGAACCGCCATCTTTGCGCATGGGCCCTCGCCGCGCTGGCCCTCGCGCCCGTGTTCGCACGCGCGCAGGCACCCGAGGGCAAGATCTACGCGCCGGGCGCGTTCGACAGCCTGGTGGTGGATGGCGCCGGCCAGGTGCGCGTGGTGCAGGGGGACCGCGACGAGGTCTTCGTGCCGGGGGACGCCGAAGCCCAGCAGGAGGTCGGTGTCCGCCTGGTCGGCAACCGCATGAAGATCGACCTGCCCGGCGGCTGGAAGTTCTGGAACAACGGCAGCGGCACGCAGGTGGAGGTGCGGGTGCAGCACCTCAGCCGGCTGATGATGTCGGGCGCCAACGACGTCGTCGTGCCGGGGCCGTTCAGCGGCGATCACCTGATGGTCAGCCTGGCAGGCACGGGTGTCGCGCGCTTCGACCAGTTGCAGGTGGGCAGCCTGAGGTTCGAGATCTCCGGGGCGGGCGAGGGCCAGTTGAGCGGCAAGGTCGATCACTTGAGCCTGTCGGTTTCCGGCAAGGGAAAGATCGCCGCCGAGCAATTGCGCACCGGCAGCGCCACCCTGTCGATCAGCGGGGTCGGCAATGCCGTGCTGTGGGTGGTGCGCGATCTGCAGGTGCGGATTTCCGGTGCCGGCCATGTGGAGTACTGGGGGCAGCCGACGCTGACCAAGTCGGTCTCGGGGTTCGGGACGGTGGATGCGAAGGGAGACAAGCCGTGAGCGTTGAAGTGAGCAGCTTGTACCGGGCAGCGTGGCCGCGGGTCCCGGACATCGTCGCCCGCTGGCCGCAGTGGCGCGAGGGCGTGCCGGCGCAGTGATCCGGCAGGTCGGCGGACCCGGGCCGAACGATCGATCGGGCCTGCGGCCGCGCGGGACTCGAGCCCCGTGCGGCCGCTTTTTCTGGAGAGTGCACCTTGAAGAACCTGTTTCTGGCGCCGTTGCTGGCCCTCGGCCTGTCGTCGTCCACCTTCGCCGCCAGGCCAGTTTGCCTGACCGAGTGCACCCCGCGCATCGGCATCGTGTCGGCCTTCGGCCAGGAGGCCGACATCCTGGTGGCGCAGACCCGGTCGCCGCGTACCTGGGTCATCAACGGCAACCGCTTCACGACGGGCGTTCTGCGCGGCAATCCGGTGGTGATCGTGCTCAGCGGCGTCAGCATGATCAACTCGACGATGGTCACGCAGCTGATGGTGGACCACTTCAAGGTGCAGCGTCTCGTGATGTCGGGCATCGCTGGCGGCGTGAATCCGGCGCACCATGTGGGTGATGTCATCATTCCCGATCGCTGGGCGATGCCGCTCGAGGTGTTCTGGAATCGCGACAGCGCGTTGCCGGCCACCTGCGGCAAGGCGGCCGACGTGTCCTGCCTGGGATTGAAGCTGGCGAGTGCGGACGGCAAGCCGGTGCCGCCGTTCAGCCTGGCCACTGCCGCGGGCCAGGTGCCCACGGGCCTGTTCATGCGCGAGAACTTCGTGATGACCGCGGCCCATGCGCCCGGCGGCGAATTCCGCTTCGACTATCCGGTGGACGCGGCCATGCTCGCGGTCGCGCGCGAGATCAGGCCGGCGTTGGCGCGCTGTGGCCCGAAGGCGGTCAAGACGCCCGGCGCCGAGCCCGATCCGGCGCTGTGCGTGAAGACGACGCCGCAGGTGATCGTCGGCGGCCGCGGCGTCTCGGGC
>JAMFRN010000123.1 GCA_026224805.1 Nevskia soli
CGAGCTGACTTACACCGCCGAGACCTTCGACGGCCGCAAGGCGCAGAACATCGGCCTGGTTGGCCAGGCCTACGCCGCGCGCGAGGAACTGATGGAGCAGGTGGAGCAGCTCGCCCGCCGCATCGCCGCCAAGTCACCCGTCACCGTGCGCGGCATCAAGCACAACCTGCTCTACTCGCGCGACCACTCGGTGCGCGAGGGGCTGGAGATGGTCGCCACCTGGAACGCCGCCATGCTGGTATCGGACGATCTGACGGAGGCGGTGACGGCGCAGCTGCAGAAGCGCGAGGCGAAGTTCGCGGATTAGAGCGTATGTCGGCTCAAACGAAGCGGAGCCGACGGCCGCGCTCCGATCTACCGGTGCATGTCGGCTCCGGGCGCAAGCGCCCTTGAACCGACCTACCTTGCTCAGCGCAGCGAAGCCTGGAACGTAGGGTGGGTGGAGCGAAGCGCAACCCACCATTGCGGGTCACCGCCGCCTGCAAACCGGTGGGTTATGCCGCAATGCGGCTCCACCCACCCTACCCCTGCTTTTTCAGAACTGGTATTTGACGAACGCCTGCGCGAAATCGCGATCCGCAAGGGTGTTGTATACGCCGCCGCCCCAGTACCAGGCATAGCCCAGGCTGAAGGATAGGGCCTGCTGGTAGCGGAACTCGAACACCGTGTTGACCTGCTTGCGGCCCTTGACGAAATTGCCGGCCGGCCCTGGCGAGATGCCGCCCACGTCCTGCGAGAACAGGATGAAGGGCTTGAGCGTGACATTGGGCACGATCTGCTCATAGCTGAGCAGGCCGATGACGCGATAGCCCCAAGACAGCGAGGTGGGATAGCCGGAATGGTCCTGCTGGTGCGGGTTGAAGCGGATGCCGTCCGGGCCGTAGGAGCAGTCCGGGATGTTGGAGCAGCCCATGCGCGAGCCATCGGAGCCGGAGCCATCGGCTCCAGCGGTCGGGGCGCTAGTGGAATTGGGGCCTTCCAGCACCAGCTGGTCGTAGGACGGCAAGAATGGCACGTACTCCGCGCCGGCCTCGTAAACCAGGATGATCTGGTCGGCGCCGATCGGATTGTCGGTGGCGCCCAGCACGCGCGTCGCGCCAAGGTTGAACTGGAAGTCCTGCATGCGCTGATAGCCCTGGATATAGCAGGGGCTGTTCTTGTCGTAGGCGTAATACGGATGTTGGAAAGTGTTGAAGCCGTACTGCGCGTCCTCGGCCGTACCCGGCTGGGGGAAGCAGGGTGTGTTCTCCCCCACCACGCCGCCGCGATACGGAATCACGAAGTTGGGGAAATAACGCTGCGCGCCGGCGGCATGGCCGACGATGAGATTGAATGTATCCGTGGAGATGCGTTGGCCGCTCTGGTTGACCGCATCGCTGCTGCCGTACAGCTCGGTCTGGCCGTTCGGCCCCAGGCCAACGCCGCCAACGCCAAGCGCGCCCAGTGCGCTGGTGCCTTCGCAGTTGATGCCGGGCTCGCCGCAGCGCGTGCCCTGGGCGCCGAGCGCGGCGAAGGCCAGGTCGTGCGCGTCGACCTGCATCGGCTTGTTCGGGCGATAGGCCACCTCGCCCTGGATGGAATAGCTGCCCACCGTGGTGTTGAAGCTGGCGCCGATCAGGTGAATGTCTTCCGGATATTCCAGCATGAAGCGCACGGTCTGCACGTTCAGTGCGCTGGAAGTGGCCTGCGTCGGATTGCCGGACGCGAACAGCGGGAAGTTCGGGCAGTCCTGTAGCAGCGAGACCACATCGGTGGCGTCGTTGTCGCGTTTGTTGCCTTCCCTGCGACCGCAGCTCGGATAGCCCGCGAACAGGCTCGCGTACGGCAGGCGCGAGTGGTAGTTCATGTAATAGAGGGAAACGTCGGTGCCGTTGTTGAAGTTGTCGAAGTAATAGTCGAGCTTGACGCCGTACTGGCCAGCCGTGCGCGGCTTCAGATCCGGCACGCGGTTGATGGTGATGCAGGTGGGTGTCAGCGCGGTGAGGACGTTGTCGCCCAGCTTGCCCAGGCAGTCGGGATCTTCCGGCGCCTGGCCGAAGCCGGCGCTGAGCGTCTGGCCGGTGTTGTTGGTGCCGACGTTGATGCTGGAGAAATAGCTACCCGGCGTCGGCGCCTCGATCGGCTTCCATTCCAGCTGGTAGAAACCTTCGGTGGTGAAATTCTCGAACGGGCTCAGGCTCAGGTCGACCATGTTCACCGGCACGAAGTCTTCCTCGACCTGGGTGCCGATGCGGTAGAAATTGTTGGCGTTGACCGGATTGGCCGAGTTGATGCTATTGATCACCAGGGTGGTGCTCTCGCCCCAGTTGACCAGCTGGCGGCCGATCTTGAAGGTCAGGTCGTGTTCGCCCCACAGCGGCAGCTTGCCGAAGAAATAGGTATCCAGGTATTGCATATTGGTGCCGGCCTGCGCCAGCACCTCACCATCGGTACGCTTGCTGCGCACATAGCCGCCGGGCCCGTAGAAGCGGCCGCACACCGAGCCCACATTCGGCACCAGCGAAGGCAGGCCGCCGCCATTGAGAATCGGGTCGACCAGGCCGGCGATCGGCTGCAGCAGGGTGCCCAGCGGGCCGGCTAGGCTGGAGCAGGGGCCGCCGACCAGGCCGTTCAGGGTCGGCAGCGTGGTGCCGACGCGGCCGACCTGATTGACGTTTTGCGGCGTGATCTCGTTGGGGTGCGTCTCGGTGAAGTTGTTGTTGACGACATCGTAGAAATACAGCGCGCGGGCGAATACGCCGAAGTTGCCATAGGTCAGCGTAAGGTCGGAGGTGACCTTGCCCGGCGCCTGGAAGATATCGCCCTTGTGGCCGTAATTGAGATCGCCGCGGTCGGAGTTGTTGGTGAACGAGCCGGGCGCCGCCGTCAGGTGCTCCGCCGGATAGACCTGCGTACGGAACAGGCCCTGGCAGATCTGGTAGGGAAAACCGCAGACCGTGGGATTGATAT
The DNA here is from genome assembly GCA_026224805.1 of Nevskia soli. Lineage (GTDB taxonomy): Bacteria > Pseudomonadota > Gammaproteobacteria > Nevskiales > Nevskiaceae > Nevskia > Nevskia soli_A. The sequence goes on from JAMFRN010000123.1 coordinate 2,950, forward strand.
CGCCCTTGGCGATCAGATACTGGGCCGGACTCTGCGTGCGCACGCCGATGCCGGCGGTGAGGGTGGTGTTGAGCACCCCTTTCACCTCGTCATGGCCGAACAGCGGATCGAAGCTGAAATTGATGGCCCAAACCCGGGGTGCGCATAGCGACAGGCACAGCAAGGCTGTCAACGCACCCCAACGGACAACACCCACACCCAGTGCTCTGGATTGCATGGTCCTGTCTCCCCCTCGCACGGCAGATAGACCCGCCGTTTATTTTTCCGCGCCGATGCAGCAATCAGGTAACTTGCCAAGTAATTTGAGTTGCCCAACATCAATACGGTTGATTTTCAAATACCATACAACGGCTTTGCGCCAGAGTCACCCTATATTTATCTGTATTTATGGGGGGAGCTGCCGCCGCTCCGCGATCACTGCCCGGCGGCGGCCGGCGGATCGGCCTGGGGCCTGGCGCCGTGGCGCGGATGGGCGGCGAAGAAGGCCCAGATCTCGCTGGTGTCGTCGAAAGCCCGGCTCTGCGGGCCCGCCATCGATTCCTTCAGCCCGTCTGGCAGGCTGCCGGCCCAGTGATGGCCCAGATCATCCACAGTCACCGCCTGCACCTCGGTGCCGGCGTCGCAATCCTTCCACGTTTCGAGCAGCACCAGAGGTCCGGGCTGGGCCGTCTGGGCATCGCCGCTGCAATGCAGATCGCGCACCCAGGCGCCGACGGTCGATGACACCGGTGGCATCCCCGGCGTATCGCCCGAGGGGCTGACGCGCGTGCCGCCGTCATAGGGCACCAGCGGATCACGCCGCCCGTAAATCAGCAGCACCGACAAGGGCACACGCGGCGGGGCATTCTGGGCACGCAGGCTGCCCACCGCTGCGATCGCGGCGAAGCGCTCGCTCAGCTCCACGCCCAGGCGCTGTGTCATGCCGCCGCCGCTGGAGAAGCCGGTGGCGAAAACGCGGCCCGGATCGAGGGTGTAGCGACGGCCTAGCTCATCCAGCACGGCGCGGGCATAAGCGACATCGTCGTTTTTCAGGATGCTTTCGTCCTGCACGCCTGGATCGCCGCTGTTCCAGACGCGGGGATTGAGCCTGAAATTGGTGGGCAGCCAGACGCGCGGCGGCCGCGCGTCCAGGCCGACGAGGATGAAGCCGTTCAGGTCGGAGGCCTCGATCCAGCGGTACATGGACAAGCTGTCTTCGGCATTGCTGCCCGCTCCATGCAGCACCAGCACCAGAGGCCACGGCGCCGCGCGGCTGCCGCTGGGGAAATGCAGGTAATAGCTGCGGCCAGTCCCCTGCACGTCAATGGAGAGGCGCTGCAGCGGCGGGTTAGCTTCTTCGCTGCGCCGGTCGCTCCATGCGACGCCAGCGGGCAGCAGCGTGGCGGCGAGCAGCGCCGCGCCACCAGCAACGGGACGCAGCCGCTTCAGCCATTCGCAGCAGTATCCGCCTCCGCCCATACCGTACTCCCCTGTCAGGACAGCAGACTCTCCAGCAAACGCCGCAGCAACGCAATCAGCGCCCTGGCGCGCTGCGGTTCCCAGGCGTAGGGCGCCGACTCGTCCATATAGCAGGACTGCGCCATTTCCAGTTGCAGGGCCTGCACGCCCTGGCCCGGGCGCCCGTAATGGCGCGTGATATAGCCGCCCTTGAAGCGGCCATTGCAGATCGAGCTGAAGCCGTCGGCGGATTGCAGCACCCGCATCGCCGTCGATTGCAGGGCGGCGCCGCAGCTGGCGCCGTCGGCGGTGCCGAGATTCAGGTCCGGCAGCTGTCCGGCGAAGAAGCGCGGCACCTGCGAACGGATGGAATGGCCGTCGAGCAGGATAGCCCGGCCATGGCCGCCCTTGATCTGCGCCAGCGTCGCGGCCAGCGTCTGGTGATACGGCGCCCAATACAGCTCCTTGCGCTGCGCGATCTGCTGCGCGTCCGGCTTGCGCCCCGCCAGGTACAGATCCTTATTGGCAAAGCTGCGCGTCGGGCACAGCTCGGTATTGTCGGCGCCCGGATACAGCACGGCGTCGCCGGGATCGCGGTTGAGATCGACGACATAGCGTGAGTGTGTCGCCACCATCAGGCCCGCGCCGAGTTCCAGCGCGAACTGGTAGAGCAGATGCACATGCCAGTCGGTGTCCGGCACGGTCTGCGCCAGGGCCGTCATGCCCTCGCGCAGTTCCGGCGGCACATAGGTGCCGGCATGCGGCACGTTGATCAGCAGCGGTGTCGTGCCGGGCACCAGGGTGAATAACTTTGCGGCGGATTTTGTGTTCGGGTTCATGCGGACACTGGGGCTACGGTCCCGGCATAGTAACGGCCGACGCAGGGATTTGCGCCAAAGGCATAGGCCAGCTCCGCCGGGCGATCGATCTCCCACAGGGCCAGGTCGGCGCGCAGGCCGACTGCGATGCGCCCCGCTTCGCCTTGCAGGCCCAGCGCCTGCGCCGCATGGCGCGTCACCCCGGCCAGCGCCTGGGCCGGCGTCAGCCGGAACAGGGTGCAGGCCAGGTTGAGCATCAGCAGCAGCGAGGTGCAGGGCGAGGTGCCGGGATTGCAGTCGGTGGCCAGGGCCATCGGCACGCCGCGCTCGCGCAAGGCCGCGATCGGCGGCAGCCGTGTTTCACGAAGGAAGTAGTAGGCGCCCGGCAGCAGCACCGCCACGGTGCCGGCTCGGGCCATCGCGTCCACCGAAGCTGGCGAAGTGTATTCAAGATGATCGGCGGAGAGCGCGGCGTAATGCGCCGCCAGGCCGGCGCCGCTCAGATCGGACAGCTGATCGGCATGCAGCTTCACCGGCAAGCCCAGGCTGCGCGCTTTCTCGAAGACGCGGGCGGTCTGCGCGGGACTGAAGCCGATGCCCTCGCAGAACGCATCGACTGCGTCGGCCAATCCGGCGGCGTGAATTGCCGGCAGCATCTCCTCGCAGACTAACGCGATGTAATCGTCGGCGCGATCCGCGTACTCCGGCGGCAGTGCGTGCGCGCCGAGGAAAGTGGTTTTCACTTCGATGGCACAGCTCGCAGCCAGTTGCCGCGCCACCCGCAGGATGCGGCTTTCGGTGGCGGTGTCGAGACCATAGCCCGACTTGATCTCCACCGTGGTGACGCCTTCAGCCAGCAGCGCAGCCACGCGCCGGCTGCTTTGCCGCAGCAGGTCCAGATCGCTGGCCGCGCGGGTGGCCCGCACCGTGGAAACGATACCGCCCCCTGCTCTGGCGATCTCTTCGTAGCTGGCGCCTTGCAGGCGCTGCTCGAATTCGCCGGCGCGGTTGCCGGCGTAGACCAGGTGGGTATGGCAGTCGATCAGGCCCGGCGTCAGCCAACCGCCGCGGCAATCGTGCTCGATTTGCGCGCGCCAGCCTGATGGCAGTTCGGCGCGCGGCCCGACCCAGGCGATACGCCCATCGCGTGCCGCAACCGCGCCATCCTCGACCGTGCCGTAAGCGTCCGCACCACTATCAAAGGTCGCCAGCCGGGCGTTGAGCCAGATTGCGTCCCAGTGATTCACGGGAGCCTCAGTTCAACAGGCGCTTCATCACGCCGCGATAGCGCTTCAGGCTGGCCTCGCCCTGCGCATGCACGCCGTCCCGCACCTGCCATTGCCCCGCCACCATCACGTCCCGCACCGGCGCGCGCACCGGGCCGAAAATCGCTGCGTCGAGCAGGCCGTCTTCGCTCTGCTCGGCCAGCGCGGCATCATTGCAGTTGAGCACCACCCAGTCGGCGCGGAAGCCCTCGGCCAGCTGGCCGATATTCTGTCCCAACGCCTGCGCGCCGCCAGCACAGGTTGCGCGATACAGGTGGCCGCCGAGCGAATCGCCGATGGCGAAGGCCAGCACGTTGCGCCGTTCCAGCTTGAGCCGCTGGCCGTATTCGAACAGGCGCAGCTCCAGAAAGGGATCGACCGCCGCATGGCTGTCGCCGCCGATGCCGATCCTGCCGCTGGCGCGCAGGTAGGAAGCGGCGTTGAAGAAGCCGTCGCCGAGATCGCCCTCGGTGGTGGGACACAGCCCAGCCACCGCGCCGGAGCGCGCCAGGGACTTGGTCTCGTTGGCGTCCATGTGCGTGGCATGCACCACGCACCAGCGCGCATCCAGTTGCACATTGTCCAGCAGCCAGGCCACCGGGCGCGTGCCGCCCCAGCTCAGGCAGTCGTCGACTTCCTTCTGCTGCTCGGCGGCGTGGATATGGATCGGCGCCTTGGCGTCGATGCGCTCCATGGCCGCCACGACCGCCTTCAATTCTTCCGGCGTCACGGCGCGCAGCGAATGCGGCGCCACGCCGATGCGCTGCATGGCATCGCCGCCGACCGTTTTAGCCAATGACTCAAGAATGCGGCTGAATCCGTCGAGCGAATTGATGAAGCGCCGCTGCCCCACGGTGGGCGCGATGTCGCCGAAATTGCCGTGCGCATAGAACACCGGCAGCAGGCTCAGGGCGATGCCGGTGTTGCGAGCCGCCGCGGCGATGCGCTCGCCGGTCTCGGCCAGGTTGGCGTACGGCCGTCCCTGCGGGTCGTGATGCAGGTAATGGAACTCCGCCACGGCGGTATAGCCGGCGCGCAGCATCTCGATATAGAGCTGGGTGGCGATGACTTCCACGTCATCCGGCGTCAGGTTCTCGAGGAAGCCGTACATCAGCTTGCGCCAGGACCAGAAACTGTCGCCCTGCGGGCCGCCTTTCTCGGTCAGCCCCGCCATGGCGCGCTGGAAGGCGTGCGAGTGCAGGTTCGGCATGCCCGGAATCGCCGGCCCGCGCAGGCGCTCGGCATCGCCCGCCGCGGCGCCCGGCCTTGCCTTTGCAATCAAGCCATCCTGTCCGACCTCGAACAGCACATCGCGGGCCCAGCCCGAGGGCAGCAGCGCGGATTCGGCGAAGTAGTTTTTCGTCATTGTTGTAGTCCTTTCCTCCAGCTGGTCGGGCGATGCTTCGAGTGAGGCTCAGGCGAACGACGGCAGTATGCTCCCGACCAACGCGGTCAGCTTGCCCTCTTCCAGGAATTGCGTCGCGGCGGCGATGTCCGGAGCGAAGTAGCGATCCTCGGCGTAGAACGGCACCCGCCCGCGCACCAGCGCCTGCACATCCTGCAACACCGGCGAGGTTTCCAGCGGCGCATGGAAATCGATGCCTTGCGCCGCCGCCAGCAGTTCGATGCCGACAATGCAGCGCGTATTCGCCGCCATCTCCAGCAGGCGCCGCGCCGCAAAGGTGGCCATGCTGACATGGTCCTCCTGGTTGGCCGAGGTCGGGATCGAGTCGACGCTGGCCGGATAGGCCCTCTGCTTGTTCTCCGAGACCAGGGCGGCGGCCGTGACCTGCGGGATCATGAAGCCGGAGTTCAGGCCCGGCTTGGGGGTCAGGAAGGCGGGCAGGCCCGACAGGGCGGGATCGACCAGCATGGCGATGCGGCGCTCGGCGATCGAACCGATCTCGCAGATGGTCAGCGCGATCATGTCGGCGGCGAAGGCGACCGGTTCGGCGTGGAAATTGCCGCCCGACAGGGCCTCGTCGGTGTCGGGGAAGATCAGCGGGTTGTCGGAGACGCCGTTGGCTTCGGTGCTCAGGGTCACGGCCGCCTGGCGCGGGATGTCCAGCGCCGCGCCCATCACC